>JAUIDW010000190.1 GCA_030428395.1 bacterium | reverse complement strand
TCGAGGCCGCCCCCCAGGCGCGCGCGCTCGCGCTCCTGCTCGGTGGGCAGGCGGCCGCCGTCGCGCAGGCCCCAGGCGTGGACCAGCCCGCCGACGACCGGGTCGAAGGCGCCGTCGGTCCAGCGGCACACGCGCGCGGCGTCCTCGAGGTCGCGCCGCAGCTCGGGCCCGAGCTCGAACGGCACGCCGGGCTCGGCGCGGTTGAGGCGCGCGAGCTCGGAGTCGTCGCGCCACGTCGAGAGGCGCGCCTCGACGCCCTCGAGCGCCCGCACCGCGGACTCGCTGGCGCGCAGCGCCGCGGCCCGGTCGGGGGCCTCCAGGTGCAGCTCCAGCAGAGTGCCCATCACCGCGACGCGGCGCTCCACCGAGGCGGACGACCGCGTCGGCGTCTCGTCGGTCGGGAGGAGGGGCGCGGGGAGGAGCCCCGGGAGGAGGAGGACGGCGGCGAACATCGAAGCGGGAGAAACGATATTGAGAACAAGTCTCAACTGCAACTACGGACCGGGAATTGTCCGCACCCCAGGGACCGCGCCCCGCGCTCGCCCGGGCTCGGCTCTCGAGCCCGCGCGCCAGCCTGCCGGGCCCCCGGAGCGGCGGCCGCCCGGACGGCCGGTCGGGGTGCCACGCCCGGCGGCCCGGGGCGCAGGGTCGGGGCAGGGCGGGGCCCTGCCGGGCCGCCCGGGCTCGCAGGAGGGGCGGGGTGCGGCCGGCGCGACCGCGGGGCCGGCGGCGGCCCCTACCGGGTGTGTGCCAGGCCGGCCGCGAGTCGGGAGGGGATCGGCCCGGGCGGGCTCAGGCCGGGGGCGGGATCAGGCCGCCGCGGCCCCAGTCGAGCTCCACGCGGGGGTACACCGAGCCCGGGTTCGAGCGGACCGTCTCCAGCAGGCGCATGGAGGCCTGGCGGTGGCGGGACTGGAGCACCGGGCTCTGCAGGCGGCGCGTCTCGCGGCGCATGCGGCGCTCGAGCTCGCGGAGCTGCGCCTGCGCCTCCTCGGTGCGGCCCAGGCGCTCGAGGACCAGCGCGCGCGTGCCCACGATGACGATGCGGTCGGAGAGCTCGGCGCCGTGGCGCTCGAGGCCCGCCTCGGACTCCGCGCTCAGGCGCTCGGCGGCGAGCATCGAGCCGCGCGCCAGGGCGCGGCGCGCGCGCACGGCCGTGGTCAGCCCGACGACGCGGTTGAGCCCCATCTCGCGGGCCAGGTCCTCGGTGCGCGCCAGCAGCGGCCCGGCCTCGGCCTCGCCGCGCTCGAGCAGCAGGATGCCGAGCCACAGGCCGGTCAGCGCCTGCCCGCGCCGGTCCTCGATCTCGCGCGCGGTCTGCAGCGCCTCGCGCAGCAGCTCCTCGGCGTCGTTCGGGCGCCCGACCTCGAGCAGCAGCCCGCCGAGGCGCGCGGCCGCCTCGGTCTCGAGCCGCCGCTCGCCGGCGCGCTGCGCGAGGCGCTGGGCCCGGACCAGCGAGGCGAGCGCGCGCCGCGGCCGACCGGCCAGGCGGTAGATGCGCCCGCGCAGCAGGTGCGCCGCGGCGAACGCGCCCGGAAGGCTCCAGCGGCGCTCGCGCCGCAGCAGCCGCAGCGCCTCGTCGACGCTGCGCAGGCCGGCCTCGAGGCGGTCCTCGAGCACCTCGACGACGCCCAGCTGCAGCCAGCTGACCGCGCGCTGCGCGTCGTGCACCGCGAGGTCCAGGGCGCGCCTGCCGAGGCGCCGGGCCTCGCGCAGCTCGCCCACGTGGGCCTGGACCGCCGCCAGCCGGCGCAGCGCCTCGCTGGCGAGCTCGCGCGTCTCCTCGCCGTCCTGCGCCAGCTCGACGGCGTTGCGCAGCATGCCGCGCGCCAGCCCGTACTGGCCCACGCCGACCGCGTAGCGCCCGTGCAGCAGGTACACCCGCGTGAGCAGCTCGCGGTCGCCGTCGGGCGTCAGCTCGAGGTCGGACAGCCGGTCGAGCCACGTGCGCTGCTCCTCGCGCGTCCCCAGGCGGTCGGCCGAGTCCGCGGCGGCCTCCAGGAAGCGGATGCGCAGGCCGTCGCGCGAGCGGTCGCGCGGCAGGTGGTCGAGGGCCTCCAGGCCCCAGACGGCGAGGCGGTACACGCGCTGCGCCAGCCCGCGGCGGACGAAGCGGTCCACCAGCGGCTGGACGCACTCCAGCAGCTCGGCGTGCATCTCCGCCGAGCGGAGGTGGAACGCGCGCTGGTACTCCTCGGAGAGCAGCCGGCGCTTCGGGGCCGACGCGGCCAGCGCGCGCGCGGCGGAGGCGTGCATCCGGCGGCGGCGCGAGGCGGGCATCGACAGGTACACGGCCTCGCGCAGCGCGGGTCGCGCGAAGCGGTAGCGCGCGCCGACGGGCACGAGCCAGTCCGCCCGCACGAGCCGCCCGAGCATCGCGTCCACCGACGCCCGCGAGGCGTGCGAGAAGGCGCGCGTGAGGAACTCCGGCTTCAGGTGCCCGCCGACGACGGCCAGGCGCTGGAGCCAGCGGCGGTCCTCCTCGGGGAGCGCCCGGTAGCGCTCCGCGATCAGCGTCTCCAGGGACGTCGGGAACGGCAGGTCCTCCGGCTCGACCTCGAGCTGGAGGCGGGGGTCGTCGTCCGAGCTCGGCTGGGCCTCGCGGCGGGCGAGCAGGCCGCGCAGGGTCTCCGCGAGGAACCCGGGGTTGCCCTGGCTGCGCGCCTCGAGCGCGGCCGCCAGGCGCTTGCGGGGAGCGGCGGGGTGGAACAGCTCGCGCACGAGCCCCTCCACGTCGGACCGCCCGAGCGGCCCGAGCGCCAGCGTCCCCGACGGGTCCATGGGGGCGGCGTCCGCCTCGCCGGTCGTCGCCGGGCCGCCGAGGCGCTCGGCCAGGCCGGCGAGCAGCCGCGGGTGCTTGACGTCGTCGCCGGGCCGCCGCGTCAGGACCAGGAGCGCGCGCGTCTCGGGCAGCAGCACCGTGAAGCGCGCCAGCGCCGACAGCGTGGCCTCGTCCGCGCGGTTCACGTCGTCCAGGCACACGATCAGCGGGTGCCGGCGCCCGACCGCCGCGAGCCACTGCGCGGCCGCGGCGGGGATGTCGAGGGGCAGTTCGTCCGCGTCCGGGTCGAGGGCGCGCAGCAGGGTCTCGGCCTGCTGCTCGTCGACCAGCTCGGAGAGCTGCGCGCGCTCGCGCGGACCGGGCGCCGTGCCCGGCGGCAGGAACAGGTAGCGGTGCAGCAGGCGCAGCACGGGGCCGGTCGGGCGGGCCTCGTCCACGCGCGGGCACCGGCCGTACAGGTAGAGCGGCGGCTCGCCGCGGCGCCGGGCCGCGGCCGCGAAGTCCCCGACCAGGCGGGACTTGCCGCTGCCGGCGGGCCCCACGACCCAGACCGCGTGGTCGGCGACCGTGCCGCCGCCGGCCGCGGCGCGCTCGAAGCGGCGCAGCAGGTCGCGCATCTCCGCGTCGCGTCCGACCAGCGGGGTCAGGTGGCGCCCGCCGGGGTCGAAGGGCGTGCGGCGCGCCTCGACGCCGAAGTCCAGGCGCTCGCGCCACCAGGCGCAGCTCTCCTGCTCCTCCAGGCGCCGGCGCACGACCGACGAGCCCGGGCGGTCCGCCGGCGCGCGCGCGAGCATCGCGCGCAGCAGCTCGTCGAGGAACGGCGAGAGCTGCGGCACCAGGCGCGAGGGCGGCAGGAAGCGCGCCGTCTGCAGCGCCTCCAGGTGGTCCGGCCCGTCGCCGTCGGCGACGGGCAGCGTCCACGTGCCGGAGGCGTCGCCGTCGCCCCACGAGTCGCTCAGGGACCGGGCGCGGCGCTGGGCCAGGAACGGGTGGCGCCCGGTGGCGAGCTCGTACAGCACGAGCCCCAGGGCGAACACGTCGCTCGCCGCGTCGGGGCGGTGGCCGCGCGAGCGCTCGGGCGAGAGGTACGCCAGGCTGCCGGAGCGCGCGCCGTCGGCGTCCGCGCGGCTCGCGAACCCGAGGTCGAGCAGCACGGCGCGCCCCTCGGAGTCGAGGCGCACGTTCTCGGGCTTCACGTCGCCGTGCGCGTAGCCGGCGAGGTGCAGGGCGGAGAGGGCGCCCGCGATCTGGGCGCCGACCGAGCGCACGAGCGGCTCGGGCAGCGGGCCGCCGTCGTCCAGGCTCTCGCGCAGCGTGTGGCCGTGGACGTAGGCCGTGACCAGCACCGGGCCGTCGGCGTCCACGCCGCTCCACAGCACGCGGACCAGCCCGGGGTGCGCCACCTCCGTGCCCGCGCGGGCCTCGGCCTCGAACGCCCGCCGGACCTGCGGGTCGTCGCGCAGGGCGGGGTGGGGGCGCTTGACGGCGACCTCGGTGCCCGCCTCCAGGTCCTCGAACGGCTCGGTCAGGACGCCGTAGGAGACCGCCGCCGTGGCGCCGGAGCCGAGGCGGTAGCGGACGTCGATCGACGGTCCGGCGAGCGGCGCGTGGGCCCGGTCCTCGGTGTGCATGCCTCTCGTCCGCGCGTGCGGCTGTCGAGCGCGCGCCGCCGGCCGCGAGAATAGCATTCGACGCCTGCCGGGGCCCGCCGGTATCCTCCGCCGACCTCGGCCCGGGAGACCCCCCGGGAGGCGCCATGGGGCTCGTCCTCTTCAACACGCTCGCCCGCGAGAAGCAGCCGTTCACGACCCTCGAGGAGGGGGTGGTCCGCATGTACAACTGCGGGCCGACGGTCTACAACCGCCAGCACATCGGCAACTTCCGCGCGTTCCTCTTCGCGGACGTGCTGCGCCGGTGGCTCGAGTACCTCGGCTACGAGGTGCGCCAGGTGATGAACATCACCGACGTCGGGCACCTGCTGGACGAGGACGCCGGCGAGGGCGAGGACCGCATCGAGGCCCAGGCGCGGCGCGAGCAGCTCGACCCCTTCGAGATCAGCCGCGGGTACGCGGACACGTTCTTCTCCGACCTCGAGCGCCTGGGCGTCCAGCCGGCGCTGGTCTACCCGCGCGCGACCGACCACATCGACGAGATGGTCGAGATGATCGAGGGGCTGCTCGAGAAGGGCTACGCCTACGAGTCCCACGGCGACGTCTACTACGACGTCACGAAGTTCGAGCGCTACGGCCGGCTGTCCGGCAACCGCCTCGAGGACCTCGAGGCCGGCGCGCGCATCGCGGTCCGCGAGGAGAAGCGCCACGCCGCCGACTTCGCGCTGTGGAAGAGCGACCCGCACCACCTCATGAAGTGGAACACGCGGTTCGGGCCGGACGGCTTCCCGGGCTGGCACATCGAGTGCTCGGCCATGGCGCGCAAGCACCTGGGCGACCGCCTCGACATCCACACCGGCGGCGAGGACAACGTCTTCCCGCACCACGAGTGCGAGATCGCCCAGTCCGAGGCGTTCACCGGCCAGCCCTTCGCCACCTTCTGGCTGCACACCAAGTTCCTGCAGGTGGACGGCGGGAAGATGTCGAAGAGCCTGGGCAACGTGTACACGCTGGACGACGTCGAGGAGCGCGGCTTCTCGATCCGCGCGCTGCGCTTCGCGCTGGTCCGCGGACACTACCGCCAGCCGCTGAACTTCACGTGGCAGGTCCTGGCGGACGCCGCCTCCGCGCTGGAGAGCCTCGACGACCTCGTGCTGCGCCTGCGCCGCGCGGTCGAGGGGCAGGGCGCCGCGGACGACGACGCCGCCGGCGCCGCGCTGGTGGACGAGGCCCGCGCGACGTTCGAGGAGGGCATGAACGACGACCTGAACGTCAGCCGCGCGCTGCCGGCGCTGTTCGGGCTGCGCACGCACGTGCTGGAGGGCGCGCTGGGGCGCGACGCGGCCCGGGCTGCGCTGGAGTTCGTGGAGCGGGCCAACGGCGTCCTGGGCGTGGTGCAGCTCGAGCCCGAGGACCTCGACGACGACGTCGAGGCCAGCATCCGCGCGCGCGAGGAGGCCCGCGCGCGCAAGGACTGGGCCGAGGCCGACCGGATCCGCGACGAGCTGCTGGCGGCCGGGATCGTCCTCGAGGACGGGCCGGAAGGCGTGACCTGGCGCCGCAAGTAGCGGCGGAGGCGGGGTGACGCGCGCCCGGACGCTCCTGCCGCTCCTCGCCGCCGCGGCGGTGGCGGCGGTCACCTGGGCCGCCTACGCGCAGGTCGTCGGCTTCGACTTTGTCGGCTTCGACGACGACGACTACGTGCGCGCAAACCACGCGGTCCTCGGCGGCCTCTCCGCCGAGGGGCTGCGCTGGGCGTGGACCTCGGGCGAGGCCAGCAACTGGCACCCGCTGACGTGGCTCTCGCACATGGCCGACGTCGAGCTCTTCGGCCTCGACGCGGGCGCGCACCACCGCACGAACCTCGTCCTGCACGTGCTGAACGCGCTGCTGCTGCTCGGCGCCGTGCGCGCGGCCACCGGGTCGCTCGCGGCGGCGACGGGGACCGCGGCGCTCTTCGCGCTGCACCCGCTGCACGTGGAGTCGGTCGCCTGGGTCGCCGAGCGCAAGGACGTGCTGTCGACCGGCTTCGGGTTCGGCGCGGTGTGGGCGTACGCGGCGTGGGCGCGCCGGGGAGGGGCGCCGCGCTACGCGCTCGTGGCGTTCCTGCTGGCCGCCAGCCTCTGCGCCAAGGCCACGTTCGTCACGCTGCCCTTCGCCCTGCTGCTGCTCGACGCGTGGCCGCTGGGTCGGCTGCGCGGCGGGCCGGCGCCGGCGGCCGGGGCCCCGGCGTGCGGCGCGCGGTCGGCGGGCCGGCTGGTTCTCGAGAAGCTGCCGCTGCTGGCGCTCTCGGTGGCCGCGGCGGTCGTCACGTTCCTCGTGCAGGACGCCGGCGGCGCCACCTCGACGGGGCTGGTCCTGCCGCTCGGCGCGCGGCTGGAGAACGCCGTCGTCGCGTGGGCCCTGTACCTCGCCAAGACCGTCGCGCCCGTCGGGCTGGCGATGTTCTACCCGCACCCGAGCCTGAACGGCGGGCCGGGGTGGGGGGGCGCGGCCGTGGCGGGCGCCGCGGCGCTGCTGCTCGCGCTGACGGCGGGGGCCTGGGTGCAGCGCCGCCGCCGACCGTGGCTGCTGGTCGGCTGGCTGTGGTACCTCGGCACGCTCGTGCCGATGCTCGGCGTCGTGCAGGTGGGCGCGCAGTCGATGGCGGACCGCTACACGTACGTCCCGCTCGTGGGGGTGTTCCTGGCGCTCGCCTGGAGCCTGGTCGAGCTCGGCCGGGCGCGCCCGCGGCTGCGCCCGGCGCTCGCCGCCGTCGCGGTGCTCGTCCTCGGTGCGTGCGCCGTGCGGACGCGCGCGCAGGCGGCGACGTGGCGCGACGGCGAGGCCCTGGCGCGCCACGCGCTGGCGGTCACCGACGGCAACTGGAACGCGCACACCCTGCTGGCCGACGTCCTGCGCGAGCGCGGCGAGACGGAGGCGGCCGTCGAGCAGTACCGCCGGGCGCTGGAGGCGGGCCCGGAGACGTCGGTCGCGCTGAACAACCTCGGGCTCTGCCGCTTCGAGCAGGGCCGCGTGCCGGAGGCGCTCGAGCTGTACCGCCGCGCGCTGGCCATCGACCCGGGCTACGTCCAGGCCCACAGCAACCGCGGGCGCGCGCTGTCCGCGTCCGGCCGCCTGGAGGCGGCGATCGCGGCCTACCGCGAGGCCCTGCGGCTCGACCCGGCGTTCCTGGACGCGCACAACAACCTCGGCGCCGACCTGGCCCGCGCCGGGCGCCTCGACGAGGCCCTGCCGCACCTCGAGGCGGTGCTGCGGCTGAACCCGACCGCCCGCCAGGCGCTCAGCGCCAACGTCAACCTGGGGCTCTGCTACGCGAACCGGATGGAGGCCGCCCTGGCCCGGGGCGACCGGCAGGCGGCCGGCGCGGACCGGCGCCGGGCGGCCGAGCACTTCCGCGCCGCGCGGGCGGTCGACGGAACGAACCCGCTGCCGCTGCAGCTCCTGCGGCAGCTCGGCTACGATTCCTGACCGCCCGGCCCGCGGGCGACCCGCCCATGCTCTGCTCCCTCGTCCTCGGCGCCCTCGCCGCCGCCCCCAACGCGCCGGTCCCGCCGGTCCCGACGGCCCCGACCCACGCCCGGCGCGACCTCGGGCTGGGCGCGGCCCTCGACGCCGCGCCGTTGCCGCGGTCCGCTCGTCCCGGCCGGATGCTCGCCGCGCAGGAGGACGGGCCCAGCGCGAGCTGGATGCCCGACGGCCAGCCGCGCGCGGTCGACCTGCAGTGGTGGGGGCTCGAGCTCCAGGCCTACCCCGCCGGCGTGATCCCCGCGATCCACGCGCAGTTCCCGGTCTCGTCCCACGGCGTCGTCCTGGCGCGGGTCGGCTACAACGCGACCGACCGCGGCGACTGGGGCGAGCACGACGAGGAGGACGGCGGCGGGCCCGGCGGCGGCCTCGGCTACCGCCACTACTTCGGCGAGGACCTCGGCGGCTGGATGCTCGGCGGGCGCGTCGACTTCTGGTCGCTGAACGTCGACTGGGAGGACGACGCGCCGCCGCGCTCGGGCGAGACCGACGTGTTCGTGATCCAGCCCGCGGTCGAGGGCGGCTACGGCTTCCGCCTGGGCGAGCGCCTGCGGCTCGACCTGGCCCTGGCGCTCGGCGTCGAGATCAACGCCCGCACCGACGGCGAGAGCGTCGGACAGGGCGCCATCCTGCTGGGCGGGGCCGCGCTCACCTGGGGCTTCTGAGACACCCCGTCCGCGGCGCCGCTTCCCCCCGCCGCGGCGTCGTCGGGGCCGCGCCCAGAGGGTAGGCTCTGCACCCACCCCCCCGGAGGATCCTTGCAGCTCGGCTTCGTTCTCGACCAGTCCCGGTGCATCGGTTGCCACGCGTGCACCGTGGCGTGCAAGTCCGAGAACCACGTGCCGGTCGGCAAGTTCCGGACGTGGGTGAAGTACACCGAGCAGGGCAGCTTCCCCCAGGTGCGCCGCTCGTTCACGGTGCTGCGCTGCAACCAGTGCACCGACGCGCCGTGCGTCACGATCTGCCCGGTGCGCGCGCTCGAGAAGCGGCCCGACGGGATCGTGGACCTCGACCAGGGCGCGTGCATCGGCTGCAAGGCCTGCCTGCAGGGCTGCCCGTACGACGCGATCTACCTGAACGAGGACACGGGCACGGCGGAGAAGTGCCACTTCTGCGCCCACCGCACCGAGCGCGGCCTGGCCCCCGCCTGCGCGGTCGTGTGCCCGACCGAGGCGATCGTCCCGGGCGACTTCGACGACCCCACCAGCCGCGTGTCGCGCCTGCTCGCCGGCGGCGAGCTGACCGCGCGCAAGCCCGAGGCGGGCACCGGCCCGAACGTCCACTACGTCGCGGCCAGCGAGGCGGGCCTCGTGCCGATCGCGACCACCGGCGCGGGCGGGTACCTCTGGTCCGACACGCCCGACGGCATCCACCGCGAGGCGGACCGCGCGCGGGCCGCGGCCGAGCCGGACCTGGCGCGGACCACCTACGACGTGGCGCACGCCCCGGTGTGGGGCTGGAAGGTGTCCGCGTACCTGTTCACGAAGTCCGTCGCGGCCGGCGCGCTGCTCGCGCTGCTGCCCGTGGCGGCCCTGCGGCCGGTCACGCCGCGCGAGCTGGCGCTCGCCTCCGCGATCGCCATCGTGTTCCTGGTGCTGACCACCGTCCTGCTGGTCGCCGACCTCAAGCGGCCCGGTCGCTTCCTGAAGATCCTGCTGCGCCCCAACGGCTCGTCGTGGCTCGTGAAGGGGACCTACGCGCTGATGCTCTTCGGCGCGGCGGCGGCGGCGTGGATCGCGGCCTGGTACCTCGACGCGTTCCCCGGCGACGTGGTCGAGGGGCCGCTCCTGTGGGGCGGCCTGGGCGCCACGGCCGCTGCCGCGGCCCTCGCCGCCGGCTACACCGCGTTTCTCTTCGGCCAGGCCAAGGGGCGCGTGCTGTGGATGCAGCGCGGCCTGTTCTGGCACCTGCTCGTGCAGGCCTACCTGGCCGGCCTGGCGCTCGCGATCCTGGTGCGGCCGTGGTTCGGGTGGGGCGACGACGTGCTGGCCATG
>JAUIDW010000535.1 GCA_030428395.1 bacterium | reverse complement strand
TACACTGGGCCACCGCGCCACGGCGCGGCGGCCCAGTCACAATCCGTCGAGCGTGATCCGCTAGATCACGGAGTCACTGCGGTCCGTCCATATCACGGGCCGAGCGTGAAGCGCAGCCCGTCGGAGAGGTTGTCGTCCCAGCCCCAGGGGTTGCCCGGGTCCATCTGCCGCCACTGGACGTGCACGGTCTGGCCCGCGGTCAGGAACGGCTCCGCGCCGCTCTGGACGACCTGGTTGAAGTCGATCTGCAGGCGCGACACGAGGCCCACGGAGCACTTGCTGGGCAGGACGTCGAAGGAGGGCATCGACGCGGTGCGGCTCAGCGGCTGGCGCACGCAGAGCGTCCCGCCGTGGTAGGGCAGCTCGGTGCCCTTCGCGCCGTACAGCAGGAACCCGGGCTGCCCGAAGCGTCCGTCCTCGGCGGCGATCAGGAACGGCAGGCCGCTGGTCGCGCCCGGCTGGCCGGCCGCGCGCACGAACGGGACGCACCCGAAGGACGTCGTCTTCCCGGCGCAGTAGGACTGGATCTGCGGGTCGTGGTCCTGGAGCGTCGGCGCGACCAGGAGGGCGGCGAGCAGGAAGGCGGTGGGCATGGCGGCTGGCCGGGGGCGGACCTCTCACTCTACCTGGAGTCGGACGGGCCGGCGCCCGATCCGGGGAGAACGACCGGCAGCACGTGGCCGCGGCCGCGGGCGCGCGTTCCGGCGGGGTCGGGGGGGTCCGTGGTGCTCCACGTGCGGCCGGCCCACTCGACCTCGAGCTCCTCCGGGAGGTCGGGGTGTGCCACGTCCACCCAGCCCTCCGGGCCGGTGCGGCCCACCAGCTCGCCGTCGATCCGGACGTCGGCGCCCTCGAGCGGACGCATCGCGGGGACGCGACCCAGCACGAGCACGCGCGCGCCCCAGCCGCGCGCGAGGGCGACCTCCGCGACGCGCGCGCCGTCCGCGGCGGGGCGGAACGCCGTCTCGTCCCCGAACGCGGGCGCGTAGCCCGGAGCGTGCAGCGACCAGGCCAGGCGCGCGCCGACGGGCGGCGCGACGAGGTGTTCGACGGGCGCCGCGTGCATCAGCACGCCGTTCTCGGGCGACACCGTCTGGCGGATGTGCCAGGCGGTCCAGCCCTCGACGGGGGCCCCGGTCGCGGCGTCGACGACGCGGAAGCGCAGCTCCTCGACCTCGTCGAGGTCGTGGCGCAGCAGGACGAGTCCGCTGGCCGGCGGCGCGACGTCCCGCGCGGCCGGGACCCACCGGTGCGGTCCCAGGGACGACACCTGCAGCTCGTAGGTCCCGGCGGGGACGTCGGCGAACTCGAACGCGAGCTCGACGCCGTCGGCGGTCTCGACCGGCTCGACGCGCGGCCGCAGGTCGAGGCGCGGGAACGGATCGCCCTCGAGATGCTGCGCGCCCGGCGGCGCGCGCGACACGAGGTCCAGCACCAGGCCGCCCGCCAGCAGCTGGTCGAGGTCGGGCCACGCGCCGGTCTCGCTGCGCAGCACGCCCGCGACCGCGCCGGCGGACGGCGGGGGCCAGGGGAGCGCCTCGAACTCCACGGGCGCGCCGGCGACGTGCGCGCGGGTCAGCGGCTGCAGCGGGCGCGGGACGACGAGGTCGGGCAGCCTGCGGGGCACGCGCACCTCGGACGCGCGCGCGAGCCGCGCCGGCGCGAGGAGCAGCTCGAACGCGCCGTCCGTCCCGGTGTGGGTCGTCGCGAGCGTCGTGCCCTCGCCGCGGACGCGCACGGGCACGCCGGCGAGGCCGGCGCCGTCCGCGCGGGCGACCCGGCCGCGGATCGGGACGGGACCCGCGGCGGAGCGCGCGCCCGCGGTC
>JAUIDW010000534.1 GCA_030428395.1 bacterium | reverse complement strand
TGTCGCGGGCGCGGGGGTGGTAGAGGCGGTGATGCCCGCCTGCGCCCGCTCTCCGGGCGCCCGCGGGCCAGAGGCGGTGCCCCCCCGCGCCCGCCGTCCGGGCGCCCGCGGGCGCGGGCCTCACCAGGGGATCTCCTCCCCGCGGAAGTCGAAGAAGCGGCCCGTGTCGCCCGGGCCGAGGCCGTCCAGCACCGCGAGCATCCCGCGGGCGCTCTCCTCGACGGACACCGGCGCGGCCGAGCCGCCCATGTCCGTCTGCACCCAGCCGGGGTGCAGCACCACGCAGGTGAAGCCCTCGGGCGCGAGGTCGACCGACAGCGACCTGTTCAGCGCGTTCAGCGCCGCCTTGCTCGCGCGGTAGCCGTAGGAGCCGCCCGAGCCGTTGTCGTCGATGCTGCCCATCTTGCTGGTCACCTGCACGACGCGCTTGCCCGCCCCGGCGCGCAGCGCGGGCAGCAGGGCGCGGGTGACGCGCAGCGGGCCCAGGGCGTTCGTGCGGAAGGTCGCCAGCGCGTCCTCGAGGTCGAGCGAGTCCAGGTCGGCGCCGCGCTGGCCGTAGACGCCCGCGTTGTTGATCAGGAGGTCGACGGGCGTGCCCTCCAGCCGCGCGGCCAGCGAGTCCACGGAGGCCGGGTCGTCGACGTCGAGCGCCTCGACGCGCGCGCCCAGCTCGGCGAGCGCCGCGCCGGCCTCCGGGCGCCGCACGGTGGCGATCACGTCGTCGCCGCGGGCGCGCAGCTGGCGGACGAGCTCGAGGCCGATGCCGCGACCGGCGCCGGTGACGAGGGAGGTGGTCATGGGGAGCTCCTCGGGGTTCGGGGGGGCCGGCGGACGCCGGCGGGCGCGCAGGATACCCCCGCGTCCAGGATCTCCGGACCGCCTCCCCGGCGGCGGCCGCTCAGGTCTCGAGCAGCCGCTCGCGGATCACGGCGGCGAGCTCCGGCCCGATCCCCGGGACGGCCGCGATCTGCTCGACGCTGGCCTCCTTCAGGCCGGCGACGCTGCCGAAGGCGCGCAGCAGGCGCTTCTTGCGCTCGGGCCCGACGCCGGGGATCGCGTCGAGCTGCGAGCGGATGCGCCCGCGCTCCTTGCGGTGGTAGGTGATCGCGAAGCGGTGCGCCTCGTCGCGCACGCGCTCGAGCAGGTGGCGCACGGCGGAGTGCCGCGGCAGCTCGAGCGGCGCGGCGGCGCCCTCGAGCACCAGGCGCTCCTCCGAGCGGGCCTTGCGCCGCCCGCGCACCGTGCGCTCGGCGCGCGCCTTGGCGAGCCCCACCAGGGCCACGCCCCAGGCGCCCGCCTCGTCCCGCGCCTCCGCGGCCGAGGCCAGCTGCTGCGCGCCGCCGTCCACCACGACGAGGTCGGGCAAGTCGTCCTCGCGCACGCCGCGCCGCAGGCTGCGGCCGACGACCTCGCGCATCGACGCGAAGTCGTCCTGGCCCTCGACGCCGCGCACCTTGAAGCGGCGGTAGCCGGCGCGGTCGGCGTGCCCCGCCCGGAACCGCACGCGGCTGGCGACGACGTCGGCGCCCTGCATGTTCGAGACGTCGAAGCAGTCGATCACGTCGGGGGGTCCGGGCAGGTCCGCCAGGCGCGCGAGGTCCTCGAGCGCCGCGTGCTCCTGGGCCGCCTCGGCCTCGCGCCGCACGAGCTCCGCCCGCGCGTTCTCGCCGGCCAGGTCCAGCATGCGCCGCCGGTCGCCCCCGGCGGGCACGACCAGCCGCGCGTCGGCGCCCAGCACCTCCTGCAGCAGCTCCTGCTCCTCGGGCGCGCACGGCACGACGATCTCCGCCGGCGCGGCGCGCCGCCCGCCGCCGTACAGCGCGGTCAGCACGA
>JAUIDW010000003.1 GCA_030428395.1 bacterium | reverse complement strand
CCCGCGGGCCGGCGACGATCGGCGAGCTGGGCCGTCCGTTCGCCATGACGAAGCCGGCGGTGACCAAGCACGTCAAGGTGCTCGAGCGCGCGGGCCTGCTCACGCGCGAGGTCGACGGGCGCGTCCACCGCTGCGAGATCGACCCCGCGGCGCTGGCGCAGGCCCAGCGCTGGGTCGCCCGGGTGCGCGAGCACTGGGGCCGCCAGCTCGACGGCCTCGCCGACTACCTCGACACCGTGCAGACGAAGGAAACGCCATGACCGAGCCCGAACGACTGTCCGTCACCCTGACCCGCGACTACGACGCGCCGATCGACCTCGTGTACGCGGCCTGGACCGACGCCGAGCAGGTGTCGAGGTGGATGAAGTGCGACGCGTCGGCCGTGCTCGAGTGCACGTCCTGGAAGCCCGAGGCCGGCGCGACCTACGCGACGACGATGGAGATGCCCGGCCAGTGGAAGGTCGAGGGCACCGGCCGCTTCACCGAGGTCGACCCGCCCCACGTGCTGGCCTACGTGTCCGACGCGGACGAGGCCATGGGCATGCCCGCGATGGAGGTGCGCGTCGTGCTCGAGCAGCTCGACGGCGGCCGCACGCGCCTGACGCTGACGCACTCCGGCATGCCGAACGACGAGATGTGCGGGATCATCCAGGGCGGCTGGACGAACGGGCTCGAGGCCCTCGTCGCCCTCGTCACGGTGCGCAGCTGACCATGGCGGCCCGCTCCCAGGATCCCACCGACGCGCTCCGCGCGATGGCCGCGTCGCTCCCCGGCGTGGTGAAGGGCACGGCCTGCACGCAGAGCTCCTTCAAGACGAAGCAGGGCGCGTTCCTCTACGTCGGCCCCGGTCCGAAAGGGCAGGGCTTCAAGGCCATGTTCAAGCTCGAGCGCTCGCGCCCCCAGGCCGAGGAGCTCGCCGCGAAGCACCCCGACCGCTTCGAGCTGGGCACTGGCAAGTGGGTCGTCGCCCGCTTCACCGCCGAGAAGCCCCTGCCGAAGGCGCTCTGGTCGAGGTGGCTGAACGAGTCGCACGCGTTGACGTCCGCGGCCCGGGCCGGGGCGCAGAAGGGCGTGCGGCGCCGGGGCACCACCTAGGCGGAGCGGCGCGCGACGGGGTCGCCCGTCCCCCCTGTCGCCTGCCCGGCAGGGAGGCTCAGTCCATGTGAGCGACCACGCGCTCGTCCCCCATCTGCAGGCGCGTGGCCATCTTGCCGACGACCTTGGCGCCGACCAGCGACAGGCAACGGACCGCCCCCTTCGTGACGACGCGCTTGCCGAAGTCGACGAGCGGCCAGGTCCCGAGGCCGCGGTTCCCCTGGGCCCGGTTGTAGAGCGAGTTCTGCTCGGTCACGAGCCACTCGGAGTACAGCATGTACATCCAGAGGAGCGGGAGTCGCAGGAGGCGCTTGCCCAGCGTGCGCCTCGCGAGCGGCAGGAGGCGCGGGTTGCGCACCAGGATCGGGAACCACTTGTGCAGGTTCTCGATCGCGACCTTGTCCTTCACCTCGATGGACGACTCGCGGTTGAACTGCGCGGGGAACTCGTCGTACTCCGCGACGGCGATCCCCATCTCGCGCGTGATCTCGTTCAGCTCGAACTCCGGGTAGGGCTGGACGATGGAGCACAGCGGGTGGTCCACCTCGCACTGGATGTTGAGCTCGACCGTGGCGATGTCGTCCTCGAGCGTCCCCCCCGGTGCGCCGAGCATGTTGAGGGAGCCCAGGCGAATACCGTGCTTCTTGATCCAGCCCGCCGCGTCCACGAGCTGGCTGCGCTCGGTGTTCTTCCGGTAGACGGTGTTGCGGATGTAGTCGTTGGCGGCCTCGAAGGCGATCCGCGCGTAGATGCAGCCCGCGCTCTTCAGCTGCTCGATGTGGCTCTCGCGCGTCATGTTCGCCATCAGGATGACGTCGAAGGGCAGCCCCACCTCGCGGGGCCAGCGCTCGCAGAACTCCTCGAGCCAGTCGCTGCGCAGGTTGAAGATGTCGTCGAGGAAGTGGACGAAGTCGAGCGGGTAGCGGGAGCGCATCTCCTGCACCTGCGCGATCACGAAGTCGACCGAGTTCTTGCGCACGTACTGGTTGTTGCGAGCGCCGTAGACCTTCTTCTTCCAGGCGTGGTGGAAGCAGAACGAGCAGAGCATCGGGCAACCGCGCTGCGTGACCACCACCTTCCGCGGACTGTCCCGGTAGAGGTGCTGGGCGTCGTAGATCACGTCGCGGTCCGGGAATCCCAGGCCGTCGAGGTCGGAGACGAGCGGCCGCAGGGGGTTCTTGATCACCTCCTGTCCGTCGTCGCAGAAGGCCAGGTTGCGGACGTCCCGCCACTCCCCGCCGCTCTCGAGCGTGTCGAGCAGCTCGACCAGGGCGCCCTCGCCCTCGCCGATGCAGAGCGCGTCGACGTCGGGGTCCTTGACCTCGTCGGGCACGAAGGTCACGTGGGGCCCGCCGACCAGCGAGAAGAAGTCGAACTTGCGCTTCAGCAGCCGGTTCAGGTCGAAGATCGGCCGCTGGTTGCCGGTCATGGTCGACCACGTGATCACGTCCGGCCGGTACTCCTGGATCTTCCGCAGCCACGCGGGGTCGGGCAGGCAGACGGCCCGCATGTCGTGGCCCGCGTCCTTCACGGCCCGGCTGAGGTACATCGGCCCCAGCATCTCCTGGGGAAGCGTTCGGGTGATGTGGAGCACTTTCATGTTCGCGTCCTTCTGCCTACTCGGCCCGCCTCATCACGGAGCCCCAGGGAATCTGCCCGGGAACGGGGCCGCGAACGTCCAGCGGGCAGAGCGCCGCGTCCGGGGGTGGCCGCGTTCCGGGACACCCTCGAGCTCGAGGTGTTTCGACCTCCTGGGCTCGCGGCCGGGACGAGGTCCTGTTTCGTGGCGAAGGAACACGGATCCGCGGTGCTCGGGATACCTAGGAGGCGAGCGTGGCCAGCGAGACCGAGGCGAACGTCGACCGGGCCGTCTCGTCGACCTCCTGGAACAACCCCATGAGCCGGCACGAGGGGGTGCGTGCATCCGGACACTTCTCCCCGGGTAGCTCGCGCAGCATGCACGTGTCCGGGGGGGGCATCGGCTCGAAGAAGTCGATGATCTCCTGGACCGAGACGTCCTCCGGACACCGCGCCAGCCGATACCCGCCGCCGACGCCTCGCGCTCCACGCGCAACGCCCACGCGCACCAGCTGCTGAAGGACCTTCGCCAGCACGTTCTCGGGGATCCCGTAGCGCTCGGCGATTTGCCCCGCGGTGATCGGACGGTCCACGGACATCGCCATCTCCATCGCGGCGTGCAACGCGTATCGCGTGCTCTTGTTGAGGTTCATGGGGCGATCATATCCGGGTCTCCTCGCGCCTCCGAAAGGCCTCGCAGTCCATGTCGAGGCAGAAGCGAGGCGCGGGAGAGAAGCCCACGCGATCCAGGAAGGCCATCAGGTCGTGGTCGCCCCAGGCGACCTCGGTGGAGACCCTGCGGACCCCCAGCCCGAGCAAGTTCGTGGTCAGCTGCGCGATCAGCGCGTACCCCACGCCCTTGCCGCGAAAGTCCAGATGGACGCCGAGGACCTCGAGGACGGCGGCGGGCTCGGCGACGCCGAACTCGCCGTAGTACACGCGCGCGATGAGGAACCCCACGAAGAGGTCGTCCAGCTCGGCCGCCAGGGAGACCTCGACGCCCGTCTCGTTGCGGGCCATCTCGAGCTTCAGCTTGAAGTACTCGTCCCGGCGTCGCCCGATCAGCCGGGAGTCGATCGCGATGACAGGCTCCAGGTCCGACGGCCGCAGCCGGCGCACGACGATGCGATCGGTCTCGCGGAGGCTCGTGTGGTTGTCTTCCATGGTCTGGTTCCGGGTCGTCGTCGCCTCATGCGATCAGCTGTCCACCGTCCACCCGGAGCACCTGCCCCGTGACGTGGCTCGCCTGGCGTGAGCACAGGAACAGCACGGACGCGGCCACGTCCGCAGGGCTCCCGATCCGACCGAGCACCGTCTCCGCCAGCGCCTGCTCGCGGACGTACTCGGGGAGTCCGGCCGTCATCCGCGATTCGATGAAGCCGGGCGCGACGACGTTGACGCGGGCTCCATCGCGCCCCAGTTCGCGGGCCGCGGACCTGGCCAGCCCGATCAGGCCCGCCTTGCTCGCGGAGTAGTTCGCTTGCCCCAGCTTGCCGCGCTCGCCGTTGATCGAGGAAACCAGGACCACGGCGCCTCGACCGGAGCGGCGCAGGTGGCGCGCTGCTGCCCGCAGGATGAAGAAGGCGGAGTCCAGGTTGACGCGCTGGACGGACTGCCAGTCCTCGTCGGAGAGCTTCCACAGCACCGCGTCGCGCGTGATCCCCGCGCAGTGCACCACGACGTCGAGCCCTCCCTGCTCCGCGACGATCCCCTCGACCAGGGCGTCGACCTCTGCGGAGCTCGCGACGTCGCACCTCGCGGGGGAGCCCCGCGAGTCCGCGTCGTGCTCCAGGTCGGCGGAGACCACCTTCGCTCCCGCGTCGGCGAGCGCCTCCACGATCGCGTGCCCGATACACCCGTTCCCGCCGGTCACGAGGGCGACCGCGCCAGCCAGGCCGAGGGTCGTGTCCGCAGGGTTCGTCATGCTCCGGCGGATGCCTCCTCGAGCGACACGCCCAGCCGGGCGATCTTGCGGGCCCGGAACGCCCCCCAGAGCGCCGCGCCGATGGCGCCCGCCAGCGCCGAGTGCTCGTGGCCGCGGATTGTGAACGACGCCCCGGACTCCGCCGCGTGCTCGCGGAGGGCCGCCATCAGGCCGACGTCGGCGGCGAGCCCGCCGGTGACCAGGACGACGTGCTTCGCCCCCGCGGAGTTCAGCAGCTTGACGTATCGCCCGGCCATCGAGAGGTGGATGCCCTTGAGAATGTTGGCCGTGGAGATGCCGCGCGAGACCATGTTAATGACGTCCGTCTCGGCCAGCACGGCGCAGATCGAGCTACACGGCTCGGGGACGTCGGCCTTCAGGGACAGCGTCCCGATCTCCCCCATGGTCACGCCCAGGTACCGGCTGATGTTCTCGAGGAACTGCCCCGAGCCCGACGCGCACTGGCTGGTCATGCGGTAGCCGAGCACCTTGGCGCGCGCGTCCATGAGGATGGCGCGCGCGTGCAGCGCACCGACGTCGATGCAGGCGTCGGCCCCGGGCTCGAGGTAGCGCGCCCCCCGCGCGTGCGTCGTCATCCCGTAGAAGTGCCCCGTGCGGAAGGCCACGAGCTCGCCCTCGCCGGTGGTGGCGACGTAGTCGAGCTGCTTGCGCTCGACGCCCGCCGCACCCAGCACGTCGTCGAACAGTCCCGCGGCGACGACCTCGGGCTCCCGGCGTCGAATGCGCTCGGAGCGGCCCTCCACCAGGACCTCGCCGCAGCCGTCGCCGACGCGCATGAGGGCCACCTTGACGGTGGCCGACCCGACGTCGATGCCCGCCGTCAGCTGGTCCGGGACCGCTGCGGGCATGATCGCGGCGGCCCTCATGCGACCGGGACCTCCGCGGTGGCGGCCTCCAGGCTGCGGGCCGCGAAGATGGCCGCGCCGAGGGCGCCGGTGTAGATGGACGCCGGGGAGATGTTCATCGTCAGCTCGCCGTAGTTCTCGGTCACCAGCTGGCGCAGGGCCCTCACGGCCGCCGGGTTGTTGGCGACCCCGCCGGTGAAGGTGAACTCGTCGCGGACGCCGCCCGAGCGCGCGAGGAGCGACATGGCGCGCAGCGTGATGGCCCGGTGCAGCCCGGCCAGGATGTCCTCGCGCTTCTCGCCCAGGGACAGGCGCTCGCGCAGCTCCGCTCCGGCGAAGACCGTGCACGTCGAGTTGATGCGCACGGGGCGCGTCGAGTCGTTCGCGAGCGGCCCGAGCTCGTGCAGCCCCAGGTTCATCTCGTCCGCGATGTAGCCCAGGTAGCGGCCGCACCCGGCGGCGCAGCGGTCGTTCATCTGGAACGAGGTGACGATGCCGTTCGCGTCCACCTGGATGGCCTTGGTGTCCTGGCCACCGATGTCCAGGACCGTGCGGGTGCCGGGGAACATGGTGAACGCGCCGAGCCCGTGGCACAGGATCTCGGAACGGATGTGCGCGTCGTCGAAGGGCAGCCGGGCGCGCCCGTACCCCGTTCCCACGCTGGCGACCTGCTCGAGCGGCATCCCGACGACGCGCGCCACCGCGGCGTCGAGCCCCGGGAGGGGCTCGGACTGTGCGCCGAGCGCCGCGAGCGCACAGTCGCGGAAGTCCCCGCTGACCGAGGCCATGTTCTCGACGACGAGGATCGCCTTGTCGTAGTAGCCGACCAGCTGGTCGAACCGGATGCCGGTCGAGTTCGACCCGCAACCGCCCGTCCGCGTCAGCTCCTCGGCCCGGCGCATGTACTGGCTGCCCGCGAGGTCCCGGAAGAAGTCGCTCTTGCGCTCCGCGCCGGGCACGAAGAGCTCGCTCGCCTCGGCCGACAGCGCGTCCAGGATGGCCTCGAGCGCCTGCGCCTCCTCCGCGCGCGCCTGCCCGTCCCGCAGGTCGTGCGCGACCATCTCGCGCAGCACGCCCGCGAGCGCGCTCAGCTGGCGGCGGTACTGCACTTCCCGGAAACGCAGCGAGAACTCGTCCATGCCGCACCGCAGGCGCTCGGTCTCGACTCCGCGGCGCTCGAGGGCGGCCGCCACCATGCCGAAGCGCGCGTCGATCAGGGCGTCGTCCAGCGCCACGCCACACGCCACGTCGTAGTTGCTGCGGCTGTTCGTGATACCGCGCCCCAGCACCGGCATGCCCTCGCGCTCGGGATCGAGGACGACGGCCTTGGTCGTCGTCGAGCCCAGGTCGATGCCGACCGCGTACTTCACCGCGCCGCCCCCTGCCCTCGCTTCTGCTCGATCATCTGGAAGTACGACTCCAGGCGGTTGCGGATGTTCGCACCCGAGAAGTAGCGCGGGTCCACCAGGTCGCTCTCGATGAAGCCGCCGGGGCGCCCGGTGCGGTTCTCGACCTCGCGCAGGATCATCAGCTGACCGGCGCTGAACGAGTTGCAGCTCTTGACCGAGTTGATCAAGAACCCGTCCGCGGAGTATTCCCGCACGTAGCCGGCGAGTTTGTTCACCCGGGCCGGCAAGCTCAGGTTCGTGTAGCACCCGAGGCAGTACTCGGCCAGGCTCTCGAGGGGCCGGTCGGGGTCGTGCCGGAACCCGTCGTCGTAGACTCCGCCGACCTTGGTGTAGGTGCTGGCGACGACGACCGCGCCCTCGTCGGTGAACATCTTCCAGAACTGCCGGAAGCTGGTCCAGTTGGGCGGCCCCTCGACGACGAGGCGATAGCGCTCTTCCTCGAGCTCGCCGTCGGGGATGATCGGTCCGCGGCCCGCACGCAGGCGCTGGTCGACCTCCTCGCGCAGCTCGCGATAGTAGTCGACGGCCTCCTGCGTCCCCCGGAAGGCCGTGAAGATCGGGCCGATGTAGTAGACGCCGCCGAAGTAGGCGTCGATCGGCGACGGCCGGTTCCTGGCCGACTCGAGCACGGCGACGAGGTCGTCCTCCGCGCGGGCCGACCGCGCCAGCAGCTCGCGGAGCCGATCCTCGTCGTAGGCCTTGCCGGTGATCCTCTCGAGCGCGGGGACGACCTTCTTCCGCAGCTGGTTTACCACGTACCGGCGCATCTCGTCCGTGATGCGGCCGTCGGCCTGGTACGGCACGTGCAGCATCGTCACGGGGCAGTCGTACTCCTCGCGCAACAGCTCGAACCACTTCAGGAATGTGAAGCACCCGGTGTAGCTGAGCAGCAGCAGGTCCGGGTCCGGCAGGCGCTTCCCCGTCGGGCCGACGTTGCCCGACCGGAGCATTCCGATGTCGCACTTGACGTACGTGCACACGTCCTCGCTGTGCCCCTCCTTCTCGGCTGCGGCGATGTAGTCGCGGCTCAGTCCACGCATGCCGGACTGCAGCGCGTTGATCTCGGGCAGCACGGGGGCGACGTCGAAGCTCAGCAGCAGCTCGGTCAGGTTCCCCGGCACGAACGTGTAGACGCACTTCTCGCCGCGGTGCTCGGCCGTCGCCAGCCGTTCGAAGTGGTCGACGATCATCTGCTTCTGGCGCTCCTGGCTGCGGTCCTTGCTCACGGGGACTGCCGGGGCCGACTGGGGACTCATGGCGTCGTGACCTCGCTCCAGAGCTTGATGGAATCGGCGAACGTTCCGGCCTGCTCCCGGATGACCTGGAACTGGCCGGTGTCCTCGCTGTACTTGAACGCCGTCCACGGGATCCCGGCGCGCGTGGCTGCCGCCGTTCCCATGGGCTGGTCGAGCAGCGCGGGGTCACAGAAGCTCGGCGCGCAGAACAGGACCCCCTCGGCCCCGGCCCGCTCGACGCGCTCGATCAGGTCGCGCCCCTTCTCGCCCTCGTCGACATAGCGCGTCGGGCCGGGGATGGCATCGTCCAGGAAGGCCTCGACGAGCGCCTCGACCGGGTCGCCGTCCTCGGGGAGCGCGTGTCGGAACCAGCGCGAGACCTGCACGAAGTCGTCGTCGACGATGTAGCACCCGGCGCGCTCCAGGGTCTTGATCAGCCCCAGCGGGGGCTGCTCGCAGAACGAGCCGGTCAGCAGAACGCGCGCCTGGTCCATCGGCCGCCGGCTCTCGTCGGCGCGGACGGCCTCGAGATACTCCCCGAGCATCCCGTTGTGCTCCTCGACGGGCAACACCAGGCCCGCGCGGAGCATTACGTACAGCTCTGCGGTCGGCACGCGCCACGGCTCGCGGCGGCGCAGCTCGTAGAGCTCTGCCACGAGCCCGTGGTGGACGTTGTACGTGCGGATCGAGGCCCGCAGCGCGTCCGGGTCCAGGGGTCGCGCCCCGGCCTCCACGAGCTTCTGCGACAGGACCCCGAGCTCGTGCCGGTAGAACCGCCCCCCCATCGACCGGTCGAAGTCCTGGGGCACGTCGAGGTAGTGCACGAGCTTCGCGGGGAACATCATCTGCCACATGCCCGACAGGTTGCGGATCACGTCGCAGATCGCCGGGAAGATCATGCCGTCGAGGCAGTCGAGGCTGCCGTTCAGGCCCAGCTCGACGGTGCTGCGCGGCAGGTGGCAGATGTAGGACTGGTAGTAGGCGTCGCCGCGGATGATCTCGATCTCGCCTCCGCCCATGAGGCCGACGGGCAGCACACCTTGGGCGTGCAGCAGCTCGCGCGGAACGTAGATCGGCAGGAAGCCGATCGCCACGCCGCCGGTCCGCTCCTTCCAGGCGCGCACGCTGGGCAGGGACGTATCCCGCGTCAGCTCCTCGCACCGCTCCAGCAACCCGGCCAGGCGGCCTCCTGCAGGAGCAGCCACTGCCGTGGGAGCGCTCACTCGTCGCTCCATCGGGGCGCGCGCTTCTCGAGGAACGCGAGGATCCCCTCGGGCGCGTCGCTGGTCGCCATCAGCTCGTCCAGGTACATCCGCTCCAGGTCGGCGACGCAGCGGTCCACGCGCTGCAGGAACTCCATCCGCGCCGCGCGCGTTGCGAGGCGCAGGGAAGAGGCCGAGCGCGGCTGGAGGTGCCGCTCCGCCCAGGCGAGGGCCGCGGCCTCGGGGTGCTCGTCGACGGCGTCGACCAGCCGCATGTCGAGAGCTTCCGCGCAGGCGACCTTGCGTCCGCTCAGGAGCAGGTCGTCCGCTGCCCCCCGCCCGACGCGGTCGGCGAGGATCGCCGAGCCGAGCGGCGCAAACACGCCCAGGGAGATCTCGGGCTGGCCGAACCGTGCCTCGGGGTGCGCGAAAACGCGCTGGCAGAACGCGGCGAGCTCCAGGCCGCCGCCCAGGCAGTTCCCGCGCACGGCCGCCAGCACAGGAACGCTCGTCTGTGCCATCTGGCGAAACAGACCGTGGAACCTCGCGAGCATCTCGGCCACCCTCTCCGGGCGGTGCTCCTCGACGCTGGCTCCGAAGCAGAAGTGATCGCCCTCCCCCGTGAGGACCACGGCCTTCAGCCGTGGTTCCCCGGCCGCGGCGCGGAACACGGCGGTCAGCTCGTCGGTCATCTCCGCGTCGAGCACGTTGCCCCTGGGCGCGCTCAGGGACACGCGCCACAGGGCGCCTTCGTTCAGGTGCGCGATGCGGAGCTTCTTCGTCGCGGTCGTCTCGCTCACGGCCTGTCCTCCATCCCGGTTCCCTCCGGCGGCGGAGCGTCGTCGGCGACGTCCAGCTCGAGTTGCACGAACGGCCCCCCCACGAACCCGTGCGAGCGGAAGAGGGCCAGCATGGGCACGTCGGTCCGGCGGACCATGGTCCGCACGCGACTCACGCCCAGTGCGCGAAAACGCCGACGCGCCTCGGCCAGCAGGGCCGAGGCCACGCCCTGGCGCGCGGCGCCCGGCTGCACGCCGAGCGCGAAGATCCAGCCACACGGCTCCGACCCGAACTCGAACGCGCGCAGCTCGCCGAAGAGGTAGCCCTCGATGCCGTCGTTCTCCGCGGCCAGGCCGATGCAGCCCTCGTCGCGCAGGTAGCTCTCCAGCACGCGTTTCCAGTAGGCCCGCTTGACGGTCCCGGTCAGGAGGTCGTCGAGCTCCACGACGGCGGTCCAGTCGTCGGGCCGCAGCGGTCGGATCGTGAGCCCCGCGTGGATCGTCACGGTGCCCCGGCTCCCTGGACGCTCGCGCAGTGCGCTTCTCCGTGAGCGCCGGCCAGCAGCTCCTCGACGAGGTCCGGCCCCCACACGGTCCCCTCGGCCAGACGCCGACGCAGCAACAGGAAGTCCGCCTCACGGCACTCCTTCGTGCCCTCGTTGAAGGCCCGGAAGCCCGCGCGCGCCTCGGTCATCATGTTGAGGCCGAGCCAGGCGCGGTTGGTCTCGCGGTTGGCGTCCCAGTGCGCCAGCTTGTGCTTGCGGACGCTCTGGATCGTCTTCGTCAGGCAGCCCGGGAAGGTGTTCGCGAGCTTCGCCACGAGCTCGTCGACGGCCGCGTCGAGCCTCGAGAGGTCGACCACGCCCTTCCCGAGGAGCGCCTTGGCCGCGCGCCGTTCGTTGCCCACGACGAACTCGCCGTGGACGATCTCGCCGAGCTCGTTCGTCCACCGGCGTGTCTCGACCAGCGGGTTGGCCACGAACTCGCCGTCGATCCGCAGCGCCGGGACGATCCTCGACACGAGCCCCAGGCGGTGCGCCTTGTGCGCGCTCCAGGGCTCGCAGGCCGTGCAGCTCTCCATGGCCGCCTCGATGCCGACGAAGAGCGGGAGGAAGTCCGTGCTGCCCCCGTCGGGTGCGGAGCCGTGCCGCGGTCCCGCCTGTCCGAAGACCGCCAGGTCCTGGGCGACCGTGAAGTCGCAGGCCATGCCGATCTCCTGCCCGCCCGCGATGCGCATCCCGTTGACGCGGCAGACCACGGGCTTGTCGCAGGCCAGGATCGCGCTGACCATGTCGTTGAAGAGCCGCATGTACTGCGCGTACTCCTCCGGACGGCCCGCGTAGTACTCGGCGTACTCCCGGGTGTTGCCGCCCGTGCAGAACGCCCGGTCCCCCGCGCCGGTGAACACGACGGCCACGCACGCGCGGTCGTTGCTCGCGCGCCGCATGCCCAGGATGACCCCCTTCACCATCTCGGTGGTGTAGGAGTTGAACTGCTTCTCGTTGTCCAGCGTGATCCAGACGGCGTGCAGCCCCGGGACCCGCTCGCCGGAGACGTACAGAGGCTTCTCCTCGTAGCGGATGCCCGGCACTTCGCGGGCTTCGGTCAGGTCGTGGTTCTTGAAATCCATGGTTCAGCAGTCCGGTGTGAGGATCACGCGGCGGGACACGTCGCGCGCGTGGACCGAGGCGAACGTCTCGTTGATCGACGAGAGCGGCCGCTGCTCGACGAAGGGGGCCAGCAGGACCTGCCCCGAGAGCACGAGCTCGACGATCGCCGGGTAGTGCGCGGGCACGCAGCCCCAGTTGCCGCGCGCCGTCGCGTCGAGCGCCATGAGATTGCTCAAACGCAGCTTGACCTTGTCCGGCGTGTAGCCGACGACCCCGAGGTAGCTTCCCTTGCCGAGCAGCCCGAAGGCCGTGCGCTGCCCGGCGGCGGTCCCCGACGTCTCGTAGATCCGCCAGCGCCAGCTGTGGCTACCGTGCTCGGCGGCGAAGCCCTTCACGGCTCGCTTGAGCTCGCGGAAGTCCAGCGCGGAGGCGGACAGGCGCAGGTGCGCGCCGCGGTCGGCCAGTGCCTCCAGCTTGCCCTCGTCGACGTCGATCGCGACGACGTGGGCGCCGAGGGACGCGGCGATCTGGACGCCGAACCCGCCGACGCCTCCGACCCCCACGAAGACGGCCAGGTCCCCGCGCGCGAGCTCGCTCTGCAGGATGGCCTGGTACGGCGTCGAGACGGCGTCGGCGACGACCGACAGCGTCGCGAGGTCCAGCCCGGCAGGGTTCACGGCCGGGTCGCCGAGGTCCGGTACGGCGCACAGGCCTCGCGCGGGGACGCGGACGTGGGACGCGAATCCGCCGTGCACGTCGTTGCCCGGGAACACCTGCTCGGGACAGATCGACTCCCGGCCGGCCTCGCAGGCCTCGCAGCGGCCGCAGGGGATGACCGCGGGGACGACGACGTCGCGCCCGATCCAGGCCTCCTCGCCCGGGCCCGCGGCGACGACCCGTCCGCTGATCTCGTGTCCGAGCGTCAGCGGGAGGGGGTGGCGCGTGGGCACCGCCTCGTAGAAGAACCCGAGGTCCGTGTGGCAGACGCCGCAGCCGGCGACCTCGACCAGGACCTCCCCGGTGCCGGGCGCCTCCTCGCGCTCGGCGAGGACCATCGGGCGGGAGACCTCACGGACCATCCAGGACTCGACCCTCATGCCCCCAAGGATCGCCCAGGCTTAAGTGGTATATCAACACCTAAATACCTAAATTGCCCCTCAGCGGACTCCCAGGCCTGGTGCACAGGCTCGCGGGACGGCTCACCGTCGCGGCCGTGGCCACCCCGCCACCGGCGGCTCGCGCGAGTCCGCGCCGTGGATCCGCCGACCCCGATGCCCCCTTTCCTGCTCACGACCACGACCCGTGCGCCTGCGCCTCCTGCGGCGGCCCGGAGGCCTGCGATTGGAACCCCGCCGGAGCTCACGACGTGAAGCTGCCCACGATCATCCAGGGCGGCATGGGCGCGGGCGTGTCGGACTGGCGGCTCGCCCGCGCGGTCTCCCGAGCCGGCCAGCTCGGAGTCGTCGCCGGAACGGGGCTGGACCTCATCCTGGCCCGGCGCCTGCAGGTCGGCGATCCCGGCGACCACGTGCAGCGCGCCCTCGGCCACTTTCCACTCGCGGACGTCGCCCGGCGCATCGTGGACCGCTACCTGGTCCCCGGCGGCAAGGCTCCGGACGCGCCGTTCGTCCCGCTGCCGCCGCTGGACCTGCGTCCTTCACCCGCGCGCGAGGAACTGATCGTGGCGGCGAACTTCGTCGAGGTGTTCCTCGCACGGGAGGGCCACGGCGGTGCGGTCGGCGTCAACTACATGGAGAAGATCCAGCTGACGATCCTGCCGTCCCTGTTCGGCGCGATGCTCGCGGGTGTGGGCTACGTGCTCGTCGGTGCTGGCATCCCGCGTGCCATTCCGGCCGTGCTCGACGAGTACGCGGCAGCGCGACCCGCTCGACTGCGCGTCGACGTGCGCGGCGCGAGCCCGCGCCAGCCCCACCTCGTCCGGTTCGACCCGAGCGCGTTCCTGCGCGGCCCGGCGCCACGCCTCGAGCGCCCGCACTTCCTCGCAATCGTCTCCTCGTCGACCGTGGCCACGGTCCTGCTGCGCAAGGCCTCCGGGCGCGTCGACGGCCTGGTCCTCGAGGGGCCCACCGCCGGGGGACACAACGCACCTCCTCGGAGCCGCGCGAAGCCGGACGGTCCGGACCAGGCGGTCTTCGGCGAACGGGACGTCCCCGATCTCGCGGCCGTCGCGCGTCTGGGGGTGCCTTTCTGGATCGCGGGCTCGTGCGCGAGTCCGGAACGGCTTCGGTGGGCCCGGCGCCAGGGCGCCACCGGGATCCAGGTCGGGACGGCCTTCGCCTTCTGCCTCGAGTCCGGACTGGCACCCGAGGTCAAGCGCCACGCGCTCGAGCGAATCCGCGCCGGGGCGGCGCAGGTCGAGACGGACGTGCGCGCCTCCCCGACGGGATTCCCGTTCAAGGTCCTTCGACTGCCCGGCACGATCTCCGAGCCCGAGGTGTTCGGGGGGAGGGAGCGGGTCTGCGACCTGGGTTACCTGCGGCACGCCTACCTCCGCGCCGACGGGAGAGTGGGCTGGCGCTGTCCCGGCGAGCCCGCCGAGGCCTTCGTGAGGAAGGGTGGCCAGGTCGAGGAGCTCCGCGGCCGCAAGTGCGTGTGCAACGCGCTCATGGCCAACATCGGCCTGGGGCAGGTCCGACGAGACGGACATCCCGAGCCGCCCTTGCTCACCTCCGGGGCCGACACGACCGTGGTCGAGGAGCTCCTGTCGGCTCGACGCGGCGACTACACGGCCCGCGACGTCCTCGAGTACCTGCTCGGCCGCGACCCCGCGAGCCCATGAGGCACGCGCGTCGCCTGCGACCGGAGAGCCTCGAGGCGACCGCCGACCTCCAGCTCCCCGGGACGTCCGCGGGGGTGAACGGGTCGGCGGGGCCGCGCGCGACCGGCGCTCGCGCCCCTGCCGCGTCAGGCGGACGGAGTCGCCTGCGCGGGGACCAGCGGGCTCCGCGACAGCGCGCGCAGCAGGGCCCAGGTGAACAGCGCGAGCGCTCCCGCGACCGGCCCGATCTCCCACAGGCCCAGGAAGGGCTCCGCGCCCAGGATCGGCGGCGCGATCATCACGTACAGGTCGAGCGCGTGCCCGACCAGGATCAGGGCCGCGATGCGCGTCAGGGCGACGCCGTTGCGCCGCCAGGCGCGCAGCATGAGCGCCAGGAAGGGCACGGCGAAGTTCACCGCCAGGTTGACGGGCACCAGGCTGCCCCACACGCCGCGGTGCCGCAGCAAGTAGTAGCCGGTCTCCTCGGGGATGTCCGAGTACCAGATGATCATGTACTCGCAGTACCAGACGTACGCCCAGAGCAGGGAGAGCGCGAGGAGGATCTTGCCGAGGTCGTCCATCACGTCGCGCGTCACGACGCCGCGCAGCGGCCCCGCGCGCCGCAGAGCGACGAGCAGGATCGTGCACAGCGCCAGCCCAGCGCATCCCGCACCGGAGAGCGTCCGCAGGGCGAACATGGTGCTGAACCAGTGCGGATCCAGGGACTGGATCCAGTCGACGCTGGCCAGCGAGAACGTGAAGGCGAGCGCGGCCATGAACAGCGCGGAGCTCCCGATGTCCCCGCGCCGCTTCTCCGCCGGCGCCTGGAGGACCGTCGAGCGCCGCGCCAGCCGGCGGCCGAGCCAGATCCAGATCGCGAAGTACGCGACCAGGCGCAGCGAGAACCCGAAGACGTTCAGCCAGGGCGCCTTGTGCCTCAGCAGCGGGTCCTGGGCGACCACCTGCTCGTGCGACCACTCGTAGAGCGCGTGCGTCCCCGTGATCAGGACGAGCCCCAGCACGAAGGCGATCGGGAGCACCGCGGTCATCGCCTCGGGGACGCGGAGCAGGGGCAGCCCCCACCGCGCGTTGCACAGGTACAGCACGGACAGGAACAGCGGGCCCGCCAGGGCGAGCCCGACGAAGTACGTGAACCCCATGAGGTAGCCGCTCCACACGCGCTCCGGGGCGATCAGCGTTCCACACAGGAACACGATCCCGCCGGCGACCGCCGTCAGGAGCAACCCCCGGAGGAGCCGCGGCGAGGGCTCGTAGGCCGGGGCGTGCGGGGCATTCATCGCGAGGCCTCCTGCAGCGAGCGCACGTGGCGGATCACCTTCCAGCGGTCCGGAGCTGCGATCTGCGCGGCGTAGGACGCCATGTTCCCCTGCCCCATCGTCAGGACGTGGAACATCTCGCCGTCCGCCATCTCGAGGGCCCGCACCGCGTGCATGGAGGGCGGCGGCAGCATCCCGCGCTGGACCACCGGCCCCTGCCCCGCGCCGTCCCCACCGTGGCAGACCGCGCAGAAGCGCGCGTACAGCTGCGCACCCCTGGCCAGAACGGCGGGCTCGTCCTCGAACGGATTCACGAGCTCGCGCCCGGCCCGCGCGGCCTCTTCCGGGCCCGGCCCGAAGCGGAACGGCAGCCGGTCCCGCACGATCACGCCCTCGACCAGCGGCTGCTGCGTCAGGCCGCCGGGCAGCTCCGGGCTCCGGCTCTGGGTCTCGTAGGCGCGCGAGTAGGCCATCTCCGTGAACACCTCGTAGTTGCGCTCGGCGTGGTTGGGCCGCAGGACCCGCTCGAAGGCGAGCAGCGCGACCACGCAGGGCAGCAACCAGACGACGAACGACTTCCAGCCAGTGCTCATGACCCGCCCTCCAGGCGCACCTCGACCGCGCCGTGCCTCTCCAGCAACGCCGGGAGCTCGGCCGCGGGGAGGCTCGCGTCCTTGCGGGCAATGGCCAGGGCGAAGCAGTCGTCCGTGACCCCCTCGACCGCCCGGCTGCTCTTGCCGGGCCAGAGCCGGCTGCGCATCAGCAGCACGAACGCCGTCGAGAGACCGCCGCAGAGCACCGTCAGCTCGAACCCGACCGGCACGAAGGCCGGCAGCGAGTCGAAGGGCTTGCCCCCCACGTTGACGGGCCAGCTGACGGCGGACGACCAGTACTGGAACCCCAGGCCGACAGCGAGTCCCGTCAAGCAGCCGAGGAAGCACACGATCGTCAGGCGCGAGCGGCGGATGCCCAGGCGGGCGTCGATGCCGTGGATGGGGTACGGGGAGTACGCGTCGACGATGCGCACGCCCCGCTCCTGGCTCTCGGCGATCGCGGACAGCAGGCTCGCCTCGTCCCGGAACACGCCGACGTGAATCCGCTGGTTCATCGCGGCTCCTCCCCTTTCGCGTCGTGGCCGTGGTGCTGCGCCTCCGCGACGACGGCCTTGATCTCGAACATCGAGATCATCGGCAGGAAGCGGCAGAACAGCAGGAACAGGGTGAAGAACAGCCCGAAGCCGCCGATCAGCGCCCCGACCTCCACCATCGTCGGGGTGTAACCCGACCACGCCGACGGCAGGTAGTCGCGCTGGAGCGACGTGGCGATGATCACGAAGCGCTCGAACCACATCCCGACGTTCACGAGGATGGTGATCAGGAACACCATCCCCAGCGATCCCCGCACGCGGCGGCTCCAGAGCAGCTGAGGCGCGACGACGTTGCAGAGGACCATGATCGCGTAGGACCAGCCCATCGGCCCGCGGATGCGGTTGGCGAACGCGAACTGCTCGTACGGGCTGCCGGAGTACCACGCGGTGAAGAGCTCCGTCGCGTACGCCAGCCCCACGATCGAGCCCGTGAACACGAGGATCTTGCACATGGCCTGGATGTGTGCGGGCGTGATGTAGTGCTCGAAGCTCATCACCTTGCGCGCGATGAGCATCAGCATCAGCACCATCGCGAACCCCGAGAACACGGCCCCGATGACGAAGTACGGCGGCAGGACGGTCGTGTGCCACCCGGGCACGACCGACGTCGCGAAGTCCGTGCTGACGACGCTGTGGACCGAAACGACCAGCGGGGTCGCCAGGCTGGCGAGCAGGACGCAGGCCATCTCGTAGCGCGACCACGTCCGCGCGGAGCCGTCCCAGCCGAAGCTCAGGACCCCGAAGATCCTGCGCCGCAGCCCCCGCGCACGGTCGCGCAGCGTGGCGAGGTCCGGGATCAACCCCACGTACCAGAACACGAGCGAGATCGTGAAGTACGTGCCGATCGCGAACACGTCCCACAGCAGCGCCGAGCGCCAGTTGACCCAGAGCGGCCCCCGGAAGTTGGGATACGGGAACACCCAGTAGGCCAGCCACGGCCGCCCCATGTGGATCACCGGATACAGACCCGCGCAGATGACGGCGAAGATGGTCATCGCCTCCGCGGAGCGGTTGATCGACGTCCGCCACTTCTGCCGGAACAGCAGCAGCACCGCCGAGATCAGCGTCCCGGCGTGGCCGATCCCGACCCAGAAGACGAAGTTGGTGATGTCGAAGCCCCAGCCGACGGTGCGGTTGAGCCCCCACGTGCCGATGCCCGTCGCGATCTGGTACCAGACGGACGCGACGCCGATCGCCAGGAGCGTGGCGGCGCCGAGGAATGCGGCCCACCACAGGCCCGTCGGGCGGCGCTCGAGCGGCGCGCAGATGTCCTGCGTCACGTCGCGGCACGACTTCTGGCCGCCCACCAGCGCAGCGGGCGTCGCTGCCGGCCTCGGCTCCGCGGGCACCGCGAGCGTGGGGGCCTCAAGAACCATGACCGTGCTCCTCGCTCGCGCCGTTGTGGACATGGGCCAGGTAACGCACCGACGGGCGCACGTTCAGCTCCTCGAGCACCACGTAGGCGCGCGGGTCGGCGGCCAGCCGGGCCACGCGGCTGTCGGGGTCCTTCAGGTCGCCGAACACGATCGCGTCGGCCGGGCAGGATTGCTGGCACGCGGGCGCGACCTCGCCGTCCCTGACGGCGCGCCCCTCGCGCGCGGCCTCGGCCTTGGCCTCCTGGATGCGCTGGACGCAGAAGGAGCACTTCTCCATCACGCCGCGCGTGCGGATCGTCACGTCCGGGTTCAGCGAGTGGTTCTCCAGCTCGCTCTCGTGGGGGTAGTCGAACCAGTTGAAGCGGCGCACCTTGTAGGGACACGTGTTCGCGCAGTACCGCGTCCCGACGCAGCGATTGTAGACCTGCTGGTTCAGACCCTCGCTCGAGTGCACGGTGGCCAGCACGGGGCACACCGACTCGCACGGCGCGTGGTCGCAGTGCTGGCACAGCATCGGCTGGTGCAGCGTGCGCAGGTCGTCGCCCTCGCCCTGGTAGTAGCGGTCGATGCGCAGCCAGCTCATCTCGCGATGCCGCAGGACCTCGTCGCGACCGACCACCGGGACGTTGTTCTCCGCCTGGCAGCCGACCACGCAGGCGGAGCAGCCCGTGCACCTCGCGAGGTCGATGGTCATGCCCCAGGTCGTCGCCCTCGCGTGGTCCTCGGGCCAGAGGTCGTCCTCGGGCAGCGCGTGCCGGTGGACGGCGCCACCGGGGTCCGCTCGCCAGTCGTCGAAGCTGCCGGAGAACACGACCTCGCGGACCTCGTGGCCCTTCGGGGCCAGGGAGCCGGGCAGCGTCAGCGAGTGGTGGTCCTGCGTCGCGGCCAGCTCGACCGCGCCGCCCACCGGCGTCACCGTCGCCGCGGCGCCGTCGAAGCGGCGCCGCCCGGCGGCCGAGCCGACCAGGGTCGCGGCGCTGGCTCCGATCACGCCGCCCGGCTCGACGGTGCGCCGGCCCTCCAGCCACCGAGGGCCGACCGCGGTGAAGCGATCCGTCCCCGCTCGGCCGTATCCCAGGGCCACCGCGACGACCTCGTCGTGCTGGCCGGCCTGCACGTGGACGGGCAGCTCCACGGCACCGGAGCCGTCCGCGAGGTCCACGCGCACGAGGTCCCCCTCGGCCAGCCCGCGGCTCTTCGCCGTGGCGGGCGACAGGCAGGCGTAGTTGTCCCAGGTGATCTTGCTGACGGGGTCCGGCAGCTCGTGCAGCCACGGGTTGTGCCCGTGACGCCCGTCCAGCATCCCCGCCTTCGCGTACAGCACGAGCTCGAGCGCCCCCTCCGCGGGCGGCGCCGCGCGGTCGAGCGGCCGCACCGCGTCGGCCCGGAACGCGGAGACGCGCGGTCCGTCCGCCGGCAGCACCACGTGCCCGTCGTGCAAGGCGCGGTCGAAGAACTCGTCGAAGTCCGAGCGGGCGGTCTGCCGCGGGAACACCTCCGCGCGCCAGTGGTCCCGCAGCAGCTCGCGGTCGGAGCGGGCGTCCCCCGACCAGCGCGCCAGGGACTCGCGCAGGGTGCGTCCGTCGCGCAGCAGGGGAACCGTCGGCTGGCGCAGCACCAGCGCGCCGGTGTGCGGCTCGCCGTCGTCCCACGCCTCGAGGAAGTGCGGCTCCGGGCAGACCCAGCCGGCGTGGGCAGTCGTCTCGTCCGGGGCCTGGGCGCAGCAGACGAGCAGCTTCGCCCGGTCGACGGGCAGCCGACCGCCGAGGTCGTACCCCGGGTTCGCGCCCTGCACGATCAGGACGTCCACCGAGTCCTCGGCGAGCTCCGCCCCGAGCCTCTCCAGGGCGCGGTCGTCGCCGCCGCGCTGCCGCGAGGGTCGCTCGAGGTCGAGGGTCGTCCCGTAGCCGCCCAGCAGCTCGTTGGCGTGGTTCACGAGCACCTGCACGCCCTCGTCGTTCGCGCCCGCGACCACCAGGCTCTCTCCGCGCGTGGCCCACAGCTCGTCCGCCATGCGTTCGAGCAGGCCCCGGTGCGGAGCGCTCTCGTCCGCGCCGGCCAGCCGCCCCGCGACCCCGGCGTGGCGCTCGAGCAGCGCGCAGAGCCCGCTCAGCGCGGGCCCGACGTCGCGCGGGGCCAGGCGCCTGCGGACGTCCGCCCGGCACCCCGTCAGGGACGTGCGAGCCTCGAGCTGGAAGTGCCGCGACATGCGCGGAGGGTCGGCGTCGAGCGCTCGACCGGCGGTGTACGCCGCGGTGTGCTCGACGGGAGAGATCCAGGTCGACAGGAAGTCAGCGTCGAAGGACACGATCGTCCGCGCGCGGTCGAAGCGGTAGCGCGGGAGGATCCGCGCGCCGTGCGTCGCGGCGTGCGCGTCGGCGATCGCGGAGACCGACAGCGGGTCGTAGACCACGAGCTCCCCGTCCCCGAAGCTGTCGAGGAAGCCCCGGATCGCGGTCCGGGTGCTCGGCCCGTGAGCCGTCCCCGTGAGCAGGCGTACGCGACCGCCGGCGGCCCGCACCCGCTCGAAGGCGGCGATGAGCTCCGCGTCCGCCGCGGTCCACGACGCCGGCTGGTGCCCGGCGCTCGTCGCCCGCTGCGGACCGTCGAAGCGCCGGGAGTCGTAAAGCGACAGGATCGAGCCCTGGCCCGCCGGGCACAACCCGCCGCGCGAGACCGGGTGCCCTGGCAGGCCCTCCAGCTTGACCGGCCGCCCGTCGCGGCACTTCGCGAGCACGCCGCAGCCCGCCTCGCAGCCGCCGCAGGTCGACGCGATCCAGTACGCGCGCCCCGGGACCAGCTCGCGCGAGACCTCGAGGGCCGGCACGGCGTGCACCGCGGGGCCCCGGGAGCAGCTCGCGAGCCCCGCGCTGGTGATCCCGAACCCCACGAGCTGCAGGAAGCCGCGACGCGAGCTCGCGACGTCCTCGAACGGGAGCAGCAGGTCGTCTCGATCTCGTCGGTCCATCAGTAGTGGCACCCCGCACAGTCGGTCGAGGCGCGGTCCCGCCCGGCACCCGTCTCCGGAGCGACGGAGCTGTCGCGGTGGCACTGGACGCACCAGCCCATGGAGAGGTCCGAGAACTGCCGGATCCGCTCCATGCTCTGGACGGGGCCATGGCACGTCTCGCAGGCCAGTCCACGCGCGACGTGCACTCGGTGGTCGAAGTAGACGAAGTCGGCGACGTTGTGCACCCGGACCCACTCGATCGGGGTGCTCGCGCCGGTGGGCTGCAGGTCCTCGTCGAGGCCGAGCGCGTCGTACAGCTTGCGCAGCTCGGACGAGACGATCCGCTCCGGCTCGCGGCCCTCGCGCTCGGCCCGCTCCCGCTCCTGCAGCACCGCGTCGAAGCCCGCGGTGACGGTCGCGTGGCAGTTCATGCAGATCGAGGCCGACGGGATCCCGGCGTGCCGGCTGGTCTCCGCGCCGTGGTGGCAGTACTGGCAGTCGATGCGCAGCTCGCCGGCGTGCAGGCGGTGCGAGTAGGCGATCGGCTGCACGGGGGCGTAGCCCTCGTGGTTCCCGGGCAGGTGCACCTCGGCGGTGCCCGCCAGGACGGCGGCTCCCAGGGCGAGCATCAAGACGGCCAGGATCTTGGCGTTGAGGGCGGAGAGCATGTCAGCAGGGCACCTCCGCCCCCTTGCGCGCGTAGAACCACCAGTTCACGGCGAGGCAGGACAGGTAGTACACGGCGAACCCGTACAGCGCGTACTCGGGCGTCCCGGCCTGGATCTGCGTCGCGAAGATCTTCGGGATCAGGTAGGCCCCGTACGCGGCGATCGCGGAGGTCCACCCGAGGACGGGTCCCGCCTGCTCCTTCGAGAAGATGATCGGGATCATCCGGAACGTGGAGCCGTTGCCGATCCCGGTGGTCGCGAAGAGCAGGATGAAGAGCAGCAGGAACGGCAGGAAGTACCGCTCGGGCGTCGCGGACTGGCTGGCCCGGGACACGAAGTAGCCCGCGCCGATCGTGGCCCCGATCATCACGACCGTGTCCCACTGGGTGACGCGCGCGCCGCCCAGCTTGTCGGAGAGCCAGCCTCCCAGCGGCCGGATCAGCGCCCCGACGCCGGCGCCGATCCAGATGTACCGCGCCGAGACCGGTGCGCTGGGATTGGTGACGGCCTCGGCCAGCGCCGTGCCATCCGCGCCGACCCGGACGACGCCGAAGACGTCGTCGATCAGCTTGGGAAAGGCGTTGGCGTACCCGATGAACGAGCCGAAGGTCATCGTGTACAGCCAGGTCATGACCCAGTTGTGCTTGTTGCGGAAGATGGCGAACTGGCCGACCAGGTTCTCCCGGGTCTCCCGGGGCGTCAGGAACCGCATCGCGAGCAGCGTGGCCCCCACCGCCGCGACCAGGACCAGGAACGTCTTCAGCAGGACGGGGAAGCCGCCCCAGGGCGCGATCAGCAGAACGATGCCCACGCTGGCTCCCAGGAATCCGAGGAGCGTCAACCACAGGTACTTGCCCACGGCCACGTGGGTCGGGCCGCAGCGGTGCTGGGGCAGGTTGTTCATCCCCAGGAACGCCAGGATCGCGAACACGGCCAGGATCGGTACCCACACGAGCGCCGCGTTCTGGACCCAGACCGGGCTCCCCCCCGGCCCGGAGTAGGGCTCTCCCCCCAGGGCACCGAAGGCCCCGAAGGTGATGATCCAGGGCAGCAGGAACTGCATCACGCTGACCCCGGCGTTGCCCAGGCCCGCGTTCAGACCGAGCGACAGCCCTTGCATCCGCTTCGGGAAGAAGAAGCTGATGTTCGACATGGACGACGCGAAGGCGCCCCCGCCGACCCCCGAGAGCGCCGCCAGCACGACAAAGACGTGGAACGGCGTGTCCGGGTTCCGCAGGGCGATCGCCGCGCCGACAGCCGGCAGCATGAGCAGCAGCGTCGTCATGAACTTGACGTTGCGCCCCCCGCAGATCGCGATCATGAACGAGTTGGGGATCCGCAGCGTCGCACCGGACAGGCCCGCCACGGCGGGCAGGGTGAACAGCAACGCGCGATACTCGTCCCCCACGTACGAGGCACCGTCGTTCAGGAACGTGAAGTCGAAGACGCTCGTGTCGGCGAAGTGGAGCTTCTGGATGAACTTCGCCAGCATCCCCCAGTAGAGCCACACGGCGAACGCGCACAGCAGATTGGGGATCGAGATCCAGAGGTTGCGGGTGGCGACCGCCCGACCCTCCGAGGCCCAGAACTCCCCGTCCTCGACGTCCCAGCGGGCCAGCGTCTTCATGCGTGCCCCCGATCAGTCCACGCTGCGGACACGGGATCGGTCCCAGTTCCAGATGACGACCTGGGTTCGCCGCCACAGGTACTGGTTGGGAACGACCAGGATGTGAACGAGCCTGGTGAACGGGAAGAACCCGATCAGCAGGAACGAGTTGACGATGTGCACCTTCACCATCGCCGGGAGCGGTGCGACGAACCGGACGTCGGGCGACAGCGTCACCAGCGACCAGAGCCACGGGGAGAGGTTGGTCGCGAACCAGGAGCTGCCCCACCCGTGGAACACGGCCACACCGATGCCCGAGAGCACCTGCACCAGCAGCAGCGCGTACACCACCCAGTCGGCCGGCGTGGTGACCCGCCGCGCCAGGCGGCGCGACACCCGGCGCAGCATGATGTTGACGAGGCCGACCAGGGTCAGGACGGCGAAGGCGATGCCGGTGACCTCCAGCAGGACCAGGCGGAGGGGAGCCGCGTTCCACCACAGGATCGCCTTCGGCATCAGGAAGGCGACCACGTGGCCCATCAGCACGACCAGGATCCCGTAGTGGAACGGGACCGAGCCCCAGAAGTGGTGCTGGTTCTCGAGGAACTGCGAGGAGAGGCTCGAGTAGCTGAAGGCCTTCATCCGGTAGCGCTGGATCGTCACCACCAGGAACACCACCATCACGACGTAGGGCAGAACACCGAACAGGACGTAGTCGTTCATCGCGCCAGCTCCGAGGCCACCGAAGGAACAGGGGGCGCCCCGCGGGGCGGGTCGTCGACACGGTGCATGCCGAGCACCTTGCGCGTCGCCTCCAGCACTCCGACCCACGGGCTCCCGTAGGACCGCAGCGCGGCGAGCACCTTGTCGACGGCCTGGGTGGCGTGGCCGCACGCCAGGGCCGAGGCCAGCGGCGCGGGCGCGCGCCCCACCAGGGACAGCACGTGCGTAAGGTGGTCGGGCAGCTCCGTGTGCTCGGGCACTCCGTTCTCCCGCAGCAGCACGCGCAGGCGCACCATCAGCGCGCCGCGCGCGTAGTTCTCGCCGAAGAGCTGCCAGCCGATCTCGAGCGAGCGGTCGGCGACGTTGTCGAACGTGCGCGTGTAGAGCTCCTCCAGCTGGCCGGCGTCCAGCCCGCTGACCCCGGCGGTGAAGACGCGGAGGTCGTCGGCCAGCTCGGGGAGCGCCCGCGAGAGCCGCTCGGTCGCCGCGGGGTAGAGCATCCCCGTCCCGCCCTCGCAGGGGTAGGACAACAGGCAGGCCAGCGCGTCGTGGACCTCGGGGGAGGGGCGCACCTCAGCTCCTCCGGGGCGCGTCGCGGAAGCCGAACCCGGCCGCGGACCGGTGCTCGTGGGGGTCGGCGATCATCTCCATGGCCATCTCGCGCTGGAACGGGGGGATGACGAAGCGGTCATCCCAGGTCGCCAGCGCGGAGAGCCGGTAGATCTCGTCCGCCTGCTCGGGGCTGCAGTCCGCCTCGTTCAGCGCCAGGCGCGCGGCGGCCTCGTCGACGTCTCCGACCGTGCAGTGGCGGCGCCAGATGCGAACGGCGAGCTGCTTGCGCAGGGCGTAGCGCACCTTGCCCTCGTTGCCCGCCGCGAACAGCTTCCCGAGGTAGGCGATGGGCGCCCGCGCCTTCTCGATGTCCGCGAAGAGCTCGTCGACGTCGCTGCGCACGAGGTCCCCCTCCGACACGGACATCACCGGCAGCAGCGGCGGCACGTAGAACAGCATCGGGAAGGTGCGGTACTCCACGTGCAGCGGGAGCCCGAGCTTCCACTCCTTCGCGAAGCGGTAGACGGGCGACTTCTGCGCCGACTCGATCACGCCCTCGGGAATCCCGCACCTGCGCGCGGCGTCGAGCACCGCGGGATCCTCGGGATCCAGGATCGTGTCGCGCTGGGCCTCGACGAGGGCGTCGTCCGGGAGCAGCGCCGCCTCCCGGATGCGGTCCGCGTCGTACAGGACGTTGCCCAGGTACCGGATGCGCCCCACGCAGCTGTGGAAGCACGCGGGGGCCTCCCCGGACTCGAGCCGCGGGAAGCAGAGGATGCACTTCTCCGACTTGCCCGTGGACCAGTTGTAGTAGGTCTTCTTGTAGGGGCACGCCGAGATGCACGAGCGCCACGCCCGGCACCGATCCTGGTTGATGAGGACGATGCCGTCCTCGCCGCGCTTGTACATCGCTCCCGACGGGCACGACGCGACGCACGACGGGTTCAGGCAGTGGTTGCAGATGCGCGGCAGGTAGAACATGACCATCCGCTCGATGGCCTTCATCTGCTGCTGCTGCTGGTCGGACAGGACGTCCAGGTTGGGGTCGTTGGCGGCATACACCTCGGACCCCCCGAGGTCGTCGTCCCAGTTCGGCCCCGCCTCGAGATCCAGCGGCTCGCCGGTGATCATCGAGACGGGGCGCGCAACCGGCTGGTCGTCTCCCTCGGGCGCATTGAAGAGCTCGCTGTAGTCGTAGGTCCAGGGCTCGTAGTAGTCGTCGAGGCTCGGCTGGGACGGGTTGTGGAAGATGTTGGGGACGATCTTGCGCTTGCTGGTGGAGCGCAGCTCGAGCTTCTTCCCGTCCGTCTTCCAGCCGCCCTTGTAGGACTCCTGGTCCTCCCACTTCGTCGGGTATCCCGTGCCGGGTTTCGTCTCGACGTTGTTCCACCACATGTATTCCGTGCCCTCGCGGTCGGTCCACACGTTCTTGCAGGCGATGCTGCACGTGTGGCACCCGATGCACTTGTCCAGGTGGAAGACCATCGAAACCTGGGATCGAACGTCCATGGCGTGTGTTCCCGTGAGGCGGCCTTACCAGCTCACCTTGGCCAGCTTGCGGACGAGGATGTGGGTGTCGCGGTTGCAGCCCGTCGGCCCCCAGTAGTTGAAGTGGAACGTGAACTGGCCGTAGCCCCCGACCATCAGGTTGGGCTTCAGGCGCGTTCGCGTGAGGCTGTTGTGGCCGCCCGCCCGCCGATTGCCGCGCAGCGGCGACTTGGGCACGGAGTACGTCCGCTCGGGCGAGTGGTAGATGATGCAGATGCCGGGCGGGATGCGGCGGCTGACCGCGGCGCGCGTCACCACGACGCCGTGGTCGTTGTGGACCTCGACCCAGTCGTTGTCCTCGACGCCGATCGAGGCGGCGTCCTGCGGACTGATCCAGAACGGCTCGCAGCCCCGCGAGAGGGTGCTCATCCGCTGGTTGTCGCCGTACGTCGAGTGGATGTGCCACTTGCCGTGCGGCGTCAGGTAGTTCAGCTGGATCGTGGGCCCCGTCTCCTCGCTGAAGACCAGGTCGGCGTAGTCGTTGGGCTTCGGTTTGGGCTTGTACGTCGGCAGGTGCTCGCCGAACTGGATGTAGCCCGGGTGGTCCAGGTAGAAGTGCTGGCGCCCCGTCAGGGTCCGCCAGGGGACCAGGCGCTCGCGGTTGTAGGTGAAGGGCGCGTAGGTCCGGCCGTTGGAGACGAGCCCGCTCCACATGGGCGAGTTCAGCAGGCGCCGCGGCTGCGCCTGCAGGTCCTTGAACGACATGCGCACGTTCCGATCCGCCTCGGCCAGGTCGGTCAGCGTGAGCCCGACCTTCTCCTGCATGTTCTGGTAGGAGCGGTACGCCAGCTCGCCGTTCGTGACCGTCGCGAGCTTCAGCACGACGTCGGCGGCGTGGCGCGCCTCGCGCAGGGACGGGTAGGCCTGACCTCCCCACCGCTGCACGGGACTCTTGGCGACCAGCTCGTCGTAGAAGTCGTCGATGGCGTAGCTGGTCCCGTGCGCCCCGAGGCCGTTCTTGCGGGCCATCGGCCCGAAGGACACGAACTGGTTGTAGAGGTTGGCGTAGTCGCGCTCGACGACCTTGAAGGCCGGCATCGTCTTGCCCGGGATCGCCTCGACCTCACCGCGGCTCCAGTCGCGCATGTCCCTCTGCGCGATCTCGGCCGGCGTGTCGTGGGCCAGGGGCGCTGCGATGACGTCGGGCGTCAGCCCCGGCAGGTGCTTCGCCGCCAGCTTCGAGAACTCCTTCGCGATGGTGCGGAAGATGTCCCAGTCGCTCTTCGACTCCCAGCACGGCGGGACGGCCTGGGACAGCGGGTGCACGAAGCTGTGCATGTCCGTCGAGTTGAGGTCGTCCTTCTCGTACCACGTCGCGGCGGGCAGGATGATGTCGGAGTAGAGCGCCGACGTGTCCATCCGGAAGTTGAGGTCGACGACCAGGTCGATCTTCCCGGTCGGCGCGTCGTCCCTCCAGACGACGCTGCGCACGCAGTCCTCGGCCATGTCCCTGGACACGTTGTTGTGGTGCGTGCCGAGGTAGTGGTTCAGGAAGTACTCGTGCCCCTTGGCCGAGGACATCAAGGCGTTGCCACGCCAGATGAACCACAGTCGGGGCCAGGCGCTCTCGGCGTCCGGGTCCTCGATGGCGAACTTCAGGTCGCCCTTCTTCAGCGACGAGACCACGTGCTCGACGACTCCCGCCTCGTCGGTCGCCCCCCCGGCGCGGGCCTCGCGCACGACGTCGACCGGGCTGCGGTCGAACTGTGGATAGAACGGCAGCCAACCGTTCTTCACGGCGCGCACGTTGACGTCGATCGTGTGCCCGTTCGCGATGCTGTCCTCGGGCTGGTCCTCCGGGACGCTGTTGTAGTCGCGATGGCTCTTCTCGTAGCGCCACTGGTCCGAGTGCACGTAGTGCCAGCTGGGGGCGTTCTGCAGGCGCGAGGGCGGGTACCAGTCCTTGGCGAACGCGATGTTCGACCAGGGCTCCATCGGCGCGAGCTTCTCCTGCCCGACGTAGTGCGCGAGGCCGCCGCCGTTCACCCCCACGCAGCCGCAGAACATCAGCGCGTGGATCGCCGCCCGGTACATCAGGTTCGCGTGGTACCAGTGGTTGATCCCGGCGCCGATGATCACCGTGCACTTGCCGCCGGTGTGGTCCGCCGTCGTGGCCCACTCGCGCGCGAAGCGGATCAGCGTGGCGCGGTCCATCCCCGTGTACCGCTCCGCCCACGCGGGCGTGTACACCGAGTCCTCGTCGTAGCTCTCGGGGTAGTCCCCCGCCAGGCCACGCGGCACGCCGTACTGGGCCATCAGGAGGTCGTAGGCGGTGGCCACCAGGACCTGCTCGCCGTCCGCCAGCGTCACGCGCTTCACGGGGACCCCGCGCCGGACCGAGCGCGCCGCCCCGAAGTCGTCCAGCGCGACCTGGACGACCTCGTCGTGGTCCTCGAGGAACGTCAGGACCGCGTCGATCTCGCTGCCGTCCGCCCCGTCCCTGGCCTGCAGGTTCCACTGGCCCTTCTTCTGCTGCCAGCGGTGGCCCGAGCTGCCCATGGGCATCCTGGGGCGCCCGTCCCTGCGGTCCCACTGGAGGAACTTCCACTCGCCGTTCTCCTCGCCGGCGTAGGCGCCGAGGCGCCCGGCGCGCAGGAGCTGGCCCGCGCGGTGCCCCTGGGGGCCCTCCTGGATCTCGACGAGGAACGGCGCGTCGGTGTACGTGCGCGTGTAGTCGAGAAACGCCTGGTTCTGCTGCTCGTGGTGGAACTCCTTGAGGATGACGTGGTTGACCGCCATCCACCACGCGCCGTCCTGGCCGGCGTTGATCGGGATCCATTCGTCGGCGTACTTCGCCACCTGGTTGAAGTCGGGTGCGAAGACGACCATCTTCGAGCCGTTCGTGCGCGCCTCGCAGGCAAAGTGCACGTCCGGCGTGCGGGTCATGTTCAGGTTGGCCCCCATGACCGCCAGGAACTTGGCGTGGAACCAGTCCGCGGACTCGTTCACGTCGGTCTGCTCGCCCCACGTCTCCGGCGAGGCGTTCGGCAGGTCGCAGTACCAGTCGTAGAACGACAGGTTCACGCCGCCCATCAGCTGCAGCATTCGCCCGCCCGCCGCGTACGACAGCATCGACATGGCCGGGATCGGCGAGAAGCCGACGATGCGGTCGGGGCCGTGCTTGCGGATGGTGTGCACGGCGGACGCCGCGATGATCTCCTGGACGGTCTCCCACGTGGTCCGTCTCAGCCCCCCCTTGCCCCGCGCGCGCTGGTACCGCGCCCGCTTGGCGGGGTCGCTCATCAGTGCGGTCCAGGCGTCCACCGGGTCCTCGTGGGCGGACCGCACCTCTCTCCAGAGGTCGAGCAGCGCCCCGCGGATGTACGGGTACTTCACCCGCAGAGGGCTGTAGAGGTACCACGAGTACGAGATGCCGCGCTGGCACCCGCGCGGCTCGTAGGGCGGGATCTCCGGATCGATCGTCGGGTAGTCGAGCGCCTGCATCTCCCACGTGACGATCCCGTCCTTGGTGTGGATGTTCCACGAGCACCCGCCCGTGCAGTTCACGCCGTGGGTGCTGCGCACGACGTTGTCGTGCTGCCAGCGGTTGCGGTAGAACTCCTCCCAGGAGCGCGTGCGGGGATCGACGGTGTCCTGGATGTAGGGGTTGTCCCCGTTCGGCATGCGACCGTTCTTCATGAGTGCGACCCCGCCGCGGCGTGGCGGCTCGTCCTGAGCAGCGGCCGGCGCGTCGCGCGGTATCGCTTGCGCCAGAGGAAGTCGAAGAGCAGGAGCAGGAAGGCGGCTCCGGCGAACCCCAGCAGCACGAAGCGCAGGGTGCTGGCCGGCTGCGCCTCCTCCTGGCCCTCCGCGACGGACTTGAGGTAGCCCACCAGGGCGAGGATCTCCTCGCCGTCGAGGGCGTGCCCCTCGAACACGGGCTGCATCACCATCGAGGGAGGCGACCCGAGCCACGCCGCCAGGGCCTTGCGTCCCTCGAGGCGGTCGTAGACGTCGGTCAGGTCCGGTCCCAGCGTTCCGCCGCCGAGCCCGCCCAGGCCGCTCAGCGTGTGGCACGAGACGCAGGCGGGCGCGCCGTTCTGGTAGGTCGCGGCCCCGAGGAACAGCTGGCGCCCCCGGGCGACGTCGGCATCGGTCAGGGGGCGGTCGCTGACCTGGAGCCCGGCGAACTCCGACTTCTCCTTGGCGGACTCGCTCACGATCAGGCGAACGAGCTTCTCCGCCCTCGCGCGGTCGATACCGGGCACCTGCGTCATGTAGACGCCGCGCGCGTCGCGGAAGATCTCCGCGGCATAGGGGTCGCCGCTGTCGATCACGCCCTTGGGATCCAGGACGAAGTCGACCAGCCAGGCCTCGTCCGCCCGCTCGTGCGCCCCCTTCAGGTCCGGCCCGGTCAGCCGCCCGCCCCCGATGGTGTGGCAGCTCATGCAGTTCTGCCGGAAGAAGGCGATCGTCTCCTCGGACGGCGCGTCCTGCGCGCGCAGCGGACCGGAAGCCCCTGCGAGGAAGGCGGGCAGCACGAGCACTCGGAGGACGGCTTGTCTTCTCACTGCGGGGAACTCCGTCGGATGGACTCGCCGCCTCCGTTCAAAGCCCGTGCCGGGTGCGACCCCGCCCTCCAGGACTCGCCCGGGCCGACCCCCGGCGTCCGGGCGCATACCGCGCTATGCAGCCATGCCATCCCGGCTATGCACCGCCCTGCGCCCGCGCCCCCTCGGCCCCCTGCGCGAGCGCGTCTCCGCCCTCGCCCCGCAGCAGGCGGTCCAGCGAGAATCCGCCCGCGCCCTGCCAGAAGATGACGAGCAGGGTCATCAGGACGAGCATGGCGAACTGGAAGTCCAGGTTGGCCCCCAGCACCTCGAGCGTCGTGGTGCCCGTCAGGTGCACGACGGCCGCCCCGCCCAGCACGATCGCGTTCACCGCCGCCACGAAGCGCGTGGCGAAGCCCAGCGCGAGGCAGGCCCCGCCCACGGCGTGGGCGAGGACGACGAACCACGGGATGACGTCCTGCCAGGGGCCGAAGCTCCCCCCCATCTGCGCCTCGAGCGCGTCGAGGTTCATGATGAAGTAGATGCCCTTGATCGCGAGCGCGATGCCCAGGTAGATGCGCAGCACGGCGATGGGCGTCACCCGGCGCCCGACCACCGGCCGCGGCAGCTCGAAGCGCGGCTTGCGAGCGCTGCGCGCGCGGTGCTCCAGCGCCTCCGAGTGCTCGGCGGCGACCGCCTTCTCGTCCTCCTCACTGAACCGCACCAGCAGCGCGACGAAGGACGTCAGGAACACGACGCAGCCCAGGACCAGGAGCGCGTTGGGCCACGTGATGCCCTCGGCCCGGAACAGGAACCCCGCCGCGACGGCGCCCATGTTGCCCCCGGCGCCGACGATGCCCGCGATCGAGCCCAGGGCCTTCTTGTTGACGAAGGGTACGACCGAGTACGTGGCCCCCTCCGACATCTGGACGAACAGGCTGAAGACGATCATCGTGCCGATCGCGACCGGCAGGACGGTCATGCGGGAGAAGACCATCAGGGCCAACCCCTCGATGAACAGCGCGATGAACAACCACCGCACGCGGCCCCTCAGGCCCCCCCGCGCGCCGAACTTGTCCCCGATGATCCCGCCCGTCGTGCGGGCGAAGATGTTCATCAGGCCGAACAGGCCGGCCACGAGCCCGGCGGACTTCAAGCCCAGGCCGAAGAAGTCGATGTAGTAGAGCGCCGCGATGTTGTTGATCGTCAGCTCGACGCCGAAGCAGGCCCCGTAGATCACGAACAGCATCCACACGCGCCTGTCCCTGGCGGCCAGCAGGAAGGTCCCCCGGGTCTTCTCCGCGCCCTGGATCAGGCCCTTCTCCCGCAGCTCCTTGAAGTTCCCGTCGGGCAGGTCCTGCGTGAAGAAGAAGTACGCGATGCCGGTCAGGAAGCAGACGGCTCCCGCGGTCACCATCGAGAGCCGCCAGCTGAGCACCTCCGTGTAGCCCAGCCCCACGAACGCCGCGAACACCAGCGGCATCACCATCTGCGTGACCCCACCGCCCAGGTTCCCCCAGCCCGCGCTCGTCGCGTTGGCCGTGCCCACGCAGTTCGGTGCGAACATGACCGAGGTGTGGTACTGCGTGATGACGAACGAGGCGCCGATCACCCCGATGCCCAGGCGGAAGAGCAGGAACGTCTCGTAGCTGTGCGCCAGGCCGATCCCCATGACGGGCAGCGAGCCGAGCATCAGCAGGATCGTGTAGCACTTCCGCGGACCGACGTTGTCGCACAGCCAGCCGATGACGAACCGGGCGAGAATCGTGATGGCCACCGAGGCGATGATCGTGTTGCCGACCTGCTGCTTGGTCAGCCCCAGCTCCTCGCGGACGACCGCCATCAGCGGAGCGATGCCGAACCAGGCGAAGAAGCACAGGAAGAAGGCGAACCAGGCCATGTGGAACGCTCGCATCTGCGGCGTCCTCAGGCTGAAGAGCTCGATGCGGGTCGCCTTGTTCTTCACGTCCATGCTGGGGCTCCGGGCAGGGATCTGCGGCGCGGGGTCGCGCGGCGCGCGACCGCACGCCGCGGGCGCAAGATCCATGCCACTTTCGACCGCCCCGGGAGCGGCCTCCGCGGCCCGGGAGCGGGGCCCGCGGTCCTCCATCTGCGTACGCGGCTATGCAGCGCTCGCGGCGGGTTCCGCCGCGGACGGCTCCGCGTCGCTCAGCGGTAGTCCTCGCGCTCGATGCCGAGCTGGCGCATGATCCGCTGCAGCGCGGCGCGCGTCATGCCGCAGGTGTCGGCGGCCCGCGAGATGTTCCCCCGGGCGTTCTCGAGGGCGCGGTGGACGAACTGGCGCTGGAACTCCTCGACGACGCGCTGCTTGCTCCGGGCGTAGTCCATGTCCTCGGCCGCCTCGCCCCCGGCCGAGGAGCCGCGCCAGCCGTTGCCCTGCAGCCCGAGGTGCCAGGGCTCGATCACGTCGCCGGTACAGACGATGACGGCCCGCTGGATCGCGTTCTCGAGCTCACGCACGTTGCCCGGCCAGCGGTGCTGCTGCAGGGTCACCAGGGCCTCGGGGGAGAGGCGCGGGGTCGCCGCGTCCTTCCCGAGGGTGGTGGAGGCGCTCCGTCGCAGGAAGTGGTTGGCCAGGAGCGGCACGTCGTCGGGGCGGTCGCGGAGGGCAGGCACGAAGAGCCGGACCACGCCGAGGCGGTAGAACAGGTCCTCGCGGAACTCCCCCGACTCGATCCTCGCCTCGAGATCGCGGTTCGTCGCCGCCAGCAGGCGGAACTCGACGGCGCGATCCGTGGTGCCCCCCAGCCGGCGCACGACGCGCTCCTGGAGGACGCGGAGGAGCTTGCCCTGGAACGACGGCGACATCGAGGCCACCTCGTCCAGGAAGACCGTCCCGCCGCGCGCCTCGACGAAGATCCCGTCGCGGGCGCGGTCGGCGCCGGTGAACGAGCCGCGCTCGTGCCCGAACAGCTCGGACTCGAGCAACGTGTCGGGCAGCGCCGCCGCGTTGACGGCCAGGAACGGCCTGTCCGCCACGTCGCTCTGCCGGTGGATGGCCCGCGCGACGAGCTCCTTGCCGGTGCCGCTCTCGCCCTCGATGAGCACGGAGGCCGAGCTGGCCGCGACGCGGGCGATCAGGTCGAGTACGGGCTTCATCCGGACGTCCTGGGCCAGCAGCGAGGCGTCCGGGGACCCGGCGGACAGGCGCCGCGCGAGCACCTGACGCCCGAGGCGCTCGACCAGCTGCACCACCCCGTCGTTGTCGAAGGGCTTGGTCAGGAAGTGCGCCGCCCCGGCCTGGAGGCACTGCACGGCGGACTGCACGGTCCCGAAGCCGGTCAGGATCGCGACCTCGGTGTCGGGCGAGCGCTTCTTCACCTCGGTCAGGAGCTCGGCCCCCGACATCCGCGGCATCATCAGGTCGGTCAGGACGACGTCCGCGCCCCAGCGGTCGAGCACCGCGAGGGCCGCCTGGCCGTTCTCCGCCGCCTGGACCTGCGCCCCCGCCGACGCGGCCAGGCGCTCGAGACCGCGCCGGATGTCGGCCTCGTCGTCGACGACCAGCACCCGCAGCTGGCCGAGGTCCTGGGTCGTCGTCGTGGTCATGGCTCGCCTCTCAGGAGACGGACCCGGAAGGTCGTGCGCCCGGGCCGCCCGTCGGCGAGCTCGAGGCCGCCACCCTGGATCTCGGTGATGCGCCGCGCGGTGGACAGGCCCAGCCCCGTCCCGCTGCCGCGCGGCTTGGTCGTGTAGAACGGCCGGAAGACGCTCTCGCCGATCTCCGGGTCGATGCCGGGCCCGGTGTCCTCGACGTCCACCACCAGGTGCCCGGAGTCCAGCCGCGTGCGCACGCGAACGGTCCCCTCGCCCACCGCCTGCAGGGCGTTCAGGACCAGGTTGACGAACACCTGCCGCAGCTGGACCTCGTCCCCGCGGACGATCGGGTCCTCGGCCTCGAGCTCCAGCACGAGGTCCACGTCGCGGCGCTCCCGGAACGCGCGCAGGAAGCCCGCGACCTCGCGCAGGCAGGTGTGCACGTCGACGGGGCCGACCTCGGGGGTCGCGCCGGTGGCGTAGTCCAGCAGCTCGCGGATCGTGCGCGTGCAGGCCTGCGTGTTCCGCTCGATCACCGCGACGTCCTCGCGCAGGGGGGAGTCCTCCGGCAACCCCGACTCGACCATCTGCGCGAACATGCGGATCGCCGCCAGGGGGTTGTTCAGCTCGTGCGCCATGACGGCGGCGACCTCACCCAGGACGGACAGCCGCTCCTGGTGGATCTCGCGCTCGTCCTGCGCGATGCGGTCGGTCACGTCGCGCGCGACCAGCACCCGGCCCTGACGCCCGTTCGCGTCCACGCCAAGCCGCGTCGAGTGGACCTCGAACACCTGCGACCCCGCGTCGATCAGGCACGACCGGGGAGGTGCGGACGGCTCGAACAGGCACCCCAGGCACGGATGCGTCTCCGCGGTGGCGCCGCTCTCCTCGGCCTGGAGGCAGCGCCGGTGGGCGCTCAGCTCGGAGCCGCCCTCGCGAGCGACCGAGAGGAGCGGCTCGGCCGCGCGGTTCCAGACCTCCGGGATGCCGTCGGGGTCCAGCACCACCAGCGCGTCGCGCATCGAGTGGATCACGGCGTGCAGGCGGTCCCGCTCCGTGCGCAGCTCGTTCTTGCGCTGCTCGAGCGACTGCGCGGCCGAGCGCAGCTTCTCCGTGCGCTCCTCCACGGCGTCGGCCATCAGGTTGAACGACCTCGAGAGCTCGCCGATCTCGTCGGACGAGTTGACCGGCACCCGCGCGCGGAAGTCCCCCTCGCGCAGCTGGATCGCCGCGTCGTGCAGCTCGCGGATCGGTCGCGCCAGGAAGCGCATCGGGAACAGGAGGAGGACCGCGGCCGCCGCCGTCAGCGCGATGCCCACCGCCAGGAAGCGCGCCTGGAGACCGGAGACGGCGGTCAGCGCGTCGCGCGCGTTCAGCGTGGTCTCGAGGGACCAGCCGTTGAGCTCGATCGGCAGGCTCTGGGACAGGACGCCCGGGGGCGGCGCGTGGGACGCGCCTCGCGCGGGGTCCAAGGTGCGCACGCGCAGCCCCGGCGAGCTCTGGACCGCCCGCCGCGAGATCGGCGGCGGGTTCTGGACCCAGTCGAGCGGAACGTCGAGGACGCGACCCGCGCCATCGGAGAGCCGCATGCCGAAACCCGGGGTCACCTGCTCGCCCTCGCCGCTGCTCGCGGCGAGCGCGCCAGCGATCCACACGCCGACGTCGACGTGGATCAGCAGCGTCCCGATGTCGCGGTCCCCCGACAGGCTCGACAGTGGCGTGCTGATCACGATCGTCGGCGCCCCCTCGGAGCCCGCCGCGGGCAGCAGGCCGCTGAACCAGTCCTCCTCCGCGAAGGCGGCCCGGGGCAGGTCCGACGTCCACGATCCACTCGCGGCATCGGCCAGGAACACGCCGCCGCCGTCCCGCCCGGCCAGGGCGATGTTCAGGAAGGCGGGCTCGAGCGGGAGCTTGTTCTCGAGCAGGTGCTGCCGGAGCGCCGCGCAGACCAGTCCCTCGTCCGGGTGTTCGCCCCGGTCCGCGTCCAGGCCCTCGAACCGGGTCCGGATGAACCCGTCCGACGCGAAGTCCCGCGCGCGCCGGTTCAGCGCACGCAGGTCTCCCTCCAGCATCGTCACGTGAAACCGCGACCGCAGCCGCAGCAGGCTCAGGATCTCGTTCTCGAGCGAGGAGCGCGCCGAGGTCGACACCAGGTAGCCGCCGACGCCGAAGGCCAGGAGGCAGACGCCCAGGAAGGCGAAGACGAGCTTGAAGCGAACCGAGACGTTTCGAAGCGGATCCCGCATGTCAGGAGGAGGCTCCCGTTCTAGCACGGAGGCGCACCTGCCGTGAAAGGCAGGGAGGGCGCGAACTGGCAGGTACCGTGAGAGTGAGGTGTGCGCGCGGGGACGTCGCCCCGCGAGCTCGCTACGCCAAAGTGCGTAGCGCGCGGCGTGCACGGTGCGCATGCACCCGGCCGCCAGCGCCCTCTCGCATCGAGGACGCGTTCCTCCGGGCCGATCGGTTTGGAGGTACTATCGTTCCAGCGTGACCGAAGACACTTCCGCGCGCCGTGCCTCCCGGCGCGGAATGCGTCTCGCACCCGCTGCACCATGGAAGACCAACGTCACACCACGCGCCCCGAGGGCGCGACCTCCGCGCGCCGGCGCCCCGAGGAGCGAGCCCTGGAGGGCTGGCGGTCGCGGCTCGCCGCGCTCGTGACCGCCGGACTCGGGGTCGAGCTCCTGACGGGACTCTGGATCTACGCCGCACCGTTCTCCCTGTCCGCGCAGGTCCAGCTGGTCCTGCACACGGTCGCCGGCATCCTGCTCGTCGTGCCCTACGCGGTCTACCAGGCCCACCACCTGCGAACCTGGGCGGGGCAGAAGCTGTCCGTGGAGAGCGTGCTCGGCTACGCGCTCATGGCGGTCGTGGTCGTCTGCATCGCCAGCGGCGCGGTCGTCACCTGGCAGGGTGCCCTCGGCAACAAGCTCTCGGGGTTCTGGGACGTCCTGCACCTCGTGACCGGCATCGCCACGGGCGTGCTGATCGCAGCCCACGTGGGCTCGGCGCTCCTGCGACGCCGCGCGACCGCCCAGCGGACCCCGCAGCTCTCGGCCGCGGTGCGCAGCTTCTCCCTCCGCAGCGTGGGTGCAATCGCGGCCGCGGCGCTCCTGGTCCTGGCCCTGACCGTGGCGTCGCCCTCCCGCGATCCGGAGTTCCCGCCGCCGGAGGACTACGCGCTGGCCACCTACGCCCAGGAGTTCGAGGAGTACCGCGGGAGCATCTTCGCGCCGACCTACGCCCGCACGGCCCACGCGACGCTGGTCGAGCCCGACGCCCTGGCGAACTCGGCCTCGTGCGGCACCGCCGGGTGCCACGAGGAGATCCTCGCGGAATGGGAACCGAGCGCGCACCGCTTCTCGGCGATGAACCCGCCCTTCCAGCAGGTTCAGCGGAACTTCGCCGCGGAGCGCGAGCCCGCCGAGACCCGCTACTGCGCCGGATGCCACGACCCGATCTCGCTGTTCGCGGGGGCCGGGGACGCGTCGACGATGGACTTCGAGGCGCCAGGCGTGCAGGAGGGCGTCTCGTGCGTGGTCTGCCACAGCATCTCGGAGGTGGACCAGCGCGGGAACGCCGACTACGTCCTGACGCCGCCGAAGAAGTACCTGTGGGAGAACCAGGCCGGCTGGCGCAAGTTCGTCTCGGACTTCCTCATCCGCACCTACCCGCGCCAGCACCTGGCGGACTACGACCGCAACATCCTGCGCTCGCCGGAGTTCTGCGGATCCTGCCACAAGCAGTTCATCCCGGAGGCGCTCAACCGGTTCGGGGTCAGCCCGGGACAGAACCAGTACGACGAGTGGCGGCAGAGCCACTGGCACACCGACGACGCCGCGACGGACCTGAGCTGCCAGGACTGCCACATGCGGCTGGTCCACGGCTCGAGCGATCCAGGCCGGGGCGAGGCGGGCGACGCGCGGCGCTCGGAGCGCGACGGCGCCCACCGGCACCACGGGACGATCGCCACGAACGCCCTGATGCCCGAGGTCCTCGAGCTCCCGAACTGGGAGGAGCAGGTGCGCCTCACCAAGGAGTGGATGGCGGGTGAGACCGTCATCCCGGAGATCGAGCACCTGTGGCCCGAAGGCCCGGTCGTGTCGGTCGCCATCCTCGCGCCAGAGGAGGCACGGACGGGCGAGGAGATCACCCTGCGGACCGTCGTGGCCAACCGCAAGGTGGGCCACAACTACACGACCGGCCCGCTGGACTTCGTGCGCGCCTGGATCCACCTGCGCATCGAGGACTCGGACGGCACGCCGCTCGCGGAGTGGGGTGCGATCGACCCGGAGACCCGGCGGATCCTGGACGGGCCCGGTGAGGTGCACGAGCTCGGCAACTCGCGCGCCCACGGGACGATGGTGCTCGAGGCCCAGCCGCTGGACGAGCACGGTGCACCGCTGCTCGAGCACGAGCTCTGGAAGAAGGCCGGCGGCAAAGGCCAGCGCGTGATCTTCCCCAGCTACACGGACCAGCAGACCTACAGCTTCGTCGTCCCGGAGGGGACCGCGGGACCGCTGACGGTCCGCGCCGACCTGAACTTCCGCCGCTACCGCCAGGACTTCCTCGAGCGCGTCGTCCCGGACATGGAGCGGGACTCCGGCGTGGTCCAGCCCACCCTGCTGCAGTCCTCCGCCCGGGAGGTGATCCTGGTGCGGGCCGGGACCCCCGGCGACAGGTCCGGCACGAGCGGCAGTCGATGAGCGCCCGGGAGCGGCGCCCGCTGTCCCGGCGCCAGCGCAGGATCCGGCTGTCGCTGCTCGCCACGCTGGTGGGGCTCGGCGGCCTCACCGGAGCCGCGCTGTGGATCGAGGCCGGACGCGAGACGGACCTCGCCGACCCGACGGCGGGGATCACGGCCTCGTTCAGGGACGACGACGTCGAGCACCCCCCCATCCGCTTCCTCGACGTCGCGAGGTCCGCGGGCGTGACGATGCGGCACGGCCCCGGGGCCCGCGGCCGGACCCTGCCCGAGGACACGGGCTCGGGGCTGGCCTGGGGGGACTTCGACGGGGACGGCGACTGGGACCTCTACGCCGTGAGCTTCCCCGGCCCGCTGGGTGCCGCCCCCGACGAGGCCGGCAAGAACCGCCTGTTCCGCAACGACGGCGGGCGCTTCACGGACGTGACCGACGAGGCCGGCGTCGCCGACGTCGAGGGCTTCGGGATGGGCGCGAGCTTCGCGGACTACGACGGCGACGGAGCCGTCGACCTGTACGTCACCAACCACGGTCCGAACCGGCTGTACCGGAACCGGGGAGACGGCACCTTCGAGGACGTGTCCGCGCGGGCCGGGGTCGACGACGACTCCTGGTCCTGCGGGGTCGCGTGGGGAGACTACGACCGCGACGGGCTGGTGGACCTGTACGTCTGCAACTACGTCGATTACGAGCACGACGCGAGCGTCGACCAGCTCGCGAGCATGGGCGACTTCTCCGTCCCGTTCTCCCTGAACCCCAACTCGTTCGACCCCGCCCCCAACCGCCTGTACCGGAACCTGGGCGACGGGACCTTCGAGGACGTGGCCGAGGCCGCCGGCGTGGACAACCCCGACGGCCGCAGCCTGGCCGCCACGATGTGCGACCTCGACGGCGACGGCTGGCTCGACGTCTACGTCAACAACGACGTCTCGACCAACCGGCTGTACCGCAACGTCGGGGGCGAGCGCGACGGCGGGGACGCCTCGGGGCAGGTGCGGTTCGTGGACATCGCCCTGCACACGGGCACGGCGGACCCCCGCGGCTCGATGGGCCTGTCGGTCGCCGAGCTCGGCGCGATGAGCGGGGAGCCCGACGGACTCCCCGACCTCTTCATCACGCACTGGGTCGCCCAGGAGAACGCCCTGTACGCGAGCCTGCGCTTCGCCACCGGAAGGGTCGAGTACCGCGACCGCACGCGGCGCTATCGCCTGGGCGAGACCTCGATCGACACGGTGGGGTGGGGTTGCGGGTTCGTCGACCTGGACCTCGACGGGCGCCTCGACATCGTCGTCGCGAACGGCAGCACCCTCGAGTCGAAGGAGGACCGGCTCCAGCTCCGGGCCGAGCCGCTCTTCCTCTTCTGGAACGAAGGCAGCCGCTTCGTCGAGATCGCCCGTTCGGCCGGCGAGGCCTGCGGCGGGACCTACTGGGCCCGCGGGCTCGCGACCGCGGACTACGACGGCGACGGCGACGTCGACGTCGCCGTCGCCGTCAACCGCGGCCATCCCCTCCTGCTCCGCAACGACACCGAGACCCCGAACGGCTCACTGCGGGTCGTCCTCCGCGGCCCCGCCGCGGCCCTGTTCGGTGCCCGCGTCGAGCTGTCTGTCGGCGACCGGCGCCAGGTGCGCTGGTACGGAGCGGACGTCTCGTACCTGAGCATGCACGCTCCGGAGATGGTGTTCGGCCTCGGCGGCTCGCCGGCGGCGGAGCAGCTCACCGTCCGCTGGGCCGGCGGCGGGGAGTCGCGACTCGAGAACGTCGGCGCCGGGCGGGTCGAGGTCAACCACGACCCCTGATCCAGGTGGACTGACGGGCTTCCGTGTGGACCCGCGGAAGGGGCCCGCTCGTCGCAGTCCCGTCCGCGTCCAGCCTGGGACACCCCCACGGGCGCAAGACGCCCGCCCTGCCGCCAGGTCAGGAGCAGCCCCCAACCCGGGCGCCGCGACGTCGGGCCCATCATCCAGGCCGGGGAACCGCGCCCCGGTCGAGGCTCCGCTGCACGAGGTTGCGGTACGCGCAGCAACCCTCCGGACCGGGCCCCCTGGCCGTCCCCACGCCCGGGATGCCGCCGGAAGGCGCCCCCGCTCGCGGGAATCCGTGCGCACTTCGCGGGCGCATCGAGCGCACGGGTCCGCGCCGCGCCCGTTCAGGCTTCGCTCCGCGCCCGCACCCGACGCCGTGCCCGCGGGGCATTTCCCCGCCGGCGCTTGCGGCGCCACCGGCCGTCGTCGGACCGCTCGTACACCGTCTTCACCGCCGCCCAGGCCACGCGATGGGCGACCTCCTCGCGCGACGCACCCGCCCTGCGCTTGCCGGGGTCGCCGTACTCCCGCCAGGCGTTGTTGAACGCCTTGCGGTAGATCTCCTGTCCGTGGCGAGGCAGGACGCGACGGACCGGGAGCGGCAGCTCGGCGAGGCGGTCGTAGGGCATGACGCGCGCGAGGGGTCGCGCGGACCAGCGCCCGGAGGCGCTGGCCCGGGAGGCTCGACCGTCTAGGCCTTCACGGCCTTGAGGGTCTTGATGAAGTCCTCGACCTCCTTCTCGAGCTTGACCTTGTCGGTCTTGTAGAGCGGGACCAGGTGCTTGACGAGCTCGTCGCGCTTGCCGGCGATGGCCTTCAGGTCCGCGTCTGTCAGCTTCGGCCACTTGGTCTTGAACTTGCTGGAGAGGATCTTCCAGTCCTTCTGGACGTCGGTCCAAAGCATGGCGGTCTCCTTGGGTTCGAGTCCCGGACACTCCGCCGGGACGATCCGTTCTCTTGGCCCGGCCGCCGCGTGTTTCCCGTACGCCGACGAGGGTCCGCTCCCCACCGGCGAGTTCGTACGGGTCGCCCCGGCTGCACCGTCGCCGGGCGGTGGCGCGCCAGAGCCCCGCAGGTGGGCCCCGCGCGCGTACGAAACACGGCTAGCTGTCGCCGGGGCGCCCCACCTGTCATGGTGTCCCTCCGGGGGTTGTGCCGAGCACCCGCCCGGTGTCGCGCGTCCGCGTCCCGCATCCCCCATCGCGAGGACGAGCATGCTCGACGAGACGATGGCCCCCCTCCAGATCGCCCTCGGCTTCGCCCTGGCGCTCGCCGTGGGGGCCGCGGTCGGGCTCGAGCGGGAGCGCCACGCGCACGCCGAGCACAAGCCCGCGTTCGGCGGCGCGCGGACGTTCCCGCTGGTGTCCTTGCTGGGCGCGCTTATGGCGTACCTCTCGCGGTCGCTCGGTCCCTCCCCGCTGGTCGTCGGCTTCGCCGCGCTGGCGGCGTTGCTCGGCATGGGCTACTGGGGCTCGCGCCGGGCGTCGGGGAACTCCCAGCTGGGGCTCACGACCGAGTTCTCGGCCCTGATCGTGTTCGCCGTCGGCGCGCTCCCGTTCGTCGACGTCGCCGGCGTGTCGTTCCCCCACCGGCTCCTCCTGTCGGGCGCGCTCGGGACCGTGGTCATGTCCCTCCTGGCCCTGCGGCGTCCGATCCACGAGTTCGCCGAGCGCATCTCCTACGAGGACATGCTGGCGACCGTGCGCTTCGCGCTCGTCTCGGTGGTGGCGCTCCCGCTGCTGCCCGACCGGGCCTTCGGCCCGTTCGACGTGCTGAACCCCTTCCGCGTCGGAGTCGTCGTCGTCCTCATCGCGGGGATCAGCTTCGTGGGCTACGTCGCGGTGCGCCTGTACGGCGCCCGCAAGGGGCTCGGCGTCACGGCCGTCGCCGGAGGGCTGGTGTCGTCGACCGCCGTGACCCTCACGTTCGCCGCCCGGGGCAAGGAGCAGGCCCGGCTCGCCCCGGCCTGCGCCCTCGCCATCAGCCTGGCCGCGACGATCATGTTCCTGCGCGTGATGGTGGAGGTCGCCGCGATCCGTCCCGCGCTGCTCGCTCCGACCGCCGGGCCGCTGGGCGCCATGCTCGCGGCGGGCACCCTCGGCTGCCTCCTGCTCTGGCGCCGGGCGAAGGCCCCGCCGGATCCGGAGGAGCCCGTGGGGCTGCAGAACCCCTTCCGGCTCCGCCAGGCGCTGCGCCTCGGCCTGGTCTACGCGGTGATCCGCTTCGTGGCCGCCGTGGCCTGGGACCGCTTCGGCAGCGGCGGGTTGCTGTTCTCCGCGGGCCTCTCGGGCCTGGCGGACGTGGACGCGATCACGATCAGCGTCGCGCGCATGCACGAGCAGGGGCTCTCGAGCGACCTCGCCGTCGCGGCGGTCACGGTCGCCGCGGCGACGAACACGCTCGTCAAGGTCGGCCTCGCGCTGGCGCTCGGCGGCGCCCGCATCGGCATGGCGGTGGCCTTCGTGCTCGTCCCGGCGACGGCGGTCGGGGTCGCCGTGGCCGCGATCGCCTGAGCCGGCGCGCAGCGCCCGCGCGCGCGACGGCGCCTGCGCGCGGACCTCACGGGGCGTGGACCGCCGCAGCCGGCGGCGGCGTCAGCGCTCCTCGTGCACCTCGATGCGGTCCGTGCGGGTGTCGACGTCGACCACCTTCACGGCGAGCTCGCCGGCCGCGATCCGCGAGGCGATCCCGGGGCGGGCGAGGAACTCCTCGAAGCGCGCCTCCCGCTCGTCGACCGCCGAGGCGAGCGCGGGGAACTGCTCGCGCAGCGCGGGGGTCGCCGCGACGTTCTCGGCGGCGCAGTCGGTGTGCCGCGTCCAGACCACCAGCTTGACGCCGTTCTGGACCGCGAGCTCGAGCATCTCCTGCTCGCGGGTCGACAGGACCGAGCCCGCCGAGCGCAGGACGTAGTAGTAGGTGCGCGTGTCCCCCACCATCTCGCTCGTGTCGAGGCGCCCGTCCATGCACACGGCGATCGCCACCAGCGGGTGCCGCGGCGTCCGCGGGAACGCCGACCGCACCGAGGAGGCCAGGGCGTTCTGCCGCTTCACCTCCTCCCAGATCTCGTCGGGGGTGATGTCCTCGGAGTGCTCGAAGTCGTAGCGCTCCAGGTGGTCCTGCATGCGGAACCCGAGGTTCACGAGCCCGCCGCCCAGCAGGAACTGCGCCTCGCGCCCCGTCGAGGTCGTGAACAGCATCACGAGCACCAGGGCCAGCCCGGCGCCCACCGCGAAGTAGGTCTTCCTCGTTCTCAACGCGTGTCCCTTTCTTCCAGTCCGGGAATCCCCCCCGACGAGTGGACCGCGCACCCCGCCGCCCGCTCTACGGGCCGAAGTCCGTACCCGGCCCCGGGATCGGGCGCAGGCCGGCGCCCCCCGAGGCGGCGGACGGCGGTCGGGACGCGGCGGCCCGCCCGGACTCCCGGCGGGTGCGTCCACCAGGCCGCCCGTCAGGTCCCGCGTGCGTGGCCGAGGCGCCGAACCTCGTCCACGAGTGCGTCGACGTCCTCCCGGCGGGTGCGGAAGTTCACGATGCACACTCGCAGGGCGTAGCACCCGCCCACCTCGGTGGGCGAGAGCAGGAAGCGTCCGCTCGCGACCAGCTCCTCGAGGAGCCCCCGGTTGATCGCATCGAGGTCCTGCTCGCCCACGCCCGCGGGCCGGTAGCGGAAGCAGGAGATCGACAGCCCCGACCCGAGCGCCTCCAGGGCCGGGTCCGCGGCGACCCGGCGGTCCAGGTGCCGCCGCAGGGCGACGTTGCGGCGGAGGACCGCCGCGATGGCGTCCGCGCCGCGCACCCGGAGGATCATCCACAGCTTGAGCGCGCGGGCGCGGCGCGAGAGCTCCGGCCCGAGGTCGAAGAACGCGAAGCGCTCGCGCTCCCCTTGCTCCTCGACCCGCGTGTACGCCTCGTCCTCGGCGAAACACTCCCGCGCCCTGCGCAGGTCGCGGACCAGCACGCAGCCGACGTCGAGTGGTGCGAAGAGCCACTTGTGCGGATCCAGCGACAGCGAGTCGGCCCGCGCGAAGCCCTCGCGCAGGAAGCCATGCGTCCCCAGGAGCGCCGCCGGTGCCCCGTACGCGCCGTCCACGTGCAGCCACAGGCCCGCGGCGGCGGCGAGGTCCGCGATTTCCTCCAGGGGGTCGATCGCCCCGGTGCTCGCGGTGCCGGCGGTGGCGACGACGCAGGCCGGGACTCGCCCGCGGGCGCGGTCCACCTCCACGAGGGACGCCAGCTCACCGGGCCGCATCCGCCGGCGTCGGTCGACGCCCACGGTGCGCACGTGCTCGGGTCGCACGCCGTAGAGGCGGGCCGCCTTGCGCACCGACAGGTGGGCCTCCGTCGAGAGGTACACGCACTGCCGTTCGCGGTCGGGCCGGCGGCCGAGGGCGCAGGCGAGGCCGACGGCGTTCCCCATCGAACCGCCGCTGACGAGCAGGCCGCCGCCACCCCCGCCGAAGCCCACCATCTCGTCCAGCCACGCGAGCACGAGGCGCTCGAGCTCGACGGCTCCGGGAGCGGACCTCCACGCCGTGACGTTCTGGTTGGAAGCGGAGGCGATCAGGTCGGCCAGCGCGCCGACCGGGTCGGCGGACGCGCAGACGTAGCCGAAGAAGCGCGGGTGCCCGTTGCGGCGGTCGTGCGGGAGCAGGCGGGTCGCGACGTCGTCGAGAACCTCGTCCAGGCTGCACCCGGCGCGCGGCAGGGGTCCGGCGAGCTGGGCGCGAACCTCCTCGCCCGTCCTCGCGGGCAGCACGGGATCCGCCGCCTGCTCGGCGAGCACCCGGGCCGCCAGGTCGACGGCCCGGGCTCCCGCCCGCCGGAACTCCTCGTCGTCGAACTGCACCGCGCGGAGCTTACGCCCCCCGGGGCGCGGGCGCCGCGTCCGGAGCCCCACGGACCTCCTCCGCGAGGGCCTGGCGCACGTCGTGCAGCTGGACGAGCACGAGGGCTGCCACCGCCAGGACCAGGTCGCGCACGGCCACGTCGAGGTCTCCCGCGAGCAGGAGCTGGACGGCGACGAGCACCAGCCACCCTCCCGCGAGCATCGCGCCGACCCGTACGAGCCGCGTGAGGACCAGGATCCCCACCGCGATCTCCACGACGCCGACGAGGACGAGGAAGGTCGACGCCTCCACGGGGAGGAGCCGCTCGACGGAGGGGGCCAGGTAGGAGCTCCAGTCCGCCAGCAGGCCGACGAACTTGTCGAGTCCGGCGACGATCGGGACGATCCCGAAGCAGAGGCGCAGGGCCCAGAAGGCGGTGGAGAGCTGTCGTTCGTTCGAGTTCACGGGTCGGGGCTCCTCGTGCGGATGCGGGTTCAGAGGGACTTGAGGTACTGCACCAGGTCGGCCTTCTCCTCGTTCGTGAGCAGCAGGCCGAAGGTCTGGTCGTAGTGCTCGACGACCGCCGCCAGGTCGGCGAAGCGCCCGTCGTGGTAGAAGCCACCCTTCTCCCTGAGGAACAGCGCACGCAGCGGCGTCGTCCGGTAGCGCTCGATCGGCGAACGCAGGGCCTGGAAGTCGTCGATCCCGATCTCGGCGGCCGTGTGCGCGTTCCAGCCGGGCTCCGTGAAGAGCGGCGGCACGTGGCAGCGCGCGCAGTCCGCGCGGTCCGCGAAGATCTCCGCGCCGCGAGCTGCCGCCTCGGCGTCGAAGCTGTCGGGATCCGGCTTCGGGACCGGGATGGCGAGCTGGTACATCTGGAGCCGCTCCAGGACCCGGGTGATCCGGTCGTGCTCGCTCTCGACGTCGCCGAAGCCGGCGAGGGACGCCAGCGGGAACTTCACCGGATCGTCCAGGCGCGGGTCGAAGAAGCGCCCCTGCCCTCCCATCTCCAGGTTCCCGACGAGGGCGTTCCAGTGCGCGATGCCGCCCCAGCCGGTGTAGGTCGTCAGGTTCACCCCGCCCAGCCCGAGCGCGGGCGGGATCAGCACGGAGCCGCTCGCGCCGTCCGGCCGGAACGCCTGGCCGTCCAGGAGGAGGTGGGCGTCGAAACGCCCCGGGCCCCAGCTGTCCAGGACGCTCCGGACCTCGTCCTCGGACACGCCGAGGAGGTCCGTGAACGGCGACAGGTCCTGGGCGAGGCCGATCACGACGCCGACGTCGAGGTCGCGGTTCGGCCAGCCGTCGCGGCGGCGGCCGATTCCCGGCGCCACGGAGTCGTCCACCGTCGAGTGGCAGAGCGCGCAGGTGATCCCGATCGACGCGAGCCGGTCGTACTCGAACCTCCCGCGCACTCCCACGACGGCGTCGTTCGCCAGCAACTCCAGCGTCGCGGCGGGGTCGCCCTGGGCCAGGCGCCCCACAGCGTCCTCCCGCAGGTGCGCGGGCAGCGCCTCCGCGTCCACCTTCAGCCCGACGGCGAGCAGCGTGCTCGGCGGCACGCCGGGCCCGACGCCGCCGTGGGCCGCGCCCGCGAGCGTCTCGTGCACGCGCAGCCGGTCGCCCCAGAAGGCCTCGCTCCCCAGCGTGTCGTGGCGAAAGACCTCCTGGCCGGCGCGCGCGAGCCGGGCCGCGTTCCGGACGGGCGACGCCTCGGGTCGGGCGGGGTCGAGAGCGCCCTCGGGCTCGCCGCCGGGGGCGTTCCACGCGAACGAGAGGGTAAGGAGCGAGCACACGGCCAGCGCGGCCACGACGTGGCGATCGGGGGGAGTCACGTTGCCTCCGGGTTCGGGGGGGGAAGCCGGGTTTCGTTCTTCGCCGCGTTGGAGGCGTGACCTGCCGCAGCCGTTACACGAAAGGACCTTTCGGTACACCGACGACGCTGGCACCCTTGGAGGCGAGCCGTCGGCCACGACTCTTCGCGAGGTGTCCATGACCACACGATCCCAGCCCCCTGCCGCAGCGTGCGCGCTGACCGACGAGGAGATCGTGGCCCGCGTGCTGAAGGGCCAGCGCGATCTCTTCGAGGCCCTGATGCGACGCTACAACCAGCGCCTGTTCCGCATGGTCCGCGCGATCGTCCGGCCCGACTCCGACGCCGAGGACGCTCTCCAGGAGGCCTACCTCAGCGCGTATCGCCGCCTGGACACCTTCCAGGGACGCTCGAGCCTCTTCACCTGGCTGGCGCGCATCGCGATGCGCGCGGCGGCGGCGCGGCGGCGGAAGCAGCGCAGCGCGGAGGAGCTGCTCGAGCGAGTCGCCCGACGACCGATGGAAGCGGAAGAAGACGCGCTGGACCCCGAGCGCGACGCCGTCGCGCGCGAGACCAGCGAGCGCATCGAGCGGGCGATCGACGGCCTCTCCGAGACCTACCGCACGGTCGTCGTGCTGCGGCTGGTCGAGAGGATGTCGACCGCGGAGGTGGCCGAGGCCCTCGACCTCACCGAGGAGACGGTGCGGGTGCGCCTCCACCGCGGACGCGAGCAGCTGCGCGCCGCGCTCCTCGAGTCGCTGGACCCGGACCTGACCCGCGCCTTCGCCTTCGACGGCGCTCGCTGCGACCGCATCGTGGCGAACGTCCTCGACCGCATCGCGAGCGACGGCCCCGCCTGAGACCGGGCGCCCCTCCGCGCGGGACGGCCGCCTACTTCAGTCGCTCGAGCCGGCCCTTGCGGCGGACCAGGTTCTTGTAGTCCCACTGGACGTCGCGGGACTCGGCCAGCCAGCGCTGCAGCTGGTCGGCGTCGACCTCGTCGGCGCTGGAGTAGCGGGCCTCGGCGGCCTGGAACTTGCCCTCCGGCTCCAGCCCCGGCTCCTCGAAGGACCGACCGCTCCAGAAGAGCAGCCGCACGCAGCCCTTCAGCTTGCTGTACCCGACGATCGGGTTGCCCTCGAGGAACCAGACGGGGTGCGCGTGCCAGACCTTGCTCTCCGCCTCGGGCAGGCCGCGCTCGATCTGCTCCGCGAGCGCGCGACAGATCGCCCGGTCACCGGGCGCCTGGGCTTCGTTGTATTCCTGGATGTCGGAGTGCATCCGGCTCCTCTCCGTCTCGGGTGAACCCGGGACCGGCCGGGCGTGGGCACCCAGGATGCCCCAGGGGCCGCCACGCCGCCACGCCACTGCGCCATGCGCGCCGTGCAGCGGCCCGCGCCCTCGGCCCGCGCCGCGAGGCCACGCGCGCGGCGCCCCCCCGCCGCGGTCGGCCGGACGTCCCGTCGTTGCCCGGGAGGATCGCCGTCGCGTAGCCTGCACGCTCGGCGAGCGCCGACGTTCGCCCCGCACGAAGCGCGGAGGGACGACCGCGGAGGGCGACCTCGCCCCCACACACGAAGGAACCTGACGGGAGATCTGCATGTCACCGCAACGCTCTGTCCTCCTCGGCCTCGCCGCGAGCGCCCTGCTGGCCTCGGGCCCGGTCACCGCGCAGTCGGCCGGCCCCGACTCGCCCGACCGCTCGCGCCTGCCGATGCCGAACCGCGTGCGGCCGGACCTCGTCGTCTTCGACGCGAAGGCGCCGGACGCGTCGTATCCGCCGATCCCGCAGGTGCGAACGCCCGAGGGCGCGCCCAACGTGCTGATCGTCCTGATCGACGACGTCGGCTTCGGGGCGTCGAGCACGTTCGGCGGCCCCTGCCAGACGCCGACGCTCGACCGGCTGGCCCGCGGCGGCCTGCGGTACAACCGCTTCCACACGACGGCGCTCTGCTCGCCGACGCGGCAAGCGCTGCTGACCGGGCGGAACCACCACTCCGTCGGGATGGGAGGCATCACCGAGATCGCGACCGGCGCGCCCGGCTACAGCTCGGTGCGGCCGAACTCGATGGCCCCGCTGGCGCTGACGCTGACGCTGAACGGCTACTCCACGGCCCAGTTCGGCAAGTGCCACGAGGTGCCCGTGTGGCAGGCGAGCCCGGCGGGGCCGTTCGACGCCTGGCCGTCGCGCGGCGGCGGATTCGAGTACTTCTACGGCTTCATCGGCGGCGAGGCGAACCAGTGGTACCCGACCCTGTACGAGGGCACCACGCCGGTGACGATCGAGGAGACTCCCGAGGAGGGCTACCACCTCGTGGAGGACATGACCGACAAGGCCATCCAGTGGATCGGCCAGCAGAAGTCGCTCGCGCCCGACAAGCCGTTCTTCGTCTACTTCGCCCCCGGCGCCACGCACGCACCGCACCACGTGCCGAAGGAGTGGGCCGACAAGTACAAGGGCAAGTTCGACCAGGGCTACGACGCGCTGCGCGAGGAGACCCTCGCGCGACAGAAGCAGCTCGGGGTCGTCCCCGCGGACTGCCAGCTGACCGCGCCCAACTCCGAGGTCCCGCGCTGGGAGGACATCCCGGAGAGCTTCCGCCCCGTGCTGGCCCGGGAGATGGAGGTCTACGCGGGCTTCCTGGAGTACACCGACCACCACGTCGGCCGGATCGTGGACGCGCTCGAGAGCCTGGAGATCCTCGACGACACGCTCGTCTACTACATCTGCGGCGACAACGGCGCGTCGGCCGAGGGCTCGATCAACGGCTGCTTCAACGAGATGAGCTACTTCAACGGCCTCCAGGCCCTGGAGACGCCCGAGTACCTGACCGAGCGCATCGACCAGCTGGGCGGGCCCGAGTCGTACAACCACTACGCCGTGGGCTGGGCGCTGGCGATGGACACGCCCTACCAGTGGACCAAGCAGGTCGCCTCGCACTGGGGCGGCACGCGCAACGGCACGGTCGTCCACTGGCCGAACGGAATCGACGCCTCCGGGGAGATCCGCTCGCAGTTCGCCCACGTCATCGACGTGTCCCCGACGGTGCTCGAGGCGGCCGGGCTGCCGCAGCCCGCGGTCGTCAACGGGATCGAGCAGGCCGCCATCGAGGGCGTCAGCATGCTGTACTCGTTCGACGACGCCGACGCGGCGGAGCGGCACGGCACGCAGTACTTCGAGATGTTCTGCAACCGCGGGATCTACCACGAGGGCTGGACGGCGGTGACCAAGCACCGGACGCCGTGGGAGACCACCGCGGAGGTGCCGGCGCTCGACGAGGACGTGTGGGAGCTCTACGCGCCCGACGACTGGAGCCAGGCGAACGACCTGGCCGCGGAGATGCCGGAGAAGCTCCACGAGCTGCAGCGCCAGTTCCTGATCGAGGCCGCGCGCTACGGCGTGCTGCCGCTGGACGACCGGCTGGTCGAGCGCATCAACCCCGACACAGCCGGCCGGCCGATCCTCGTCCGCGGGAAGACCCAGCTGCTCTTCCCCGGCATGGGGCGGCTGCTGGAGAACTGCGTCCTCAGCCTCAAGAACAAGTCGCACGCGGTGACCGCGCAGATCGTCGTCCCCGAGGGCGGCGCCGAGGGCGTCATCATCTCGCAGGGCGCGAACATCGGCGGCTGGAGCCTCTACGCGCACGGCGGGAAGCTGAAGTACTGCTACAACTGGGGCGGGTTCGAGCGCTACTACGTCGAGTCCGCGGACGCGCTGCCGGCGGGCGAGCACCAGGTGCGCATGGAGTTCGACTACGCCGGCGGCGGCCTCGGCAAGGGCGGCACGGCCACCCTGTTCGTCGACGGCCAGCAGGTCGGCCGGGGCGAGATCGCGGCCACGCTGGCGATGATCTTCTCGGCCGACGACGGCTGCGACGTCGGCGAGGACTCGGGCGCTCCGGTCTCGCCGGACTACGGCCCGGTCGGCAACGACTTCAACGGCGACATCAAGGGCATCCAGCTCTCGATCGTCGACGACGAGGACAACTCCGACCACCTCGTCGACCCGCGCGACGCCGTCCGCGCCGCGCTCGGCCGCCAGTAGACGCCCCGGGCGGGCGGTCCTCCCGACCGGGGGGGACCGCCCGTCCGTGCACGAGCCCTCCCCGGGCCGGAGCGGCGCCGGTGCGCCTCGCCCGCCCCGCCCGCCCGGCGCGCCCGCGACCCGCCGGGTGCACGGCGACGACGCCGCGGGCCGGGCGCCCCGCGCGGCCCCGGCCCTGCCCCGCACCGGCGGCCGGCAGGGGGGATCCGAGCTCCGCTCCACGCGCTAGGATGCCGGCCCAGGCGTCAGGCGTACGGTCGTCCCAAGGAGTCGCTGCCATGCCGGAGGTCGTCTTCCCCCCCTCGGACCAGGAGGCCCTGGCCATCGACCGCGACCTCGCGCGCGTCGGCCCGAAGGTGCGCGTGCTCTCCGCCCTCGCCTGGCCGTCGCGCGTCGAGGACGAGTTCCTCGCGAGCTGGCGCGCGGGGCGGCCGGAGCTGCCGCGCGTGGAGACGCCGCGCGTCTCGCTGCCGGACGAGCGCGCGGCGCTCGAGGCCCTGATGGCCCGCTGCGACCGCGAACACCCGCTGCAGCGGATGCTGTGGAAGACGGCGCGCAGCTACCTGGAGGCGGCACGGATGCTCGAGGGCGCGGGCACGCCGGAGTTCACGCGCTGCTCGATCGCGCTGTACGGCCGCCCCGACGACGCCTACCGGACGCAGTCGGTGACCGGCCTCGACGCGGCGGAGTTCTTCCTGCGGACGACCGACGACCTGCTCGGGGGGCACGCGGTCCCGCCCGCGGTGGCCGACATCCCCGCCGAGGTCCTCGCCGAGCGGCTGCGGCGCGCCGTCGACGACTTCTTCACGGACGACCCGGTCGAGGTCGTCGTCGACCCGACCCTGTCGTCCAAGGCGATCGCCGGCTCGAAGCGCATCCGCGTCCGCGCCGGGGCGCTGTTCACCGAGCTCGACCTCGCCCAGCTCCTCAACCACGAGGCGCTCGTCCACACCCTGACGATGGTCAACGGCAAGCGCCAGCCGCACGTGCGCTGCCTGGGACTCGGCGCGCCGCGGACGACGCGCACGCAGGAGGGCCTCGCGGTGTTCGCCGAGCTCGCGACGCTGTCGATCGACGTGCGCCGCCTGCGCCGCGTCGCGCTGCGCGTGCGCGCCCTGCACCACGCGCTGGAGGGGGCGGACTTCGTCGAGGTGTTCCGGGTCTTCCTCGACGCGGGCCAGAGCGAGGAGGAGAGCTACCAGTCGGCGCAACGCGTCTTCCGCGGCGGCGACGTCCGCGGCGGGGTCGCGTTCACCAAGGACTGCGTCTACCTCAAGGGCCTGCTCGAGGTGCACACCATCCTGCGCGTCGCGATCCGCGACAACCGCCCCGAGCTGGCCCGCAACCTGTTCGCCGGGCGGATGTCGATCGGCGACGCGATCGAGCTCGCGCCGTGGTTCGAGTCCGGCCTGCTCGCCGGCCCCCGCTACGTCCCGCCCTGGGCGCGCGACCTGCGCTGCGTCGCGGCGTCGCTCGCGTACTCGGCCTTCCTGACGCACGTGGACCTCTCGGCGGTCCGCCTCGAGAACATCGCCGACGCCGAGGAGGACTGGCGGGAGTAGCGCCCGGGACCGGGCGCATGGTTCACGCCCGGGCGAGGCTCACGCGGGCGCCCGGCGCGCCGCCCAGGCCGCGTGGTGCTCCTTGAGGATGGCGACGGCCTCCTCGGCCCCCGGCACGCACTGCGGGATCCGCAGGTCGTCCTCGGAAGCCAGCGGCACGTCGGGCCGGAGCATGGCCTCGCGGTGCCACTCCAGCAGTCCCGGCCACATCGAGCCGACCAGGATCAGCGGCGTGTCCGCCAGCTTGCGCACCTGGAGCAGCTGCCAGACCATCATGAGCTCGAGCACCGTGCCGACCCCGCCGGGCACGACGACGAACGCGTCCGAGACGAGCACGAAGTGGTGCAGGCGCGAGAAGAAGGTGCGGTGCTCGAAGGCCTGGGACACGAACGGGTTGGCGTCCTGCTCGAAGGGCAGGTTCACGCGGATCCCCACGGAGCGGTCCCCCCCGCCCCGCGCGGCTCCCTCGTTCGCGGCCTGCATCAGGCCCGGCCCGCCGCCGGTGATGATCGTCGCGCCCAGGCGCGCCAGCTCCTCGGCCAGGTCGCGCACCGCGGCGTAGCCCCAGTGGTCGGGCTGCACGCGCGCCGAGCCGAAGATGGTCACGCGGTACCCGCTCCGCCGCGTCGCGCGCAGGCGGGTCAGGTTGTTGACGACCTCCCACAGCCCGAGGACGGACTGCCCGACGACCTCGAGCGCGCGCTCCTGGTCCTCTAGGTCGACGATCTCGGGTGACCCGGGGGTCGCGTTCTGTTCCGACATGGCGGCTGGCTCCGCGGGGTTCCTGGCTCGACCGGACCGGGGCCTCCCGGCTCGCGTCGCTCGTCCACTCGCGCCGCAGTCTAGCACCGGGGGTGCCCGGCTCCGCGCCCGGCCGAGCGCCGGCGGCCCGCCCTCCGCGCGCGCGACCTCAGGGGTTCTCCGGCGCCGGTGCCGGGTCCTCCGTCAGCTCCGGCCCGGCGGGCTCGACCTCGGACCAGCCGCCGCCCAGCGCCTTGTAGAGCTGGATGACGGAGACCAGCTCGTCCCGCACGGCCTGCGCCTCGTCGAGCTCGGCCGCGAACAGCGAGCGCTGGGCGTCGAGCACCTCGAGGTACGAGGCGACGCCCCCGCGGTAGCGCAGCTCGGCGAGCTCGAGGACCTGGCGCTCGGCGGCCACGCGCTGGGACTGCGCGCTGCGCTGCTCGCCGGACTTCTGCTGCACGATGAGCGCGTCGTCGACCTCCTGGAACGCCCGCAGGATCGCCAGCTCGTACTCGTACAGCGCCTGCCGCTGCTGCGACTCGGCGATCTCGACGCGCCGCTGGTTCTGCCCGGCGTTGAAGATCGGCTGCAGCAGGTTGGCGGAGAGCCCCCAGGTGCGCGCGGGCGACTTGAGCAGCCCGTCGAGGTCCTGGCTCACCCAGCCGTAGTCCCCGGTCAGCGAGATGCTCGGGTAGAGCAGCGCCTTCGCCTGCCCGATGCCGGCGTTGGCGGCGACGAGGAGCTCCTCGGCCCGGCGGATGTCCGGGCGGCGGTCGAGGAGCACCGACGGCAGCCCCGCGGGGACGGCGGGCGGCAGCGGCATCTCCGCGGTCGGCAGGCCGCGCGGGATGGCGCCGGGGTTCCCGCCGAGCAGCACGGAGAGCTCGTTCTCCTTCTGGACGACCAGCGACTCGAACTGCGACACGACGGCCGCGACCCGGTTCAGCTCGGCCTGGGCCTGGCGCAGGTCGATCTCGGACGTCTTGCCGCCCTCGAACTTGTCGCGGGCGACGGTCACGTTCTCCCCGCGCGACTCCAGCGTCCTGCGGGCCACCTCGAGCCGCCGGTCGAAGTCGCGCAGCTCCATGTAGGCGCGGGCGACGTCCGCCACCAGCGTCACGACGATCGCGCGCCGCGCCTCCTCCGTGGAGAAGAAGACCGCGCGCTGCGCCTCCGTCGCGCGCCGGATGCGGCCGAAGACGTCGAGCTCCCACGTCAGCGAAGCCCCCAGGGCGTAGACGTCCCCCCTGGAGTTGCCCGTCGGCACGCCGACGCGCTCGTCGCTGAGCTCGAGGTAGCCGGCCGACGCCCCCGCGTCCACGCGCGGGTAGAGCGCGCCGCGCGTGAAGCCGTACCGCGCCCGGGCCTGCTCGATGCGCTCGACGGCGATCTTCAGGTCCTTGTTCTCCGCGAGCGCGGAGCGGATCAGCTCCTGGAGGACCGGGTCCTCGAACAGCTCCCACCAGGGGAGGTCGGCCAGGGAGCCGGTCTCCTCGACCTCCGCCCGGCGCCAGTTCTCGGGGACCGGCACCTCGGGGCGCACGTAGTCCGGGCCCAGGGTGCAGCCGGTCACGAGCAGGGCCGCGACCGCCAGGGATGCGCGCGTCTTCATGAGCCCTGCACCTCCACCTGCGCTGCCGCGGGCGGCTCCGCGTCACCGGGGGCCGGGACCCCGGGCGCCGCGGCCTCGCCCCGGCGCCCGCGCCCGAGCCGCTCGATGAACGCGAAGTTGCCGGGGATCAGGAACACGCCGAACAGCGTCGCGACGAGCATGCCGTAGAAGACCGCCGTGCCCATGACGTTCTGCGCGCCGGCCCCGGCCCCGGTCGCCAGCATCAGCGGCACGACGCCCAGGATGAAGGAGAACGCGGTCATCAGGATCGGTCGGAAGCGCAGCCGCGCGGACGCGAGCGCGGCGTCCTCGATCGACAGGCCCTCCTCGTGCTTCGCCTTGGCGAACTCGACGATCAGGATCGCGTTCTTCGCCGCGAGCCCGACCAGCATGATGATCCCGATCTGGACGTAGACGTTGTTGTCGAAGCCCATGAGCCACACGCCGAACAGGGCGCCCATCACCACCAGCGGCGAGCCCAGGAGCACGGCCCAGGGCAGGCGCCAGCTCTCGTACAGCGCGGCGAGCAGCAGGAACACGAACACGATCGCCATGGCGAAGATCGGTCCGGCGGGCGGCGCCACCTTCTCCTGGTAGGAGAGCTGGGAGAAGGCGAAGCCCAGCTCCCGGGGCATCGTCTCCGCGAACGTCTCCTCCAGGGCGGCCAGGGCCTCCCCGGAGGTGTAGCCGCGCGCCGGCGTGCCCGTGATCTCCACGGAGCGGAACAGGTTGAAGCGGTTGGTGATCTCGGTGCCCGCGGCGGAGGTCACGTCCACGAGGGTCGCCAGCGGGATCATGTCCCCGGTCGTCGAGCTGCGGACGTAGACGCGCCCGATGTCCTCCGGGCTGCTGCGGAAGTCCGCGTCCGCCTGGACGTAGACCCGGTACAGGCGGCCGAAGCGGTTGAAGTCGTTGACGTAGCTGCCGCCCATCACCGCCGAGAGGGCCTCGAACACCTCGTCCACGGGCACCCCGACCTTGCGCGCCTTGTCGCGATCGAGCTTCACCTGGACCTGCGGGTAGCGCGGGTCGAACGAGGTGAACAGGTTGGCGAACTCCGGCCGCTGCCGCGCGGCGTCGAGGAAGGCCAGCGTGTGCTCCCCGAGCTCCGCGACGCTCAGCGTGCCGCTGGTGTCCTGCAGCAGGAAGTTGAAGCCCGAGGAGGCGCCGAACCCGGACAGGGCCGGGATGTTGAACGGGAAGACGACCGCCTCGGGGATCGAGCGGAACTCCGCCGCGAGCCGCGCCATGACGCCCTTCACGTGCAGCGTCTCGCTGGCGCGCTCCTCCCAGGGATCGAGCCGGGCGAAGATGGTCCCGAAGTTCGGCTGGTAGGTGTTCGTCACGACGCCGTAGCCGCCGATCGTGGCGAAGGACTGGATGCCCTCGGTGCGGCCGAGGATCTCCTCGACCTGCGCCAGCACGTCGCTCGTGCGCTCGAGCGACGCGGCCGCCGGGAGCTGCACGTTGACGCCGACCAGCCCCTGGTCCTCGTCGGGGATGAAGCCGGCGGGCACCTCCTTGCCGAAGAACCAGGCGCCGAACACGACCGCCACCAGCACCAGGATCGAGAGCGAGGCGCGCCGGACCAGCAGGCGCGAGAGCCCGACGTAGCCGCTGGTCGTCGCCTCGAACCCGCGGTTGAACTGCCGGTAGAACCAGCGCAGCGGTCCGCGGCCGCCCTCCTTCACGGGCTTCAGGATCATGGCCGCGAGGGCCGGCGCCAGGGACAGCGCGCAGAAGGCCGACAGCAGCACCGAGATCGCGATGGTCAGCGCGAACTGCTGGTACATCTGCCCCGTCAGCCCCCCCAGGAAGGCGACCGGCATGAACACCGCCGAGAGGATCAGCGACATGCCCACGACCGGTCCGGAGACCTCCTTCATGGCCTGGACGGTCGCCTCGCGGGGCGTCAGCCCGCGCTCGATGTGGTGCATCACCGCCTCGACCACCACGATCGCGTCGTCGACCACGGTGCCGATCGCCAGCACGAGCCCGAACATCGACAGCGTGTTGAGCGAGAACCCGAGCACCGGGAAGAAGAGGAACGTCCCGATCAGCGAGACCGGGACGGTCAGGAGCGGGATCAGCGTCGCCCGGAAGTTCTGGAGGAAGATCAGGACGACGAGCGTGACGAGCACGAACGCCTCGAAGAACGTGTGGACGATCGACTCGATCGACGCCTCGACGGCGGGTGTCGTGTCGTAGACGATCTTGTAGTCGACGTCGGGCGGGAAGAACTCCCTCGCCCGCTCCATGGTCGCGTAGATCTGCTCGGAGGCCTCCAGCTGGTTCGCGCCCGGCAGCAGGTACAGCGCCATGGCGCCGGCCGGCTTGCCGTCGAGCCGGCCGAACGAGTTGTAGTCCTGGGACCCGAGCTCGACGCGCCCGATGTCGCGGATCTGGATCTGGGCGCCGTCCTCGGTCTCGCGGACGATGATGTCCTCGAACTCCGCCGGCTCGACCAGGCGGCCGGGCGCGTTGACCGTGTACGTGAACTCCTGTCCCGGCGGCGCGGGCGCCATCCCGATGCGGCCCCCGGGCGCCTGCAGGTTCTGCTCGCGGATGGCCGCGGCCACGTCGGCGGGCGTGAGCTCGTAGCTCGCCAGCTTGTCCGGCTCGAGCCAGACGCGCATGCCGTAGTCGGTTCCCCCGAACAGGTCGACCTGGGCGATGCCGGGGATGCGCAGGAGCTGGTCGCGCAGGTTGATCCCGCAGTAGTTGATGAGGAAGTTCGCGTCGTAGGTCTCGCCCGGCGAGTAGAGCGAGATCAGCATCAGGATGCTGGGGCTCTGCTTCTTGACGGTCACTCCCTGGGCGATCACCTCCTGCGGCAGCCGGGCCTGGGCCGCCGAGACGCGGTTCTGCGTGAGGACGTTGGCCATGTCCTGGTTCACGCCGACGGCGAAGCTGACGTCGAGCAGCATCCGTCCGTCGCTCGTGTTCGAGGACTTCATGTAGACCATGTTCTCGACGCCGTTGACCTCCTGCTCGATGGGCGTGGCGACGGACTGCTCCACCGCGACGGCGGAGGCGCCGAGGTAGTTGGCCGTCACCCGGATGGTCGGCGGCGCGAGGAACGGGTACTGCTCGACGCTGAGCGTGGTGAGCGTGAACCCGCCCAGGATCACGATCAGGATCGAGATGACGATCGCGACGATCGGTCGCCGGATGAAGAAGCTGGCCAAGGCTCAGCCTTCCTCGGCGGCGGCGGGCTCGTCCGGACCGCCGGACCCCGGAGGCGGCGAGGCCGCGGCACCGCCGCGGGGCTCGAGCGCGTCCTCCCGGATCTCGGTCTCCTCCGGCGCGACGACGACCCCGGGTCGCACCTTCTGCAACCCCTCGACCACGATCCGCTCCCCGGGGGCGAGGCCGGACTCGATGCGCCAGAGCGTCCCGATCCGCTCGGCCGGAGTCACCGCGCGGATCTCGACCTCGTTCCCGGAGCCGACGACCGCGACGCTGTACAGCCCCTGCAGCTCCTGCACGGCGCGCTGCGGCACCAGCAGCGCCCCCTGCTTCGTCTCGACGGCGACGCGCACGCGCGCGTACTGCCCCGGTCGCACGAGATGCCCGGGGTTGGGGAAGGAGACCTCGACGAGGATCGTCCCGGTGCGCGGGTCGACGGCGCGGTCGACGAACGACAGCTTGCCCGTGTGCGCGTGGACCGTGCCGTCGGCGAGGATCAGCTCGTAGTCCGCGTGCATCCCGGGCCGGCCGGAAGCCTCGGCCCTGCGCGCGAACCGCAGGTAGTCGCGCTCGGAGATCGTGGCGCGCACGTGGATCGGGTCGAGGCTCGAGACCTGCGTGAGCAGCGTGCCCTGCACGCGCCGGATCAGCGCGCCCGGCTGGACCTCCGTCTTCCCGATCATCCCCGCGACGGGGGCCTCGACGCGCGTGTAGCCGAGGTCCAGCTGGGCGGACTCGACCTCGGCGGCGGCCGCGTCCAGGGCGGCCGCGGCGGCGCGCTCGACGGCCACGGACGTCTCGTACTCCTCCCGGGAGATGGCGTTCTTCTCGACCAGGGGCTCGTTGCGCGCCACGTCCTGCCGGGCCCGCGCGAGGTCCGCCTCGGCCTCGGCCTGCTGCGCCAGCGCGCGCGTCAGGGCCGTCTGGAACGGGCGCGGGTCGATCGTGTACAGCAGCTGCCCCTTCTCGACCATGGAGCCCTCCTGGAACTCGACGGTCTCGAGGTAGCCCTCGACCCGGGCGCGGATCTCCACCTCGTTGCTGCCGCGCGTCTGTCCCAGCGCCTCCGTGTAGATGGGGACGTCGCGCTGCAGGACCTCCGCGACGAGCACGTCGGGCGGGGGGGCCGCCGCACCGGCCTCTTCCTTCCGGCAGCCGGCCAGGGCCAGGACGGCCGCAGCCAGCAGCCACGAGGTCTTCATCGAGTGCTCCATGGGGGTGCTTTCGCGCAGGTCGAGCCGGGACGGATGGGCGGCTCCGGCGACGCCCGGACCGCGGCGGCGCGCCCGCAGCCGCCGGGGCGGGGCGCTGCCGACCCCTCGCGCCCCCGCGGGACGCGAGGGCGTCCCCGACGTTCGCGCGCAGAGGCCTGGGTCGCCCATCGTCGTATTCTTCCGACCGCCGGAACCGCCCGCCAGCCCCCACGGGGAATCCCCGCCGACTTCCAGCCGCCCTCGGAGGACGTCACGTTCGACCCGCCGGGCACGCAAGCGGTCGCGCTCCACGGCGCGGACCCCGCGGTCCGGGACGGTGGCTCCCCCGTCGCGACCTGGACCTCCGAGCGTCCGGGCCGCCGCGGTCGCCCGCTCCGGACCGGGGCCCGCCCTCCGCGAACGCGCCCCCTTGCGCCGGGGCGGGCCTCGGGGGGACAGTGCACGCCTCCCTCCCCTCGCCCGGAGACGCCCATGCTCGACGCCAGCCACCGGTACTTCCACGCCGCCGCGGACGTCCTCGGCCTCTCGACGAAGGTGCGCGAGATCCTCCTCTCGCCGTTCCGCGTCGTGAAGGTCGACCTGGTGATCGAGGACGACGAGGGCAAGCTCCACCACAACACGGGCTACCGCGTGCAGCACAACGCGGCGCGCGGCCCGATGAAGGGCGGCCTGCGCTACCACCCGACGGTCGACGAGGACCACGCCACCGCGCTCGCGAACCTGATGACGTGGAAGACCGCCGTGGTGGACGTGCCCTTCGGCGGCGCGAAGGGCGGCATCGACTGCGACCCCGAGACGATGACCCGCGCGGAGCTCGACGCGCTCACGCGCCAGTTCGTGGCGCAGACCAAGGACGTGATCGGCCCGACGCTCGACGTCCCCGCGCCCGACGTCAACACGAACGCGGACGTGATGGCGTGGATCATGGACGAGTACTCGAAGTACCAGGGGTTCTCGCCGGCCGTGGTGACGGGCAAGCCCGAGCACCTGTTCGGCTCCGCCGGGCGCGAGGAGGCGACGGGCCTCGGCGTGACGATCGCCCTGCGCGAGGCGCTCGCGCTGGAGCAGAAGACCATCGCCGACGTCACGGTCGCGCTGCAGGGCTTCGGGAACGTCGGCCGGCACGCGGCGCGCCTGATCGCGGAGAGCGGCGGCCGGGTCGTCGCGGTCGGGGACCACCTCGGGGGCGTCGCGAACGCCGAGGGGCTCGACGTCGCGCAGCTCTCCGGGTGGGCGCTCGAGCACCGCACGGTCGCCGGCTTCCCCGGCGGCGACCCGATCGAGGGCTCCGAGGTCCTCACGTGGGGCGCCGACGTCCTCGTCCCCGCCGCGATCGAGGACGTCCTCACCGAGGACAACGCCCGCGACGTGCGCGCCCGGATCGTCGTCGAGGGCGCGAACGGCCCCACGACGCCGGCCGCCGACGCGATCCTGCGCGAGCGCGGCGTCCTCGTCGTGCCCGACATCCTGGCCAACGCCGGCGGGGTGACCGTCAGCTACTTTGAGTGGGCCCAGAACGTCCAGCAGTTCCGCTGGGAGCTCGAGCGCGTCCACGCCGAGCTCGAGAAGGCGATGACCCGCGCGTTCGCGTCCGTCCGCGACGTGGCGAGGGAGAAGAGCATCGACCTGCGCACGGCGGCCTTCGTCCTCGCGATCCGCCGCGTCGGGAAGGCCGCGCTGGCGCGGCGGAACGTGCGGGAGAAGATCGCGCTCTGAGGGCCGCCGGTCCGGGGCGCGCGCCGATCGACCGGCCGGCGCGGTTCCGCCGCCGGCCGGACCCCGGGCCCGGCGCGCCGCGCGCGCTTCCGTCCCGCTCCCGCGGCCGCTCCCGCTCCCATGGCCCGCTCCCATGGATGGCGCCGCGCGGGCCGGCGGCGCCCCGGCGACCGCGCGCCGCGTCGGGTTCCGTCGCGCCCCGGTGCCGGTTAGGCTGCCCGCTCGCCGCGCGGAGGTGCGCGCGGACTCGACCTCGGCCCGAGGAGCTCCATGACCGAGCCCATGATCCGCGTCCGGAACCTGACGAAGGCCTACCGCCGCGGAGGCGAGACCCTCACGGTGCTCGACCGCCTCGACCTCGACATGGAGCGCGGGCAGTTCTACGCGCTCATGGGGCCGTCGGGCTCGGGCAAGACGACGCTGCTCAACGTCGTCGGAGCGCTGGACCGGCCCGACTCGGGCGAGGTGTTCGTGGGCGGCGCCGACCTGATGGCCCTCTCCGGCTCGGAGCTCTCGCGCTGGCGCGCGGACACGATCGGGTTCGTGTTCCAGGGCTTCAACCTGATCTCGGTCCTGACCGCGTACCAGAACGTGCGCCTGCCGCTGCTGCTGACGCCGCTCTCGCGCCAGCGGCGCCGCGAGCAGGCCATGCACGCGCTCGAGCTCGTCGGCCTCGCCGACCGCGCGAAGCACCGGCCGGGCCAGCTCTCGGGCGGCCAGGAGCAGCGCGTGGCGATCGCGCGCGCCATCGCCACCGACCCCGACCTGATCCTCGCGGACGAGCCCACGGGCGACCTGGACCGCGAGGCCGCCGACCAGGTGCTCGAGCTGCTCGGGCGGCTCAGCCGCGAGCTGCAGAAGACCGTGCTCATGGTCACGCACGACCCGCTGGCCGCCGAGCGCTCCGACCGCATCGTGCACATCGACAAGGGTCGGCTCGGCGGTCTCGAGGAGCCTGCCGTCGCCCACGGCGCGCAGGCCTGAGCCCGATGGAGTTCCCGCTCCTCGTGCTGCGCAACCTGACGCGGCACCCGCTGCGCTCGCTGCTCACCGTCGGCTCGCTGGCGATCGCGCTGTTCCTGTTCTGCACGCTGCGCTCGGTCATCACGACGCTCGAGGCCGGCCTCGCGGCCGCCAGCGCACAGCGCATGGTCGTCCAGTCGACCGTCAGCCTCTTCGTCGGCCTCCCGCCGACCTACCAGGCCCGCATCGAGCAGGTGCCCGGCGTCGAGTCCACGTGCAAGTGGCAGTGGTTCGGCGCGCTCTACAACGACGTCCCGTTCTCGCAGTTCGCCGTCGACTCCGAGCGGCTGCCGGCGCTGTTCGAGAAGGAGATGGAGCTGGCCCAGGGCTCCTACGACGCGTGGGAGCGCAACGTCATCGGCTGCGTCGTCGGCGAGGGCCTCGCGAACCAGTTCCGCTGGGGCATCGGCGACCGCATCCCGCTGATCGGCGTCTTCTTCCCCCACCCCGACGGCGCCGACGTCGCCTGGGAGTTCGAGGTCGAGGCCATCTACCGCCCGCTCGTGCGCAACTTCTCGGGCCACGGCATGTTCTTCCACTGGGACTACTTCGACCGCACGCTGAAGGCCGGCGGGACGCCGCCGCGCGTCGGCGCGTACTACCTGAAGCTCGAGCCCACGGCCGACCCCGCGTCGGTGTCGGCCGCCGTCGACGAGCTGTTCGCCGCGGGCCCGCAGCGCGTGCAGACCGCCCCCGAGGCCCAGTTCCAGGCGCAGTTCGTGTCGATGTTCGGCAACATCCCGTTCTTCCTGACGGCGATCGGGGGCGGCGTGCTGGCGGCGATCCTGCTGGCGTGCGTCAACACGATGCTGCTGACCGCGCGCGACCAGACGCGCGACCTCGGCGTCCTCAAGGCGCTCGGCTTCGGCGACGGGCGCGCCTTCGGCCTGCTGATCGCGCAGGCGCTGACGCTGTGCGGGCTCGGCGGCGCCCTCGGCGTGGGGCTCGCGCTGCTGGCCCAGGACGGCATCGCCGCGGCGCTCGGCGGCAGCTTCCCCGGCTTCGCCGTCGCGCCCCGCACGGTCCGGCTCGGCCTCGGCATCGCCGTCGCGCTCGGGCTCGTGTCGGGCGCCTTCCCCGCGTGGCGCGCCGGCCGGCTGCGCGTCGTCGACGCCCTGGGAGCGAGGGAGTAGCGCCGTGCTCGTCCCCTTCAGCTACAACCTGCAGAGCCTGTTCGTCAGGCGCACGGCCCTGGTCCTGACCGTGCTCGGCATCGGCGCGACCGTGGCCGTGGTCGCCAGCGTGCTCGCGCTGCAGCAGGGCTTCGCGACGCTCTACGCCGACGCGGGCCGCGAGGACGTCGCCGTGTTCCTGCGCCAGGGGGCCGTGTCGGAGGGCGTCAGCGCCTTCTCGCGCGACCGCGGTCAGCTGCTGATCAAGTCCGTGAACGAGATCGCGACCGGCGCGGACGGGCAGCCGCTCGCGTCGATGGAGTGCGTCGTGGCCGCGCGCCGCCCGCGCCTCGACGGCGGCGAGGTCAACGTCACCGTGCGCGGCGTGCAGCCCGCGACCTACGCCATCCGCGGCGACGCGCTGCGCGTCGTCGAGGGCCGCCGCCCCGAGCCCGGCAGCGACGAGGTCATGGTCGGCAACGGCCTGGTCGACCGCATCCGGGGCTGCGGCGTCGGAGACGTCGTCGACCTCGACATGACGCCGATGCGCGTCGTCGGCGTGTTCGAGAGCGACGGGCCCTTCGACTCCGAGATCTGGGGCGACTTCGACCGCGTGCGCCGGGGCCTCGACCTGCCGGGTCCCAACCGCGTCGTCGCCGCCCTGCGCCCCGACGCGGACGTGGCCGCGCTCGCCGGGAGCCTGGCCGAGCACAAGCAGTATCCCGCCGACGTCTCGACCGAGCGCGACTACCTGCTGGCCCAGACCGAGGCGATGTCCGGCGTGCTCGTGTTCCTCAGCGCGTTCCTCGGGATCGTGATG
>JAUIDW010000189.1 GCA_030428395.1 bacterium | reverse complement strand
GGGCTCACCGGCTCCCCCGCGTGCGCGCGCCGCTGCCCCCGCGCCCCCGCGCCGCCCGCGCCCCCTTCCGCGAGCGGGCCTGCGTCCGGCGCCGGCCGGCCGCGGGGCGGACCGCGGGCCACGCGTCGGCGACCTCCGCGGGCAGGGACCAGCCCACGACCCGCCGGTCGGGCGCGAGCAGGCGGCGCGCGGCGTCGCGCAGCTGGCTGCGCGTCACGGCGGCCAGGCGCCCCTGGCCGTCGATGCAGAGGCGCCAGTCGGCGTCGACGGCGTACTCGCCGAGCTGCTCCGCGAGGTCGGACGCCGTCTCGGCGTCGTAGTGCTCCGAGGAGGCCAGGATCTTCTTGGCCCGCCGCAGCTCCGCCGGCGCGACCAGGTCGCGCGCGAGCTCGGACAGCTCCGCGTCCACCGCGCGCTCGAGCTCCTCGGCCGCGACGCCCTGGGCCGCCTCGGCGAAGAGCCAGAACACGCCGGACTCGACGCGCGTGTCGTTGCTGGTCGAGACGCTCGTGGCGAGCCCCCGGTCGAGCACGAGGCGGCGGTGCAGGCGCGACAGGCGGCCGCTCGCCAGCACGGTCGACACCAGGTCGAGCCGGAAGTCGTCGTCGGTGCCCACCGGAACGGTCGGCCAGGCGATGCACAGGCGCTGCGCGCGGTCGTCCCACGACATGCGGACGCGCTTCTCGCCGCGGGGCTCGGCCAGCTCGCCGCGGAAGCAGTCCGCCGCGGCCACGGGCGTGCCGGCGGGGATGCCGCCGAAGTGGCTCCGCACGCGCGCGAGGGCGTCGCGCTTGCGCACGTCGCCCGCCAGGACGATCAGCGCGTTGGCCGGGTGGTAGAAGCGGTCGTAGTACGCGCGCAGGTCGCCGACGGTCGCCGCCGCGAGGCTGTCGGGGTGGCCGATGATCGGGCGGCGGTAGGGGTGGCGCTCGAACAGCGCGGCCTGGACGGACTCGCTGAGGGCGCGCCAGGGGTCGTCGAGGCCCATGGAGAGCTCCTCGAGCACGACGGCGCGCTCGGAGTCGAACTCCACCGGGTCCAGCGTCAGGCCCCGCATGCGGTCGGCCTCCATCTCGAGCGCGTGCTCCCAGCGATCCGACGCCAGCTCGAACCAGTAGGCGGTGTGGTCGTAGCTCGTGAACGCGTTGTTGCTGCCGCCGAGCACGGTCGTCAGCCGGTCCACCTCGCCGCGCCCGAAGCGCTGCGCGCCCTTGAACATCAGGTGCTCGAGGAAGTGCGAGTAGCCCGCCTCGCGCTCCGACTCGTTGCGCGCGCCGACCTGGTACCAGGTCATCACGGCGACGACGGGGTCGGTGTGGCGCTCCGCGATCAGCACGCGCAGGCCGTTGTCCAGCCGGTGCTCGCTGATCCGGGCGCCGGCCTTCTCGGCGGTCCGGCGGCGGGGCGCCTTGCGCGGCGCGCTCATCGCCCACCCCGCTGGCCGCGCGTCCCCCGCTCGCGCCGCGAGGGCGGCCGCGACGCCGCCCGGCTGGCGGCCTTGCTGCGCGTCTTCCCACGCTCCGGCCCGCCTTGCCGCGACCGCCCGCCCGGGCCCTTGCCCTGCGCGCCGCCGCGGGCGAAGTCGGCGGCCTGGGCCTGCTCCGAGAGGGCCTCCAGCTCGCGCACCTCGCGCGCCCGCAGCCGGCGCCACTCGCCGAACCGCAGCTTCGGGTCGCTCAGGTCGCCGATCCGCGTCCGCCGCAGCGTCAGCACCTCGTGCCCGACCTTCGCGAAGATGCGGCGCACCTCGCGGTTCTTGCCCTCGCGCAGCGTGACCGACAGCACCGAGAACGCGCTGGTCCGCTTGCGGACGCGCACGTGGGCGCCCTCGGTGCGCCCTTCCGAGAGCCACGTCCCCTTGCGCAGCTTCTCGAGCGCCTGCGGCCCGACCTTGCCCTTGACCTTCACCAGGTACGTCTTCGGGACGCCGTGGCGCGGGTGCGCGACGCGGTGCGCGAAGTCGCCGTCGTTCGTCAGCAGGATCAGCCCGGTGCTGTCCTCGTCCAGGCGCCCCACCGTGTAGATGCGGCCCTTCTTGCGGTCGGTGATCAGGTCGATCGCGCGGGTCCGCGCCTCGCGCACGTCGTTCGTGCACAGCACCCCGCGCGGCTTGTTCAGCAGGTAGTACCGCCGCGTGGCCCTCTCCGGCTTGAAGACGACGCCGTCGCACTCGACGGTCTGCGTCTCGGGGTCCACGCGGGTCCCCAGCTCGACGACCGGCAGCCCGTCCACGCTGACCTTGCCCGCGGCGATCAGCTCGTCGCACTTGCGGCGCGAGGCCACCCCCATGTCCGCCAGGAACTTGTTGAGGCGGACGCCGGACGCCGGGGTGGACGCGGGAGGCGGCCCGCCGCCGGAGGGCCCGGAGCGGCGGCCGCGGGTGCGTTCGGGGGACTTCGACATGGCCGGGGGGAAGGGCGAGCGTATCCGCGCGCCCGGCGAGCCGCGAGCGCCATCCGCGGGCCGCGCGCCCCGCACCGCTTCGAACCGGGCCTCCGACGCCCCGTCCGGGGTCCGCGGGGCCTCCTATCGGGACCGTCATGCCGGGAGGCGCCCGATCTCCGGCTCTACTCGTGGGCGGGGACGAGGTCCCCCCCGGGAGCTGGAAGATGGACCACTACGAGACGATCCGCCGCCGCTGGAGCCGCGAGCTGGAGCGCGCCGGCGAGGCGCGGCGCCTGCGCCGCGAGGCCCGCTCGATGCTCGAGCGCGGCTCCCTGGCCGTCCTGTGCACGACCCTGCTCGAGCGCCTGGACCGCCGCCTGGCCACCGCCCGCCGCCTGGCCACGGTGGCCCTCTGGGGCCTCTGGGCCGGACTGGCCGCCTGCGCCCTCCTGCAGCTCGCCACGATCGCGCGTCCGGGCCTCCTCGACGTCGACCCGCTGCTGCTCCCCGCCGCGGCCGCGAGCCACGTCGCCACCTGCGTCGCCCTGCTCGCCCTCGGCCACGTCGCCGCCGTCCGCACGGCCCGCCGCCGCCGCCTCTACGAGCGCCTCGAGCCCACCGTCCACCCCCTGACGCGCCTGCTCGAGGCCTGAACCTCCGGGTCCCACACCCCCTCTCCCCCCGACTCTCCCGCGACCCGCCGGGGCCCTGGCAGCCCCCGGCGGGTCGTCCTGCGTCTACGGCACGATCGTGAAGCGCACCGCGTCCGTCAGGGAGTCGCCGAAGCCGGCGGGGTCGGCGGGGTCGCGCTGGCGCCACTGGGCGTGGACGGTCGCGCCGGCGGTCAGCTGCGGGTCGGCGCCGCCCTGGATGCGGTTGTTGAAGTTGCGGTTCAGGACGCCGGAGCAGGGCGGCGTGCCGGTGGTCTTGGCGACCTTGGGCGGCAGCAGCCGCACGACCGGCGCCTTCACGCAGAGCTTGGCGCCGTGGAAGTTCAGGTTGGACTTCTTGAACGAGTACAGCAGGAAGCCCGCCTCGGAGGGGACCGCGTCGCGCGCCGTGAGGGCGAAGGGCAGGGTGCACGAGGCGCTCGGGATGCCCGTCGTCGTCAGGAAGGGCACGCAGCCGAGCGAGTTCGTCTTGCCGGTGCAGTAGAGCAGCGGCTGGAACACGCCCAGCGAGCCGTCGGGGTTCACGTTCTGCGCGAATACGTCCGGCGTGCCGTTGCGGTCGTCCTCCCAGGCGACCCGCACGACGCCGCAGGGGTCCCCCGACACGGGCCGGCGCGACTTCGAGGACGACGCGGACGACAGCACGACGGGCGAGGTGGACCACACGGGGTCTCCGCTGGCGTCCACCCGCTCGGCCAGCAGGGTCTGGCTGCCGAGGCCGCCCTCGGCCCACACGACGACCGCGCCGCCCACGCAGGCGGCGGCGCTGGGGAAGGAGTCCTCGACCGCGTCGACCGGAGCCAGCTCCTTGCCGTTCGGGCCCCACAGCGCCGCGCCGGCGACCGACACGCGCTGGCCGTAGACCCCGCGCTGCGCCTGCGTGGAGTCGCGCTCGTTCCAGAAGACCAGCAGGTCCCCCGTCGCGGCGTCCAGCACCGGCGCCGGATCCAGGTGGTGGCGGGTGGCGTCCGCCGAGGCGGTGATCCCGTTGTGCGCGTACTGCTCGACGCCGCCGGCGCTGAGGCGCTGGACCAGCACGTTGAACAGGTTCGACTGGCTGCGGTGCCACACGTGGACCGCCCCCCCGGCGCCGTCGGCCAGGATCGTCGGGGTGTGGGCGATCGGCACGGACATCGCGTCGTAGACGCTGACCGGCGCGCCCCACACCGACGCGCCGGCGTCCGTGAAGCGCTCGGCGCGCACGTGGCGCGGGCTGAGGAAGGTCGAGATGTCGCGCACCCACGACACGATCACGTCGCCGCCGGTCGAGGCCACGAGCTCGGCGAACCCCGGGCTCTCGCCCGCCGCCGAGGCGATCGCCACGCCGCCCGCCGCGAGCTGCACGGCCCCCGCGGGGGTCACGCGCTGCATGCGCAGGTCGCCGTCGGAGCCGCTGGGCAGCCGCGCCCACACGAACACGAGGTCGCCGTTCGAGTTCTCGGCCACGCGCGGCGCGGGCTCGAAGTCGGCGTTGTTCGACAGCGACACGCCGTTCGGCCCCCACACGAACGTCCCGTCCGGGGCGATCCGGTAGGCCACGACGTCGAGCGAGCCCGAGGCGTTGCGCAGGTCCGAGAAGACGAGCACCGCGTGGTCGCTCGAGTCCGCCGTCAGGTCCCAGCCGAAGAGCGCCGTGTCCTGGGGATGGTTGCTGACCAGCAGCCCGTGGTGGGCGAACTGCTCGACGCCGTCGCGGTCCAGCCGCTGGACGTACACGGCGTAGCTGCCCCCGGAGTTGTCGAACCAGGCCACCCACAGCCCGCCGTCGGAGGTCCCGGCGACGAGCGGGATCACCTGCTCGCCCGGCCGGTCGGCCAGGGCCAGGTTCACCGCGGGATCGGACGACCACTGCGCCGCCGCGGGCGCGGCGAGCACGGCACAGGCGGCGACGAGGCCGCGGAGGGGAGAGAGCGTCATCCCGCCATGCTAGACCCGCCGCCACCGGTTGGGCGTGCCCAGCGAGCGCCGAGATGGTTCGAGACGGAATCCTGATCTGGGCCCAGGAGCGGGCCTGAAAGCACCTCCGGTGGACGGAAGGAGTCGAATCTGGTTTCATCTCGAATCATCGTGGAGACCGCCAACGGAGCCCCCACACCCGTCCGGACGGGTCACGAGCGCGAGATCGTGGTCGCGATCCGCCGGATCATGCGGGCCGTCGACATCCACTCGCGGCGCCTCGTGGACGAGCACGGGCTGACCGGGCCCCAGCTGGCGGCGCTGCGGGAGGTCGAGCAGAAAGGCCCCCTGTCCCCCGCCGCCATCGCGGACCGGATCCACCTGAGCCGCGGCACCGTCACCGGGATCGTCGCCCGGCTGGAGCGGCGGGGCCTGCTCGAGCGCTCGCCCGACGAGGCGGACCGGCGCAGCGTCCGGATCGACCTGACCGCTCTCGGTCGCCACGTGCTCTCCCGCGCCCCCTCGCTGCTGCAGGAGCGGTTCCGCCGCGAGCTGTCGTCGGTCGAGGACTGGGAGCAGCTCCTGATCCTGTCCACCCTCAAGCGGATCGCCTCGATGATGGACGCCTCGGAGCTGGACGCCTCGCCGCACCTGGTCACGACGCTCGAGGACGCCCGCACCCTCCCCGCCTCGTCCGAGCTGCCCCCCGCAGAGCCGCCCCCGAGGCGACCGGAGCCCGCATGACCGCACCGAACTACTCCCCCACGTCCGAGCGTCCCACCTCCCCGACCGACGGCGAGGCCCTGCGCGAGCGCATGTGGAAGCGCGCCTACGCCGCTCGCGGCCGCGACGACCTCCAGCGCCTCTACGCCGACTGGGCGGACACGTACGACCAGGACCACGAGAGCATCGGCTTCTTCGGGCACCGCCTGGCTGCGGAGGTCCTCGCGCGGAACACGACGCGCCACGACGTCGCGCGCGTGCTGGACGCCGGTTGCGGGACCGGCGCGGCCGGCGAGGCGCTGGCGGCGCTGGGTTTCCGCGACGTCGTCGGCCTCGACCTGTCCCCGGAGATGCTGGAACGCGCCCGGGCGAAGGGGGTCTACCGGGAGACGCGTGTCGCCGACCTGGGCCTGCCCGTCGACGCCTACCCCGAGTCGACCTTCGACGCCGCCGTGCTCGTCGGCGTGTTCTCGTACGGACAGGCGCCGGCCGAGACGCTGGACGAGATCGTGCGGCTCGTCCGCCCCGGCGGGGTGGTCGCGCTCACGATGCGGACGGACTTCCACGAGCAGGACGCCATGGGCGTCCGCAGCCGCGCCGAGGCCCTCGAGCGCGCCGGGGCCTGGAACCTGCTCGAGCGCACGGAGCCGCAGCCCTACCTCCCCGGCAAGGACCCCGACGCGATGTTCCGCGTCTGGTGCTACCGCGTCGTCGGCAGCGGGCCCGAGCAGGTCGAGGACGGCTTCGAGGACGCCGTACGGGAGGCGTTCGAGTCCGACGAGCGCGTGGTGAAGCTCGACCACGCCTGGATCTGGGACTCGACGGCGTCGCGCCTGTACGACCGCTACACGCGCACGGACGGCTACTACCTGACCGACTGCGAGGAGCAGATCCTCGCCCGGAACGCCGCGGAGATCTACGGCGACGAGCCGTGCGTGGTCGAGCTGGGCTGCGGCTCGGCCCGCAAGATCCAGCACGTCCTGCGGCGCGCCGTCGGGCGCCTCGACGCCGCCCTGCACTACGTGCCGATCGACGTCTCGCCCGGCGCCCTGCGCGCGACCACCGCGGCGGTCCACGAGGCCTTCGGGGAGCGGGTCCGGACCGAGCCGCGCCAGGGGCTCTTCGACGACGTCCTGGCGGACATCCCGGCCGAGGAGCGCAAGCTGGTCTTCTTCTTCGGCTCGTCGATCGGCAACCTGGGCTCGGTCGAGGACACGATCGCGTTCCTCCGGCGGATTCGCGACCGCATGCGCCCGGGGGACCGCTTCGTCGTCGGGACGGACCTGCACAAGGACGAGGACGTGCTGGAGCGGGCGTACAACGAGGAGGAGGCGTGCCGCGCCTTCTTCGTGCACATGCTCCGACGCATCAACGAGCACCTCGGCGCCGACTTCGATCCCCGCGTCTTCGAGCTCAGCTCGACCTACGAGGAGGAACCCGCCTACCGCGGCGTCCACAGCCACCGCGTCAACCTGCGCATCGCTCCCCGGGAACCCCAGCGGACCTACATCCAGGACCTCGACCTCGAGGCCGGGCTCGACGCTGGCCAGCCCTTGCAGGTCGGCATCTCGCGCAAGTTCACGACGGAGAACTTCGGCCGCCTCGCCGCCCTCGCGGGCTTCGAGCAGCGGCGCACCTGGCTCGACGAGCGCGGCTGGTTCGCGCTGAACGAGCTGGTCCCCCCTGCGGCCGGCTCGTGACGCTCCGCGGCGTGCGTTGATCCACTTCGAGGGCGCGACCGTGCTGTTCCCCCGCGAGGGGGCCGAGCCGCTCGCCGCGGTGCGCGACCTGGACCTGCACGTGGCGCCGGGGGAGACCGTGTGCCTGGTCGGGCCCAGCGGGTGCGGCAAGACGACCTCGCTGCGCCTCGTCAACCGCCTGGTCCGACCCACCGCGGGGCGCGTTCTCGTGGACGGGCGCGACGTCGCCGAGGCCGACCCCGTGCGGCTGCGGCGCGGGATCGGGTACGTGATCCAGAGCGGCGGCCTGTTCCCGCACCTGACCGTGGCGGCCAACGTCGGCCTGCTCTGTCGGCTGGAGGGCTGGGACACCGCCCGGACCGCCGAGCGGGTGGACGAGTTGCTCGAGCTGGTCCACCTCCCGCCGTCCGAGTTCGGCGCCCGCTACCCCGCGGAGCTGTCCGGCGGCCAGCGCCAGCGCGTCGGCGTCGCCCGGGCCCTCGCGCTCGACCCGCAGCTGCTGCTGATGGACGAGCCCTTCGGCGCGCTCGACCCGCTGACCCGCGACAGCCTCCAGCGCGAGTTCCTCGAGCTCTCCGAGCGCGTCGAGAAGACCATCCTGATCGTGAGCCACGACATGGACGAGGCGTTCCTGCTGGGCGACCGCGTCGCGCTGCTCGCGGAGGGGCGGCTGGCGCAGGTCGGGACGCTCGAGCAGTTCCGCGACGCGCCCGCCTCCGAGCAGGTCCGGACCTTCCTGGAGAGCCACTTCCATGGCCGGTAGGTCCGCCGCCCTCGCGCTCGCGGGCGCCCTGCTCGCCTCCCCCGCCGCGGCCCAGGACGTCGTCGTCGGCAGCAAGAACTTCACCGAGAGCCGCATCCTCGGCGAGATGCTGACGCTGCTGGTCGAGGAGGCGGGGCTGACGGTCGAGCACCGCAGCGGTCTCGGCGGGACGATGGTCTGCTTCGACGCGCTGCGGACCGGCGAGATCGACCTGTACCCCGACTACACGGGCACCGGCTGGGCGACGGTCCTCAAGGAGCCGGAGAAGATCACCGACCCGCTGCGCGCGTTCCTGCACGTGCAGGCGCGCTACCGCGAGCTGTACGACCTCGACTGGCGGATGCCGCTCGGCCTCGAGAACACCTACGCCCTCGCCCTGCGCTCCGACCTGGCCGAGGAGCTGGGCGTCGCCACGATCTCCGACCTCGTGCCCCACGCCGCCGACCTGTCCGCCGGCTTCAGCATCGAGTTCATGAACCGCGCGGACGGCTGGGCGGGCCTGCGGCCCCACTACGGGCTCGCGCTGGGCGACGTGAAGAGCATGGAGCACGGCCTCGCCTACGAGGCGGTCGCGGGGGGCAGCGTGGACCTCGTCGACGCCTACTCGACCGACGGCAAGCTGCTGCGCTACGACCTCACGGTCCTGGAGGACGACCGCGCGTTCTTCCCGCCCTACCACGCCGCGCCGGTCGTGCGGCGCGCGCTGCTGCGCGAGCACCCCGAGCTGGGCCCGGTCCTGGACCGCCTGGCGTTCCGCATCTCGAACCGCCGCATGATGGAGCTCAACCACCGCGTCGAGGTCGAGGGCGCGGGCTTCCGCGAGGTGGCGGCCGGGTTCCTGCGCTCCGAGGGGCTGCTGGGCAGCAGCCCCGTCGCCGACGAGGACCGCGGCGCGCGGGGCGAGGACGGCCTGGTCGCGTTCCTGCTCGGCCGCTGGCGCGAGACGCTGCGCCTGCTCGGCCAGCACGTGCGGCTGACGCTGCTGGCCGTCGTGCTCGCCACCGTCGTGGCCGTGCCGCTCGGCGTGGCGATCACGCGCAGCCGCCTGGCCGAGCGGGTGTCCCTGGGCGCCGCCGGCGTGGTCCAGACGGTCCCGAGCCTGGCGCTGCTGGCCTTCCTGATCGCGGTGCCGGGCCTGGGGCTCTCGACGCGCTCGGCGGTCCTGGCGCTGACGCTCTACGCGGTGCTGCCGATCCTGCGCAACACGTTCACGGGCATCCGCGACGTCGACCCCGAGCTGATCGACGCCGCCCGCGGGCTCGGGCTGACGCCGGTGCAGGTGCTGCTGCGCGTGCAGCTGCCGCTGGCCACGGGGACGATCCTGGCCGGCGTGCGCATCGCCACCGTGCTGACGATCGGGTTCGCCACGCTGGCCGCCTTCATCGGCGCGGGCGGGCTGGGCGAGCCGATCGTCACCGGGCTCTACCTGAACGACACGCGCCTGATCCTGGCGGGCGCGCTGCCCGCGGCGGTGCTCGCGCTGCTGGCCGACCGCCTGCTGGGGGTCGTCGAGCGCGCGGTCACGCCGCGGGGGCTGCGGCGCCCAGGTTGAACCGGCCGAACCGGTCGAACCGGTCGAACCGGTCCAGCGGGGGGGCGATCGCAGGGTGAGAGAACGCCCCGGGCTTCGCCCGGGGCTCGACGGCGCCGACCTCGCGCCCGCGCCTACGGCGCGATCACGAACTCGGCGCCGTCGGTCAACCCGTCGTTGAAGGAATCCACGCCCGGGTCGCGGTAGAACCACTGCGCGTTCACCTGGCGCCCGGCGGTCAGCGCGGGGTCGTTGCCGCTCTGGATGTGGCTGTTGAAGTTGCGCCGCAGGACGCCGGGGCACAGGCCGCCGCCGCCGCTGCCCGAGTTCTTGGGCGGCAGCAGGCGCGTCAGCGGCGCCTTCACGCAGAGGGTGCCGTTGTGGAAGCCGAGGCTGGCGC
>JAUIDW010000188.1 GCA_030428395.1 bacterium | reverse complement strand
GCCGGGGCCCGCGAGCCAGGCGAGCGCGTCGCCGCCCTCGGCCGGCGCCGCGGAGGCGCTGGCGCCGGCCGCGACTCCGCCGTCGATCGGCGCGCCGCGGGGCGGCTCCCCTCCCGCGCCCGCGCGGCCGCGGGCCGGCGCGTTCTCGCCGACGAGGGACCACAGCCCCGCCGTCGCGGCGAGACCGGCGGCGGCGAGGCCGGCGAGGATCCACCCGGGCTTCACGGCGCGCGCTCCATGGGCTAGCTCGTCGGCGACAGGCCGCGCGCCACGTCGGTGGAGTACGCCCGCCAGGCGGGCAGGAGGCCGGCGAGGACGCCCAGGCCGACCATCGCGAGCGGTACGACGACGAGCGCCGGGTGGAAGAAGAACGGGTCGAGCACGACCCCCGTCGAGCGGCGCACGAGCACCGCGGCCGCGGCCAGCACGAGCATGTACACGAGGTAGCCGAGCGCCGCGCCCAGGGCGGCGATGGCCGTGGACTCGAGCACGATCACGCCGAACACCGCCCGGCGCCGCGCCCCGAGGGCGCGCAGGATGGCGAACTCGCGCCGGCGCTCGCCCATGGCGTTGTAGAGGCTCGCCAGGATCGAGCCGGCGGCGACGGCGACGACCAGGTAGGCGACCAGCTCGAGCACGCGGTGCAGCCAGCCGAGCTTGTCGAACACCTCCGCCATCGACGCGGCGACCGGCCAGGCGAGCGTGGCCGCGCGCTCCTCCTGGTTGAAGAGCGCCGCCAGCTGGAATCCGGCCTGGCGCCCCCGGAACTTCAACAGCACGGCGCTGACCTCCTTGTGCTCGTCGGGGATCGCCTCGCCCGGCCGGGGCACGTAGCTCCCCGCGCCGCGCAGCACGTGGCCGCCCATGCGGAACACGCCCTCGATCGGGATCCACACCACGCGGTCGGAGGGCGAGCTGGTCGGCTCGAGCACGCCGACGACGACGTACTCCTCCTCGTGCTCGTGGTCCTCCCCGCCGCGGTGGCCGACGCCGTGCTCGGGATGGAAGTGCGAGCCGACGCCGAGCCCCGCGCGCCGCGCCACGCTGGCGCCCAGCACCGCCTCGCGCCGGCCCGGGTCGAACACGCGCCCGCCCGGCGCCACGCGCAGGAGCGGCCGGCCGTCGGCGCCCTCGAGCTCGAAGCGCTCGGGCGTCGTGCCGACGACGCGGAAGCCGCGGTAGCTGTCGCCGACCGCGTAGGGGATCGCGCGCGCGACGCGGGGGTCGGCGCGCACCGCCTCGTAGGTCGACCAGGGCAGGTTGCCCGGGGAGGTCTCGAGGTGGAACACGGTGTTCAGCACGAGCTGCAGCGGGCTGCCGCGCGCGCCGAGGACCGCGTCGATGCCGAGCGCCCCCGACGTGAACGCCTCGCGGGTCTGCGCGCTGACCGCGAACACCGCGAGCACGAGCCCGCTGGCGAGCGCCGCCGAGAGCGCCGTCACGACCGTCGACAGCGCGTGCTGGTTCAGCCCGCGGCGCGCGATCCCCGCCAGCACGAGCAGCCGCACGCCCGCGCCGCGCACGGCGCGCGCAGCCCGCGCCGGCGGAGTACCGCCGTCCGTGTCCTGCGGCGCGCTCACGCCCCGCCCTCCCCGCCGCCGGCCGCGACCGCGGTCCGCGCGGCGGCCGAGATCTCGTCGAGGCGGACGACGCGCTGGAACTCGCCGAGCGCCGCCGGGTCGTGCGTCACCACGAGCAGCGCCGCGCCGCAGTCCGCGCAGAGCTCGCGCGCGAGCTCCAGCGCCTCCCGCGCCCGCGCCGGGTCCAGGTTCCCGGTCGGCTCGTCCGCCAGCACGAGCCGCGGCCGGTTCGCGAGCGCCCGCGCCAGCGCCACGCGCTGCTGCTGCCCGACCGACAGCTGCGCCGGCCGGTGGTGCAGCCGGTGCCCGAGCCCCAGCCGCTCGAGCAGCTCCCGCGCCGCCGCCCGGTCCGGCCCGGACCCGAACGCCATGCCGAGCACGACGTTCTCGAGCGCCGTGAACCCCTGCAGCAGGTGGAACGACTGGAACACGTACCCGAGGTTCCGCGCCCGGAACGCGTCCCGCCGCCCCTCGGAGAGCCCGGCGAGGTCCACCCCGTCGAACAGCACCCGCCCCGCCGTGGGCCGGAGCAGCCCCGCCACGACGTGGAGCAGGGTCGTCTTCCCCGACCCGCTGGCCCCGACCAGGGCCACGTGCTCGCCGGCGTCGAGCTCGAAGCGGGCGACGTCGAGGACGGTCTCCGGGCGGCCCTCGGGGTCGGGGAAGCGGACGAGGACGTCGGCGAGCTCGAGGAGGGCCATCGGGGTGGCATCCTAGGACTGACTGGGTTCCGTGTTGCACCGGGGACCCGGCGACGGCGTAAACCTTTACCTGGAAGGAGCTTGGATCGTCGCCCGGAGCCACCAGGGGGCCGGAGCCCGGGGGCCGGCGGCGCGCCTCCCCGCAGCGGCGGGGGGACGCGCTCCAGGGCGGCCGGCGGGAGGCCGCGGCGGCGGTTCCCACACGGAACCCAGTCACCTCCGAACCTGCCCCGGATGGGGACCGTCCCATTACGATGACCCTCCGTCGCTCCGGCCGACCCACCCCCAACCCCCATCGAGGTCCCTCCGTGATGAGTTCCCCCTGCCCGGGAGCCGGCTCCAGGCTCTCCCTCTCCCTCGGCGCCCTGGCCGCCCTGGCGCTGCCCGCCGCGGCGCAGAACGATCCCGCCGAGGGCGTCCCCGCACCGGTGCGCGCCCCCGAGGCCGTCGCGCAGGAGGCCGTCGAGACCGTCCGGGGCGAGCCCCTGCCGCTCGAGGCGATCGGGCCCTCGTTCGTCGAGGACATGGCGGCGGTGATCGAGCGCCAGAAGGCCCTGGGCGTCGACTACCGCAACGACCCGAAGTCCCGCAACGGGGCGCAGGGGACGTGGAACGTGCCGTCGAAGGGCTCCTCCGGTGCGGCGCACTCGGGGTCGAAGTACGCCACCAACAAGTGGGGCGACACCCGCATGGGCATCGGGTTCGGCGAGGCGGTCGAGCTGTCGGGCCTGTGGGTCGGCGGGCACCAGAACGAGGGCAACTGGGCGCGCGGCGTGCGCGTCCACGGGTACCTCGACGGGCAGCTCGTGGCCTCGACGGAGTGGCTCGACAGCCTCCGGGCCGACTACCAGTGGCTGGCGGTCGGCATGGACGCCGTGGACCGCATCGAGATCGAGGCGCGGCCCGCCTACCGCGGCATGGGGTGGTACGCGATCGACGACCTGACCTTCGAGCGCGGCGACGCCGAGGTCGTGGTGGACTTCGAGGACCTGCCCAACCGCGCGAAGCTCACCGGCTCGGGCTACCGCGGCCTGACCTGGGAGACCGGCACGGGTGACTTCGGGCAGGGCGCGCAGGACGTGCACGCCCCGATGACGCCCGGGGACGAGGCGGCGGCGACTCCGCCGGCCGAGTCCGAGGTCGAGGGGACGCAGGGCGTCGGACCCGGGATCTCGCCGCCCACGCTGCTCAGCGACTTCCGCGGGATCATCCGCGGCGACGCCGGCCAGTTCTCGTACCCGCCGGACACCTGCGGCGCGATCGGGCCGAACCACTTCGTCGTGGCGGTGAACCTGACGGTCGGCATCTACGACCGCAACACCGGGCTGAACCAGCTCGTCGTGGGGCTCTCGAGCTTCTTCAACACGGGCTCGTTCATCGGCGACCCGCGCGTGCACTACGACCAGTTCGAGGACCGCTGGATCATGATCGCCAGCGGCTTCAGCGGCGACCCGCGCATCTTCTTCGCCTACTCGCTGACCAGCGACCCCAACGGCGCCTGGTTCAAGTCCGTCTTCCAGGTCGCCCAGGGCTCGGACTCCGGCTGCTGGCCGGACTACCCGACGCTGGGCTACGACCAGGACGGCATCTACACGGGCATCTTCATGGTCGGCTGCGGCATGTCGTTCTTCTCGATCGACAAGGCCCCGCTGCTGACCGGGACCCCGGGCTTCGGGACCATCTCCGCGATCCGCGGCCTGGGCTTCGAGGGCGCGCTGCAGCCGTGCGCGACGTACGGCGACTCCGGCGGCGTCTACGTCCTCTCGTTCCCCGGCAGCGGCAGCAACCTGAGGGTCCGCCAGCTCAACGGCCCCATCGCCACGCCCTCGTTCACGATCACGAACCTCTCGGTGAACTTCGCCGCGACCGCGCCGGACGCGCCGGCGATGGGCAGCGGGACGCCGCTCGACACCGTCGACACGCGGCTGTTCAACGCCGTGTACCGGGACGGCGCGATCTGGACCGCCCACACCGTCCTGGACGGCGCCGGCGCCGCCGCGCGCTGGTACGAGGTGGACACCAGCGGCCCCTCGCCGACCCTGGCGCAGCAGGGCACGGTCACCGACCCGAACCTCTGGTACTACTTCCCGAGCATCTGCGTGAACCAGAACGGCGACGTCGTGATGGGCTTCACGGGCTCGGACGCCAACACCTTCGCCTCGGCCTACTACACCGGCCGCAAGGCGACCGACCCGCCGGGGCAGATGGCGCCGCCGGTGCTCTACAAGGCCGGGCTCGCGCCGCAGAACAACCTGGACGGCTTCGGGCGCAACCGCTGGGGCGACTACAGCCTGTGCACGCTCGACCCGCAGGACGAGACGCGCATCTGGACCATCCAGGAGTACGCCCAGGCCGACGACATCTGGGGCACGTGGATCGCCGAGCTCGACCCGGGCCCGCCGCTCCCGGAGACGTACTGCCAGGGCAAGCTGAACTCGCTGTTCTGCCTGCCGTTCCTCAGCTTCAACGGCTTCGGCAGCGCCAGCAGCACGGCCGCGTTCCGCATCGACGGCAACGACGTCGTGCCGAACGAGTTCGGCATCCTGCTGTACGGCACCAACGGGCGCTCGAACCTGAACTTCCACAACGGGACCCTGTGCGTGAAGGCGCCGCTGACGCGCGTGCTGCCGCCGAAGAACTCCGGGACGTCCGGCGGCGGTCTGTGCTCGGGCCTCCTGCGCCGGAACTTCAACGCCACGATCCAGAACGGCAGCGACCCGGTGCTGACCGCCGGCCAGACGGTCAACACGCAGTGGCTCTACCGCGACCCGGGCGTCGACTCGTTCAACGACGGGCTGACCGACGGGCTCGAGTTCCAGATCCAGCCCTGACCCCCACCGCGGGCGCCACCGCGCCCGCCGGGTGACTCCAGCCGGGCCCCCGCGCCGAGCGGGGGCCCGGTGCGTTCGGCCGGGCAGGAATCGCCGACAGCGGCCGCCGGTCCGCGCGGCCCCTGGCGCTCGAGCGGCGACGGGCCGTGACGGTGCCCTACTCCTCGATCTTCTTCTTCACCGTTCCGTCCGCGCCGTAGAGCGTCAGGCTGCCCTTGCCGGCGTGGTACAGCACCGCCGAGCCCTTGCCCTCGGGACCGTGCAGCGCGAAGCCGCCGCCGCCGTGGGCGAACTGGGCCGCGCCGACGCGGACCTGTCCGGCGGTGTCCAGGGCGAAGAAGCCGGTCCGGGCGTCGTCGTGGATCGCGCACCCGCGCACGCGGCCCTCGCGGTCGCGCAGGAACAGCCCGGCCGAGCCATCGGCGTCGATCGCCAGCTCGGCGCGCACCTTGCCCTCGCCGTCGACCATCTCGATCTTCTCGGCGCGCAGGACCTCGCCCGAGCGGCTCGCGGCGCCCGCCAGCACGGCCAGCGCCCCGATCGCCACCAGCGCACCGGTCAGGTGTCGGTTGCGGCGCTCGAGCTGCTCGAGGCGTCGTTCGAAGTGACTCGCAACGGTCGGATCGGGGACGACGGCGGGGACCTTCAAGCGCTCCTCCTCGGGTGGTAGGACGGATCGGTGCCTGCGGAGGGGGTGCCCTGCAAGGCTGTCTCGTTCGCTCGGTTCACCCACGAGATGCTCGGGATCGGACGACCCCCGTCAAGCGCGGTCGTTTCCGGCCCCTCCAGACCACCCCAGGGGAGCGCAACCGGGTCCGCCGTTCACCCGCGACCCCGTCCCCGTCGCGAGGGCCAAAGCGAGCGGACCGCGGCCCCTCGGGCCTGCGGTCCTCCGCTGGGAGGTCGCGGCGGGGCCCGGTCTCGTCGGCGCGGGCCGTCAGACCGCGAGCGGGCCGGCGGCCTGCTCGGCGGCGTGGACGAGGCGGCCCGAGGCGATCAGCTCGCGGGCGACGCGCAGGTCGGGCTGGAGGTAGCGGTCGGCCTCGTGGGCGGGCACCAGCGCGCGCAGGCACTCGTAGGCGGCGCGCGCCCCGGCGCCGGGCTGCAGCTCGGCGTGGAACTCCTGCGCCTCGGCGGCGATCAGCAGCTCGATGCCCAGGATGGCCTCGAGGTTGGCGCAGATCGCGCGCGCCTTGCGCGCCGCGGTGACGCCCATGGAGACGTGGTCCTCCTGGTTCGCGCTGGTCGGGATCGTGTCCACCGAGGCGGGGTGCGCCAGGGACTTGTTCTCGCTCGCGAGCGACGCGGCCGTCACCTGCGCGATCATGAAGCCCGAGTGCAGGCCCGGGTCGCGCGCCAGGAACGGCGGCAGGCGCGACAGGTCGGGGTTCACGAGCTGCTCGATGCGGCGCTCGGCGACGTTCGCCAGCGAGCACAGGGACAGCGCCAGGTAGTCCATCGGGATCGAGATCGGCTGCCCGTGGAACTGGCCCGCGCTGATCGTCTGGCGCGTGTCGGCGAACAGGATCGGGTTGTCGGTGACGGCGTTCAGCTCGCCGGCCAGCACCTCGCCGACGTGCTCGACCGCCGTCTTCACCGCGCCGTGGATCTGCGGCACGCAGCGCAGCGAGTACGGGTCCTGCACGCGGTCGCAGCCGGCGTGGCTGGGCAGGATCTCCGAGCCCGCCAGCAGCGCGCGCAGGTTCGCCGACGTGCGGCGGTGCCCCTCGTGACCCTTCAGGTCCGCCAGGCGCTCGTCCATCGGCTGGATCGAGCCGCACAGCCCCTCGAGCGTCAGCGCGGCCACGACGTCGGCTGCCTTGGCCAGGTTGACCGCGCGGTGCCAGGCGCCGACGCCGACGGCCTTCATGACCTCGGTGCCGTTGATCAGCGCGAGGCCCTCCTTCGCGTGCAGCGTCAGGGGCTCCTCGCCCAGCCGCCGCAGCGCGTCGCGCGCGGGCAGCCGCTCGTCCTCGAGCCAGACCTCGCCGAAGCCCATCGTCGCCGCGGCCATCTGCGCCAGGGGCGCCAGGTCGCCGCTCGCGCCGCACGAGCCCTGCTCGGGCACGACCGGGACGAAGCCCGCGTTGAACAGGCCTGCCAGGCGCTCGAGCAGCTCCCAGCGCACGCCGGAGTGGCCGCGCGCCAGGCCGTTCATCCGGAAGACCTGCGCGGCGCGCACCTCGCCGCGGGGCAGCGGGTCGCCCATGGCGGTGCAGTGCGACAGGACCAGGTTGCGCTGCAGCGCCTCGAGGTCCCCGCCGGGGATGGCGACGTTCTTCAGCTTGCCGAAGCCCGTCGTCAGGCCGTACACGACGTCGCCGCGCTCGACGTGGTGCTCGACCAGGTCGCGCGCGGCGCGCACGCCCGCGCGCGCGGACTCCGCCAGCTCGACCCGCACGTCCTCGCCCCGCAGCACGGGCGCGAGGTCGTCCAGCGCGAGCGAGCGACCGTCGAGGACCAGGACCTTCACCGCGCGGGATTCTGCACGCACCGGCGGAGCCCGGGAAGGCCCGCTCCGCGGGATTCGAGTTCGGCCCGGAATCGACGGGGCCGCCGCCGGGCGCGGAGGGGACTAGAGCTTGCCCGCGCGGGCGCGGGTCTCCTCGTCCTGGCCGTCGATGGCGCCCTCGGGCGGCACCAGGGCGCGCTCGACGCGGCCGTCGAGCTCGAGGCGCTCCTCGGTGAAGAACGTCTTGCCGTTCCAGCGGACCTCGAGGCGCCAGAGCCCCTCCGAGAGGTTGGCGAGCACCAGCGGCCGGTCCGGCGGCAGCACGCCGGCGTGCGCGGGGCGGCCGTTCACCTGGACCTCGAACGGCAGGCCCTGGAAGCGGCGCTGGAAGTCCACGGCCAGGGTCGCGTCGCCCTCCTCCACGGGCCCGAGCTCGAGGTCGACCAGCTCCTCGCCGGTGCCCACGAGGCGGCACGCCCACGTGTCCCCGGACGGGCTCCAGGCCTGCAGGTAGCGCGTCGGCGCGAAGCGGTCGTGCGCGCTCAGCACGTACTTGCCGCGCTCGTCGGTGACGGTCTCCTGCCGCCCCACGGCGATCTGCGGCACGGCGGCGCTCTCGAGGAACGTCGGCAGCTTGCCGAAGTACGCCAGCGCCGCGCCCATGCGGTCGGGCGCCTCGAGCGCGACGCGCGCGCCCGCCACCGGCTGCCCGTCCTCGTCGGTCACCGTGCCGGAGAGGCGCGCGGTGGGCTCCATGTTCAGCTCGACCAGGTGCGTCTGCCCCGCGTTCAGCGTCACCGAGGACACCGGCGGCGTGAACTGCGCCCCGGGGTGGAAGGCGTGCACCAGCACCTGCGTCGGCGGCAGGTTCTCGATCCGCACGCGCCCGCGCGGGCCGATGCGCACGGGGTTGACGGTGTACCAGGGGAAGTCGCGCTGGGCCCGGTCGTTCGCCGGCAGCAGCAGCACCGTGGTGTCGCCGGGTCCGCCGACGGCGGTCTCGACCACGAGGTCGAGCGTGGCGGCCTCCTTCATCACGAACGCCAGGCGGCCCAGCGGCATGGTGAAGCCGGCGGCGACGCCGACCAGCTCGGTGTGCGTCGCGTAGCCCTCCTTGCGCAGCACGATCGGCACGTCGCGCCCGGGCAGCGTGCTGGGGAACGAGAACACGCCCTGCTCGTCGGTGACGGTCGTCTCGCCGCCCAGGTCGACCTCGACGCCGGCCAGCGGCTCCTCGCCGCGCTTGTACACGGTGCCGGTCACGCCGCCGCGCAGGCCGAAGGCGACGTGCAGCTGCGTCTCCGCGTTGCGGCGCAGGCGGACCTCGCGGCGCACCGGCGGCGTGCCGCGCCCGCGCAGCTCGACCACCTGCAGGCCCGGGTAGAGATCGGTGGCGCCGAAGCGCCCGGCGTCGTCGGAGCTCAGCTCGCGCCCGGCGTTCGTGCCGTGCAGGAACGCGACGTCGCAGGGGATGCCGCTGCCGTCGCGCGCGGTCAGGCTGCCGGCCAGCCGGGCCTTGCGGCCGCTGCCGATCGGCTGGACGCCCGCCATCGTCGGGAAGCGCGCGGACTGCAGCAGCTGCAGGTCGACCTGCACCGGCCACACGACGGTCGACTCGACCTCGCCGTAGTCCTCGACGTCCACGAGCTCCGCGGTGCGCAGCGACGCGTCCGGGTCGCGGTCGGCGGAGGTCGCGGCCGAGCTCGTCGGCCGCGCCACCTCGAGCGCCTCGGCCCGCTCCCCCCCGCCGGTCGCGAGCCAGGCCACCAGGCCCCCGACGAGGGCCACCAGCAGGACGAGGGCGAAGGCGAGGGACTTGGAGGGGGAGGCCATGGGCGGTCGCGGGGAAGCTCGGGAGGTTCGGACGGCGCTCGGGCGGGCGGGCGAAATCGCGCGGGGCCCCCCGGAGGGCCCCCACGCCGTCCCGGGCGCCGGGTCCAGGCAGGGCGGACGGCGAGGCGCACCCCCGGCGAGAACCGCTGGGACGCCCGGACCCGCCATGCAACCCGCGGTCCACCCGCGACCCACCACCGGCGCCGGGCCCCGTCCCGTGGACCCGAGTCCCCCATTGGACCGCCCCGCCCACCGCCGGGGCAATGCCCCGGCGCTCCGCCGCCCCCCCGGGGCGGCGCCCCCCGCCTACGGATCTCTGCCCCACCCCGTCCGAGCCTCACCTCACGGAGCCGGCGGATCCCTGCCCCGCCCCGGCCCCCGATCCCGGCAGGCCTCCGCCCCGCCCCCCGCCCCGTGGCACCGGCGGATCTCCGCCCCACCGGCTGCCGACCCGCGCTGCCCGGAGCCGACGGATCTCTGCCCCGCCTCCTGCCGACCCGCGCCGCCGGGGGCCGACGGATCTCTGCCCGCGCGCCCGGCGGGCCGCGAACGTGGTCCCCCGCGGCGCGCGCTCGCATGATGGAGCGATGGCCCCCCGCCCCGGAGCGCTGCTGGTCGCCCTCCTGGCGTCCGCCGCCGGCCCCCTGCCCGCGTGCGGCGGCGACGCGGCCGGCCCCGGCGCC
>JAUIDW010000533.1 GCA_030428395.1 bacterium | reverse complement strand
CGATCGCGCCGGTCCGCGCCGCGTCCTCGCGGTCGACCACCAGCGTCCCGGCCGCGCGGCCGCGGGCGTCCAGGAAGACGTGCCACGCGCGCCCGGCCGGCTCCTCGCCCCGGGCGTCGCCCGTGTCCGCGCGGCCGACGATCGCGCCGGCGCGCGCGAGCACCGGCGTCGTCCCGAGCGGCGCTGCGAGGCGCGCGCGCGCGCCGCCGCGGTGGGGGCGGCCGCCGTCGAACGGGTACCAGTCGGCGCTCCCGGGCAGGAGCACGTCGCGGCGCCGCCGCCCGGCGTGCACGACGGGGGCGACGAGCACGTCGGGGCCCAGCAGGAAGGCGTCCTCGACCGCGCGCAGGCGCGGGTCGGCGGGGTCGGCGAACCAGAGCGGGCGCCACGGCGGCACGCCGGTGGCGCGCGCCTCCGCCTGCAGGGACGCGAGCGTCGGCAGCCAGGCCGCGCGGCGCTCGAGCGCGGCGCGCACGCGGCGCTCGGCGGCCGGGCCGAAGGACCACGGCTCCTTGCGGCACGCGGCGCGGTCGGCGTGCCCGCGCGCGAAGGGGTAGAAGGCGACCAGCTCGAACCAGCGCTGGAACAGCTCCGCGCCCGGGTCGCCGACGAAGCCGGGAACGTCCGGGCCGCAGAGCGGCTGCCCGCTGAGCCCCAGGTTCAGCACCATCGGCACGCTGGCGCGCAGGTCGCGCCAGAGCGAGCGGTTGTCGCCCGTCCACGCCGCGGCGTGGCGCGAGCCGGCGAGGTGGTTCGCGCGCGACAGCACGAAGGCCCGGCGCCCGCGGCGCGCGGCGCGCAGCCCCGCGCGCGTCGCCGCGGCCATCCAGGCCCCGTAGGCGTTGTGGAACCGCCGGTGGTCGCCGCCGCCGGCGCCGCGGTGGCGCGCGTCGTCGGGCAGCGTCCGGCTCTCCGTCCCGAACACCGCGGGCTCGTTCATGTCGACCCACAGGCCGTCGACGCCGCTGGCGCGGACGAAGCGCGCGACCAGGTCGGCCCACCAGCGGCGCGTGCGCGCGGCGGAGAAGTCGGGGAAGCGGCACGGCCCGGGCCAGACGCGCGCGACCGCCGGGCGCCCGCGCGCGTCGGTCACGAAGTGGTCGCCGGCGAGCCCGCTCTCGTAGGGCTCGTAGCCCGCCGCGCGCGGGATGCCGGGGTCCAGGATGGTCACGACGCGCAGGTCGAGGGCGTGCAGCTCGTCGACGAGCGCGGCCGGGTCCGGGAAGCGCGCGGGGCTCCACGTGAACGGCCGGAAGCGGTGCATGTGGTGGATGTCCAGCCACAGCGCCGCGCAGCGGTGGCCCCCCTCGCGCAGGCGCCGCGCGACGCGCAGGGCCTCGCGCGCGCTGGCGTAGGAGTAGCGGCTCTGGTGGTAGCCGAGGGCCCAGGTCGGCGCGGGCGGGGAGCGCCCGGCCCAGGCGGTCAGCGGACCCAGCACGCCGGCGGCGTCGTCGGCGCGCAGGACGTGCACGTCGTAGGGCCCCTCGAAGTCGAGCTCGAGCGCACGGTCGCCGCAGCGGATCGTCCCGCGGCGCAGCGTGTCGGCCACGACGCCGGTGCAGCGCCCGCCGGGCTCGACCGCGAGCGCGAACGGGTGCGCCTGGTACAGCGCGCGCGCGTCGGGACCGTATCCCCAGGCGTCGGTGTTCCAGAGCTCGACCTCGCGCCCGTTCCGTCGCAGCGGGCCGGCGACCTCGCCGGTCCCGTAGAAGTCGGTGCCCGGGGGGAACTCGAGGCGCGCCCGCAGCCGGCCGCCCACCGCCGCGAAGGCGGGCCGCGGCGCGGAGCCCGGCGGGGCGCCCGCGGCGAGGGCGCGCCGCGGCAGGACGGGGGTGCGCGGCCCCAGGGCCCGACGGGTG
>JAUIDW010000187.1 GCA_030428395.1 bacterium | reverse complement strand
CGGCTTCGGCGACGGCCTCTCCAACGGCATCAACTTCATCATCGCCCCGTGATCGGTTGACCGCCTGAACGCTCGCGAGAGCGCCAGCACCGGCGGCGTCGCCCCTGCGCGGGGCGGCGCCGCCGTTCTCTTTCGGTGAGGACAGCGCCACGGGGCGGACCGGCCGCGGGTCCCGGGCCAAGGAAACGTGAACGCGGCGCGAAGAGGATCAGGGCCGTGCAAGCCCTCGGTGGCCTGAGCCGGGGGCAACGCTCGCTTGATCGTCGCGCCCTAGCTTCGCCCCTCCGCGCGCCTGCGCGGGAGCGACCGAACTCACGATTCCCCGAACCGGAGAGAAGCGGCAATGAAGACGAGACTCTGGCTCTGCGCGGCCCTGGCCGGCCTCACGGCTCCGGCCCTGGCGCAGGACAGCACCGCGATCGACTCGGGCGCCAACGGGCTGCCCGGCGACGCCCTCGACCCCTACGTGGTCGGCGAGCAGGTGAACAACTACGTCGTCGACCTGGCGACGATCACGACGACCTGGGGCACGCAGTTCGGCGTGGGCCCGAGCGTGAAGACCAGCAAGGCGGACCCCGCCTTCTTCAACAACCTGATGGTCGCCCAGGCGGCGAGCCCGCTGCTGAGGACCAACGTGCCCTACCGGGCCGGCTCCTACGCGCTGTGGAACCAGCCCGAGTTCGGCGTCAACGCGGACCCGACCAGGAACAACGCGCCGGCGACGGTCGCGCCCGTGGGCGACTCGAACCAGTTCGCGGTCGCGTTCGCCGAGAACGGCAGCGACGGCGGCATCATCAACTCGCACGTCGTCACGAGCGCGTTCGTGAACTACGACCCGGCCACGCCGAGCCGCCTGTACGTCCAGCGCATCGTGTCGGCGGTCAACGGGACGGCCGTGACGTCGAACGGCAACGGCACGCTGTACGTCGGCGCGATCGACGCGGACGGCAACGTCCACTACCGCTCCGACGACTTCAACCAGTTCGGCCTGAACCCGATCGTCGGCAACAACATCCTCCGCACCGACAACGCGACGCGGAACACCGCGGGTCGCAACGAGATCACCAACGGCGGCGGCTCCGACGCCACCACCTGGCTCGTCGCGATGAGCCCGGACGTCCACACGACCCCGGGCGGCATGCCGGAGTCGGCCGCCGGCCGCCCGATCTACTTCGGGACGAACTTCAACACGCAGCTGGTGTACGAGTCCTCCGCCGGCGTGCTGTCGACCTCGGTCGCCCACCTGGGCACCGCCAGTGACAGCCGCGGCGGCGTCGCGTACAGCAAGGAAACCCTGTTCGGCGGCACCATCGGCACCGGCATCGGCTACGGCGTCGGGTCCGGCACGAACCGCGTGACGATCTGGGGCCTGGCCCCCGGCACCGGCGCGCCCAGCGGCAGCACCATCAACTTCGACATCCCGGCCACGATCACCGACGGGGACGACAGCTTCGTGTTCCCGAACGGCGGCCCGGGTCCGATCGACTCGTTCCAGTACCACGTCAGCCAGGTCGCCTTCCAGGGCGGCAACAACATGGTGGCGCTGCGCGTCGACCAGAACGGCAACGCCCTCCTGGCCGCGCCGGTCAACTGGGCCAACCCGGCCAACCCGAGCGAGACCAGCGCGTCCTCGCCCCGCGGCGGCATCGCGGTCGCACGCTTCGACCCGACCAACGTCGGCGGCACGCTCGTCTGGACGATGGCCGGCTACAACGACGACGCCACCGGCAAGGCCATCAAGGCCAGCTCCGGCGGCGCCGCGGTCGGCCGCATGGTCAGCCTGAACACCACGACCGGCGGCGCCGTCCTGGGCCCGTCGGTCTCGGCCCCGGTCCTCGACGCCCTCGGCAACGTGTGGTTCCTGTCCGCCGTCGAGCGTTTCAGCGGCGTCCAGTTCGGGACCTCGCTGCTGCGCGCCGTGTACAACCCCTCGACGTTCTCGTACGAGCTCGAGGAAGTGCTGCGCGTGGACGACGTGATCGCCGGCCTCAACTCGGCCACGAACTACCAGATCGACTTCCTGCAGATCGCCGACGCCAACTCGGTGGACTCGGGCACCATCTGGTCGGGCAACGCCCTGCAGAGCGCCTTCAACAACACTGCCACGGCGGGTATGGCGACGAGCGACTCGCGCAGCCTCGGCGGCCTGGTCCTGAACGCGTCGATCATCTACGACGTCGACAACAACGGGATGTTCACCCCCGTCACCGGCGCCGGCGGCGACCCGTCGAGCCGCGACCAGGAGTACAACGTGCTGATGTACGTCGGCTCCCTGGACGCGACCTCGACGCCCGCCCCGACGACGTACTGCACGGGCAAGACGAACTCGCTGGGCTGCGTCCCGTTCATCTCCTTCACCGGAGCCCCGAGCGCGACGTCGACCTCGAACTTCACCATCACGATGAACGATTCGATCCCGAGCGAGGCCGGCTTCCTCATCTACAGCTTCAAGAAGGCCAACCTGAACTTCCACGGCGCCAAGCTGTGCGTGAAGGCCCCCTTCACCCGGACCCCGGCCAAGTCGCCCAAGAACGTGGGCGGCGGCTGCTCCGGCTGGGTCCTGCGCCGCAACTTCAACGCGACGATCCAGTCCGGCCTCGACCCGCAGCTGACCGCCGGTCAGGCCGTCCGGGCCCAGTGGTTCAACCGCGACCCGGCCGACACGTTCGGCTTCGGCGACGGCCTCTCCAACGGCATCAACTTCATCATCGCCCCGTGATCGGTTGACCGCCTGAACGCTCGCGAGAGCGCCAGCACCGGCGGCGTCGCCCCTGCGCGGGACGGCGCCGCCGTTCTCTTTCGCGGCGACCGCTCTCCCCCCGTTCGGCGTCGCCGGTGGGGCGGCGCCGCCCTCTCTCGTTGCGGGACGGGGCGCCTACTCGTGCGTCCAGGCCGCGAGCAGGGCGCCGACCGGGGCCCAGGCGGCCTCCGCGGCGTCGGCCTCCGCCGGCAGCTCCGGCGCGACCACCTCGAGCACGAGGGCGAGCCCGTCGCGCGTGGCGAAGCGCCCCGCCGTGCGGCCGCCCCGTGGGTTGCCGGGAAAGTCCCAGGAGCCCGTGGGCGGCGACGGCTCGACGCCCTCCCCCAGGGCCTCCGCGAGGGCGTCGCCCGCCTCGCGCATGGCCCCCGACGCGCGCACGGCGGCGGGTGTGAAGGGGCTGTCGGTCAGCTCGACGCGCAGCGCGGCGGTGGCTCCCCCGGGTCCGCGCCAGCGCCGCAGGGCGCCCGCCCGGTCGACCGCGGACCAGCCGCGGGGCGGGGGCACGCAGTGGCGCGTCCCGAGCAGCTCGAAGGCGTGCGGGTCGCGCGGATCCGCCGCGACGGCGCGCGCCGCGACCTCGTTCGAGAGCCGGGCGAAGGCCGGCCGCAGGTCGGCGCCGAGGGCGTCCGCGCGCGCGCGCAGCTCGCCGGCCGGCGTGCCGTCGAGACCCAGCGTCGACAGCAGCACGACCGGGCCGGCGCCCTCGAGCTCGCACCCGCGCATCCAGAACACCGCGGCCCCGCCGCCGGGCATGCGCACGGCGAGGCGCACCTCGCGCAGCAGCGGCGACGTCGCGACCTCGGGCTCGCCCAGCAGCTCGCCGCCGATCTGCCCGGCCACCGTGCGCGCCATCGCGGCCAGGTCGTCCCCGAGCTCCATCGGGGTCAGCGTCAGCCGGCGCAGCGGCTCGCCCTCCACCGGCTTGTCCCAGGCCGCGAAGGCGCCGGGCCCCAGGTCCGAGTCGACGACCCAGCCCGCGCCGGCGAGCTCGGCGGTGAGCGCGTCCACGAGCTCCGCGACGACCGCCGGAGGGTCCTCCCCGACGCGCGCGGTTCCCGCCGGGCGAACGGGCCCGGCGACGGAGAGGGTCAGCGAGAACGCGAGGGCGAGGAGCGGGCTCATGCCGCGAGCCTAGCAGCCCCCGGGCGGTCTCCGGACCGCCGCCCCGGAAGCGCGGGGGGGCAGCCCGCGACCGTGCTCCCGTGCCGCGCCCGCGGGGAGACCGGCGAGTTGGCGACCGCTCTCGCCCCGGAATAGAGTCCTCGCATGCTGTCTCCTCCCCTCCGCGCCGGGGCCTCGCGCCCGCCCCGCCTTCCGCTCCCGGAGCGCGGGCGCGCCGCGCTCGTGGCCGCCGCGCTCCTGCTGGCCGCCCTCTCGCCGCCGACCCGGGCGCACGACATGTGGCTGGTGCCTCCCGTCGAGTCCCCGGCTCCGGGCGAGCCGGTCGAGGTCGTGGTCGCCGTGGGCATGGACTTCCCCGCCAGCCTGAACGCGATCGACCCCGCCCGCGTCGCCCTCATGGCGCACGGCCCGGCGGACGCGCGCGTGGTCGTCGAGCTGCGCCCGGAGGAGGACGACCAGCACACCGTCGCGTCGTTCACGCCGCCGACCACCGGCGCCTGGCTCGTGGCGGGCGTCACGCGCCCGCGCGTGCTCGAGCTGGAGGCCGCGAAGTTCAACGAGTACCTCCTGCACGACGGCCTGCCCCACGTGCTCGCCGGCCGCATGGACCGCGGCGAGCTCGAGCGCGACGCCGTCGAGCGGTACAGCAAGTCCGTCAAGACCCTGGTCCCCGTCGGCGCGTCCTCCGGCGCGGAGGCCGCCGGGCGGGTGCTCGGCCACGACCTCGAGATCGTCCTGCTGGACGACCCGCTCGCCGCGCGCCCCGGCGACACCCTGCGTGCGCGCGTGCTCTACCGCGGCGCGCCGCTCGAGCGCGCGAACCTGTGCTGGGACCTGCCCGGCAACGGCGAGGACTTCGCCGGTCAGACGTGGACCGACGCCGAGGGCACCGCGCTCGTTCCGGTCGCCCGCCCCGGCCCGATGACCCTGCGCCTGGTCCACATGACCCGGCCGCGGACCGACGCGTTCGAGTGGGAGTCGTTCTGGGCGTCCTTCACCTTCCGCGTGGCGACGCCGTGACCCCGCCCGCGGGCGCGGGTTTGGCGGCGTCGCACCGGGGCAGTACGCTGCCCCCCACGGAGGCGTGGCAGAGCGGCCGAATGCAGCGGTTTTGAAAACCGCCGTGCCGCGAGGCACCGGGGGTTCGAATCCTCCCGCCTCCGCCAGCACGCCCGGGAACGGACGGAACCCCATGGATGCCGCGGTGATGGAGAAGCGATCGGCGGAGGTGCCTCGCGACGTGCTGCTGGCCGCGGCGCGGGAGTCGCGCGAGAAGAACTTCGGCCTGTCGCGGGTCGTGTACTCGCTCGCCTTCGGGCGCGAGTGGACCTGGGCCATGCTCGGGTACGCCTACATGAAGGTGCTCGACAACGTCGTCGACGAGGACGAGGACGTCGCGCGGGCGCGCGCCGCCCTGGCCGAGCAGCGCCGCGTCCTGGACGCGGTCTACGCGGGCGACCGCGGACCGGAGGGGCTGGAGTCGCCGGCGCTCTACGGCGCCTGGTTCTGCCGCCACGACGCCGAGCAGGGCGCGGGCGCGCGCCCGCACTTCGACGCCATGCTCGACACCATGGAGTTCGACGTCGAGCGCCGCGGCAAGACCTTCCCCCGCGAGGAGATCGAGGCGTACTTCCGCGACGTCGGCGCGGCGACCATGCGCTACCTGGCGCACTTCGTCTCGCCGGACCTCGAGCTCTCCGACGCCTTCGTCCACGCCGCCAGCACCGCCTACCTGCACGCCGACTCGATGATCGACTTCGAGAAGGACCTGCACTACGGCGTCATCAACGCCCCGCGCGAGGACGTCGAGGAGTTCGACCTGGACGTCACGCCCGGCGCGCAGCGCTCGACCGCCTGGATGGCCGCCCGCGCCCCCGCCATCCTGCGCAGCTTCGACGAGGCCTTCGCCGAGCTCCGCAAGGTCCCGAACCTCCGCTTCCGCCTCCTCGCCCGCCTCTACCTCTCGCGGAAGCGCGCCCACCTCCTGAAGCTGCTCGCCAAGAAGGGGGTGGCGGTTCAGGGCTCCTGACATCTCCTGCCGTCAGAACGTCGGGAGGAAAGAGGAAGTAGCTCGATGACGGATCTCACCTCTCGCCGCTGCGGAGACCTCGCAGAGATGTTCGTTGCCTCGCGCCTGCTTGCCGACCCGGCGCTCGAGGTGTTCACGACAGCCAGCGACGACGGTGGAGGCCACGACCTGGCCGTCCGCTCCCTTCGCACCGGTCGCTGGTACGGCGTGCAAGTGAAGGCCACGACCCGCGCAACGCATCCGTTCGTGTACCTCAGGGCTTTTCGCGAGAGCTCCGACTTCATCGTTGCTGCCGTGGTCCTCGACGAAGATCGGCATCCCGAGCGCGTCTACCTCGTCCGCGGTACAGACTGGGGAGACGACTCGTCTGGCTGCCTCGGACGGAACGACGCGGGCGGCGACGCGGGCCCATATGTGGAAGTCCGCACAGGCGCCGCAAAGTACCGCGAGTCTCTCGAGCACTACCGACTCGACGTCGTCGTCCCGACTCTCTGAACGCAAGACCGGCCCATGAACCTGGAACGGATCAACTACTCGGACCTCAACTCGAGACAGAAGGAGGTCTACAACTTCCAGAAGGTCGCAGCACAGCTGGCAGAGTTCGGATTCAACTGCATCCGGTTGAGTGACGACTGGCAGGGAGCCGATTTCCTCGCCTATCACAAGGACGGCATGAACACGCTGCGCGTCCAGCTCAAGTCTCGCGTCTACATCGGCAAGAAGTACCTGGGCAAGTCGCTATGGCTGACCTTCCCGGTGAACGAAGACTGGTACCTGGTCGAGCACGACCGCCTGGTGCAGATGGCAGAGAAGCACACCACATGGCTGACCTCTGAGTCCTGGCGGGAGCGCGGCGGCTACAGCTCCGCGCACCCGAACCCCGGGCTGCTAGGTGCCCTGCAAAGATACCGGCTCGCCTGACGGGCGGCCCTCAGACCGCGGTCATCAGGCGCTCGGGGTCGGGGGCGGCGTAGGTGCCGCCGGCGCCGATGCCGACGAGGCCGCCGTCGCGCCACTGCATCAGCTCGAGGCGGCCGTCGGGGTGCTCGACCAGGGCGGTGCAGCTCTCGACCCAGTCGCCGTCGTTGCCGTAGATGAGGCCGTCCAGCTCGCAGAGCTCGGCCTTGTGGATGTGGCCGCACACGACGCCGTCGAGGCCGCGGCGGAGGGTCTCGGACTTCAGGGCGTCCTCGAAGCGGCTGATGAAGTCGACCGCCTCCTTCACCTGCTGCTTCAGGAACAGGGAGACCGAGCGGTAGCGCATGCCCAGGCGGCGGCCGACGCCGTTGTAGACGTCGTTGAGGGCGAGCATCCACTCGTAGGCCATGGCGCCGACGCGGACCATCAGGGCGGACTCGTCCGAGCAGCCGTCCCAGCGGTCGCCGTGGGTGACCAGCAGGCGGCGCCCCTCGAGGGTGCGGTGGACGACCTCGTCGCGGCACTCGATGCCGTCGAGGTCGAGGCCGTCGTGCAGGCGCAGGCTGGCGTCGTGGTTGCCGGGCACGTAGACGACGCGCGCGCCTGCCTGCTCGTGGGCGCGCACGGCGGCGAGCACGGCGCGGTGCGCCGCGGGGAACACGCCCGAGCGGCGCAGCTTCCACTCGTCGATGACGTCGCCGACCAGGTAGAGCGTCTCGAAGTGGACACTGGCCAGGAACTCGAGCAGGGCCTCGGCCTTGCAGCGCTTCGAGCCCAGGTGCAGGTCGGAGATCCACACCGTGCGGAAGGCGTTGCCCGCCGCGACGGGGCGGCGGACCGTCCCGCGGCGGCGCGTGCGGCGGAGCAGCGAGAGGGCGATGCCCGCCTTCTCGCGCGAGGGCAGCTGCGGCTCGTCGAGCCGGAGCGCCTGCAGGGCGTCTTCGTCGTAGGCGATCACGTCGTCACGGTCTCCGGTTCGCGCGCCGGAAGCGGCTTCCGGCGCCGCAGGGATTCGAGGAACAGGTCCCCCGTGTAGCAGGAGCTCGGCAGGACCTCGCACTCCGCCCAGCAGCCCGGGCACCTCGCGACCCAGCGCCGCTGCTCGTCGGCCCGCGCGCAGGCCCAGACCTCCTCGAAGGGCTGGTGCCGCAGGTTGCCGACGACCTTCGAGTTGAACTGGCACGTCGGGACGTCGCCGTTCGGGAAGATGCGCAGGTGCGCGTTCAGCGCCACGCAGCGCGGGCGCGGGCCGTGGTCGTCCAGGCCGGCCAGGCGGGCGCGCAGGCCGCGCAGGTAGTAGCGCTTGGCGTAGCGCGTGAGCGCCGGCGCGTCCGCGAGGTCCTCCTCGACGCGGTCCAGCAGGCCCTGCAGCTCGCCCGGGGCGAAGGTGCCGAACGTCGCGTAGCCGCCGTCGATCTCGAGCTCGCGGTCGCGCTCGACGCTGTACGTGGCGCTCTCGTCGTAGGCCACCACGACCTGCACGGGCACGCCCAGGGGCGCGAGCGCGTCGCGCAGGAGCTCGTAGTGGCGCACGCCCTCGGAGTCGACGATCGTCTGGTTCACCGCCAGGGTCAGCCGCAGCTCGCGGCGGCGCGGCGCCAGCCGGCGGATCGTCTCGAAGGCGGTGTCCCAGGCGTCGTCGCGCCCGCGCACCTCGTTCTGCTTGTCGTCGAGGCCGTCTACCGACACCAGCAGGTGCAGCGGCACGCGGCGGTCGCGCTGCTCGCAGGCGGCCACGATCCTGTCGGTCAGGAAGCCGTTGGTCGTGATCTGGATCGCCGCGGGTCGCAGGCGCCGAGCGGCCAGGTCGACGACCTCCGGGAAGTCCTTGCGCACGAACGGCTCGCCGCCGGTCAGGCGCACGACGTCCAGGCGCGGGAGCTGGTCGAAGATCGTCTCGACCTCGCGCAGGTCCAGGTCGTCCGCGGAGCGGATGCGCCACGAGTCGCACATCACGCAGCGCGCGTTGCACTTGAACGTGACGGTGTACGTCAGGACGCGGGGTCGGAGGACGTCGCCGCGGCGGGAGGCGACCACGGCGCGGGCGAATCCGTAGGCTCGGTCGAGCATGGTTCAGGCGGGCTGGAGCCGCGCGGTCGGCGCCGGCTCGGGGAGGTAGGAGCGCAGCGCCGCGAGCGCGGCGTCGGTGCCGTCGACGGGCAGGCGCAGGGCCGCGGCGCGGTGGTCGTCCGCGCGCTCGAGGAAGGCGGCCAGGGCGCGCCCGTCGAGGGCCGCGGCGGCGCAGCGCGCGCCGGCGCCCGAGTCCTCGAGCAGCCAGGCGTTGAGCTCCTGCTCGCGGTTGCCCGGCTCCGGGATGCCGAGCACTGGCTTGCCCAGGTGCAGCGCCTCGCCCACGAGCTGGTTGCCCGCGGTGCTGACCACGGCGCGGCAGGTGCGCAGGTCCTCGAGGAAGCCGTCCTGGCTCACGGGTCGGAAGCGCAGCGCGCCGCGCGGCTCGCGCTCGCCCAGGCCGTAGACGCGGGTCTCCCGGCCCGCGGCCTCCAGGGCGTCGAGCACGGACTCCGGCAGGCTGCGGCGGAAGTAGGCCAGGAGGTGGTCGCCGTCCGCCGGGCGCGCGGCGCGCACCGCCGGCCGCAGCAGGACGCCGACGCGGTGGACGCGCTCCCGCCCGGCTCCCCCCGCCCGGGGCGGCGGGTGGTGGAACGAGGACACGACGGTCCCGGCCTGCCCGTGCACGTAGCCGCGCACGAAGGCCCCGATCCACGCGGCCGACACGCGCAGCCGCAGGGGCGCGCCGTCGAACCGCGAGGTCGCGAAGAGGTGCTGGTGGCTGACGCTGACGAAGGGGACGCCGGCCAGCAGCGCGGCCCGGGCGACCGCCGGCTCGAAGTCCGACACCACGAGGTCCGCGCCGCGCCGCTCGAGGTCGCGGGCCAGGCGCCGGACGAGGGCGGGGAAGCGCGCCAGGTACCCGGCGCTGTGCAGGCCCGTGCGCGCGTACGACAGCCGGCCGCGCCGGTCGTAGGCGAAGCGCGGGCAGGGCAAGCGCTCGAGCTCGACCGGCCCGCGCGGCGGCGCGCCGGCCAGGAGGTCGTGGGCGTCCCCGGCGGCGAGCAGCGCGACGTCGTGGTCGCGGGACAGCGCCGACGCGAGCGTCCCGGCGCGGGCGGCGTGCCCGCGCCCCTCACCAGCGATGCCGAAGACGATCTGCGCCACGGAGGGGGCTCCCGGATCTCTGTTGGGAACCTTCGGTCGGGTGTGTCGCCCACGGTCCTCAAGCCAGCGTCAACTTGCCTTGCAGAAGGCATGAACATCGACGGAAGACGGCCACCTGGCGGGCCGTCCGCGGGAGGCTGGCGGTCGTT
>JAUIDW010000532.1 GCA_030428395.1 bacterium | reverse complement strand
TGCCGGTCCCCGCGACCTGGGCTTACAACCTCAACCCGCCGGCCCGCTGCGCGCGGGCGCCGGCGCCGGGCCCGACACCCGTCGGCGCCGAGGACGACCCCCGGAGGAAGCCCCATGATCCGCCACTGTCACGGAGTCCGGAACGCCCGCAGGGCCGCGTGGACCGCGCTGGGCGCCGTCGTCCTGCTCGCCGGGTGCACGGCCATCGACGTCCAGGTCGAGCAGACCCCGGACCTCGACATGTCGCCGTACGAGACGTACGCGTTCGAGTCCCCCGCGCCGCCCGTCGACGTGCCCGACCGCACCGAGGTCGAGCGGCGCTCCTCCGAGATCCAGTTCTACCTCGCGGAGGAGCTCGCCGACCTCGGCCTGCGCCAGGTCCCGCGCGAGGAGGCCTCGCTGCTCGTGGCCGACACCACCTCGGTCGAGGTGGAGACCCGCTACGTCGACCCCTACTACGCCTCGTTCTACACGGCGGAGAAGCACGAGCTCGGGACCCTGACGCTGAGCTTCCTCGAGCCGACCCAGGGCATCGTGCTGTGGCGCGGGTCGGTCACCCGCGACCTGCGCACGTCCCAGCGCGCCTACGGCGTCAACAGCCTGACGTGGGTCGACAACCCCGTCCCCCCCGACTGGGACTTCAAGGACACGGTGCGCGCCATCGTGAAGCGCCTGCCCCGCTGAACCGACCGCCCGCGAGACCCCCGATGACGAACCTCCACGACTTCACCCTGCACACCCTGGACGGCCACGAGCAGCCGCTCAGCGCCTACTCCGGCCGCGTCGCGCTGGTCGTCAACGTCGCCTCGCAGTGCGGCCTGACGCCCCAGTACGCCGGCCTCCAGGTCCTGCACGAGAGCTTCGGGGGCCGCGGCCTCACCGTGCTCGGGATCCCGTGCAACCAGTTCAAGGGCCAGGAGCCCGGGACGGCCGACGAGATCCGCGCGTTCTGCACCGCGAACTACGGGGTCACGTTCCCGATGTTCGACAAGCTCGAGGTCAACGGGCCGGGGCGGCACCCGCTGTACGCCTGGCTCTGCGCCCAGCAGACCGAGCCGGAGGGACCGGGCGACGTGCAGTGGAACTTCGGCAAGTTCCTCGTCGGCAAGGACGGCGCCGTGCTCGCGCGCTTCGAGCCGACCACCGACCCGCAGGCGCCCGAGCTGGTGAAGCGCATCGAGGCGGCGCTGTAGCCCGCGCGCTCAGGCCGAGTAGACGTCGACCTCGGTCGCCTTGACCGCGACCCACACGGCCTCGGCGCCGCCGCGCCGCAGGTCGTCCAGCGCGGCGGGCGTGACCTCGGCCACCAGCGGGAGCTCGCCCGACACGCGCACGCGCAGGCGGTCGCCCACGGGCTCGACGGCGGCGATCGGCGCGCGCCAGACGTTGCGCGGCGAGCCGTCGGGGCGCTCGCGGTACAGCGCGACCGAGCGCGGGTGCACCGCGGCCAGCACGGGGCCCTCGAGCGCCGTCGCCGCGACGATCCGTCCGCCGCCGGCGACCTCGACGACGCCGCCGGAGGCCGCGCCCTCGAACAGGTTGAGCCCGACCAGGTCGGCGACGAAGCGCGAGCGCGGGCGGCCGCAGATCTCGGCCACCGAGCTGCTCTGCACGACGCGCCCGGCCTCCAGCACCGCGACGCGGCCCGCGAGGGCGAAGGCGTCGACCGCGTCGTGCGCGACGACGAGCGCGGCGCCGGCGAAGTCCGCCAGCAGCGCGCGCAGCATGCGGCGCAGCTCGATGCGCGCCGAGGCGTCCACGGCGGCGAGCGGCTCGTCGAGCAGCAGCAGGCGCGGCCCCGGCGCCAGGGCGCGCGCCAGCGCCACGCGCTGGGCCTGGCCGCCCGAGAGCTCCGCGGGGCG
>JAUIDW010000186.1 GCA_030428395.1 bacterium | reverse complement strand
CCGTCACGGCCGCGCCGCGGCGCGCGAGCTCGCGCGCGATCCAGCGCCCGACGAAGCCCGAGGCCCCGAGCACGACCACGCGCGCGCCGGCCCAGTCCGCGCCCGCGCTCACCGCGCCTCCCCCGGCTGCGCGAGCAGCTCCGCGGCGGCGCGCGGTCCGTCCACCAGCTCGAAGCCCCGCCCGGTCACGCTGGGTCCGGCCAGGACCCAGACGTCGCGGTCGCCGTAATGCTCGAGCAGCGCGCGCCGGGTCGCGGCGTCGCGGTCCCAGGCGTACACCGGCGCGTCCGCCTCGAGGTCCACGGGGTTGTAGGCCGCAGCCGAGGCGTAGTCGGGGTGCCGCTCGCCGCGCACGAGCACAAGGCTGCGCCCGAAGTCGTGCTCGCGCGCCAGCGCGCGGACCTCGGGCCGCATGCCGCGGTAGTGGCGGTAGCGGTCGAGCGCGCGCCACGGGAAGTAGGTGCAGAGGCTCCAGCCGCACAGCACCGCCACGGCGGCCAGCAGGCGCGCACGCGAGCGCGCCCCCGCCTCGCCGGGGAACAGCGCGTCCCCCAGCCGCCGCAGGCCGCTCACGGTCAGCACGAGGCACGGCACCAGCAGGAGGTACCAGTAGCGCGCGCCGAAGTCGGGGCCGCCGCTGAACCAGTACAGCGCGTGCAGGCCGACCACGGCGGTGATGGTGGCGAGCATCCAGCGCTCGAGGACGCAGAGGGAGCGCAGCCGCGTCAGGACGAGCGTGACGAGGAGCAGCCCCAGCGAGCCCGTGCTCCACCCGAACAGGTCGAAGTCGAGCAGGAACACGTTGAAGTTCGTGTTGGCCAGCAGGTCGCGCAGGCCGTGGCCGGGGAACGGGTCGAGGCCGCCCCAGGCCAGGCCCTTGTCGGGGCCGAAGCCGAGCGAGTTCTTGCCCGGCCCGTAGACCTCGTCGACGTAGTCCATGATCGGGAACTTCGTCGGGCTGCCCGTGAGCGCGGCGTTGTACGCCAGCCCCAGCGCACCGACCGCCGCGGCCGCGAGCACGAGGCCCGCGAAGGCCGGCAGCCGCAGGCGCCGCCCGCCCAGGCCCAGGCCCCACAGGCCGAGCATGCCGGCGACGATCAGGCCCTCGAGCGGCCGGATCAGGCCGACGACCCCGAGCCCGACGCCCCCCAGCCAGGCCCAGCCGGCGCGACCCGTTCCGCCCGGCCGGCCGGCGCGCGCCACGCCCAGCGCCGCCAGCAGCGCGCTGGCGAGCGTCAGGCTGTGGGTCATCAGGCTCATGTTCAGGAACGTCGCCCAGGGCGTGAACGCCAGCAGCAGCGCGACGCCCCGCGCGGTCCGCCGCGGGGCAACCTCGCTCAGGAACAGGTAGGCGAGCAGCACCGAGGCCGCGCCCAGCGCCGGGTTCACGAGCCACGGCACGCCCAGCCACGCGCCGACCGCGAGCACGGCCGGCCAGCCGATCGGCACCGGCGAGTACCAGCGCCCGTCGTGCAGGAACATCAGGTCGACGTCGAAGCCCGCCGGCACGGGCGGCGGCGGCAGGAAGAGGCGCCCGTCTGCCAGGTAGTTCGCGTGCAGCAGGTACGCGACCTCGTCGGGCACGTGCGGGTGGTGCTGGTACGCCGCCCAGCCCAGGAACGCCGCCGCCGCGAAGGCCCAGGCGGCCAGGGTCCAGGCGAAGCGGTCGAGGCGCGCCGGCGCCACCTCGTCGTCGCCCTCCGGCCCGAGGACGCGGGCGGCCAGCGCGCGCCAGCGGTCGACCACCCCGTCGGGCAGCGCGGTCGCGCCCAGCAACAGCGTCGCGAGCTGGAGCGCGTGCAGCGCGAACACCAGCACCAGCTCGAGGGCGTACGCCGGGGCGGGGCGGAAGAGCTTCGTGCCCGCGAGGAACAGCACCGCGGCGAGCAGCGCGAGCCGCCACGGCCCGAAGCGGCCGGCGAGCGCGCGCAGCGCGGGCCCGGCGCGGCGCGCCGCCGCGGGCGCGACGAGCATCGTCTGCAGCCCCAGGCCGGCCCAGGCGACCGCGCGCAGGCCGGAGAACCCGAGCGGCCAGAGGTGCGGGTACCCGACGCCCGTGCCCTGGTGGTAGAGCTGCAGCTGGAGCGCCTGCCCCACCAGGCCGAGCGCCAGCCACGTCCCCGCCGCCGCCCAGCCGCGCGCCACCGCGCGCGCGAGCAGCGCCGCGGCGGCGGCGAGCGCGAGCGGCACGCAGGCGGACGCGGCCAGGGCGCCCTCGGCGTCCCGGAAGACGTCGCCGAGCAGGCCCCACGCGGCCAGGGCCAGCGCCGCCAGCGCGAGGCCCGCCGTCCTCACCGCGCCGGCTCCGGCGGCGGCAGGTCCCGGCGCCAGAGCACGTCGTACTCGTCGTGCGTCTCGACCACCGCGAAGCGCTCGGCGATGTACGCGTCGAGCAGGGTCGCGCCCAGCTCGGGCACGGCGGCCACGCGCCGGGCCACGAAGCCGTCCAGCGCCGCGCCGGACCAGTCGGGGTTGTCGCCGCCGAAGTTCCAGAGCACCACGCAGCGCACGTCGTGGCGCTCGAGGTCCGCGATCATCTCTCTCTGGACGCTGGCGCGGTCCACGATGCCGGGGTGCAGCTCGTTGTAGCGCGTCGCCGGCCGGCGCCCCGACAGCACGTAGAAGCGCTGGTTGCCGATCACGACCGCGTCGTGGCGCGCGACGCCGACGTGCACGCGCTCGTCCGGCTCCGTGTTGCGCAGCAGGAAGTCGGTCACGCCGACGAAGTAGGCGGCCTCGCGCGGCGAGACGATCAGGTGCTCGGCGATCGGGTACGGCAGCCGCTCGCCGCCGGGCGGACCGAGCCGGCGCCAGGCGTCGACGACGGGGAAGGCGCTCTCCGCCGCGGGCACGCCGAAGCCCACGGCGAACGCCAGCACGATCGGCGCGGCCAGCAGCCGCGCGAGCACGGCGACGGCGCCGCTCCGCTCGGTCGCGACGACGACGGCGAACACCACCGCGCACAGGATCGCCATGGAGTAGAGGTGGGTGTTGCGCTGGACGTGCGCCGCGTACCAGAACAGCGGCAGCGCCAGCAGCGCCACGAGCAGCGCGCCGGCGGCGGCCGGCTGGGCCCGCCGCGAGCGCAGCAGGAGCCACAGCGCGCCGAGGGCGAACACGAGCTCGGGCAGGCGGCACTTCAGCCAGCCTCCCACGCTGCGCAGGGCCTTGCGCGCCAGGCGCAGGTCCCCGGGGTCGGCGAACCACGCCTCGAGGGCGCCGGTGGACGGCAGGAGCGGCGGATAGCTCTCCCCGCGCACGGCGCGGAAGTCGGTGGCCGGGAACTCGAGCAGGTCGTACCAGGCGTCGGGCCCCGCGACCGTCGCGAGCCAGGCCGCGACGGGCACCACGACCAGGGCGCAGGCCGCGCCGAGGCGCAGCAGGGCGGCGGGCGGCGACAGCCAGCGGTCGGGGCGCTCGCGCACGCTGGGCCAGGCCAGCACCAGGGCCGCCGAGAACGCCACCCCGGCGTAGGCCGCCACGTCGTGCTTGAAGAGCGCGGCCCCGCCCAGGGCGAAGCCGGCCGCGAGGAGCCGGCCGGGCCCGCCGGCGCGGAAGTACGCGACGAGGCGCTCGAAGGCGACCAGGACGAGCAGCAGGGCGGGCGCGTAGGAGTCCATCTGCGGACCCGCCTCGAGGAACATCAGCGCGACGCCGAGCCCCAGCAGCGCGGCCAGCAGGCGCCCGGCGCCCACCCCGCGCAGGAGCCGGTAGAACACCCCCGCGGACAGGCCGCGCAGGACGACCGTCGCGATCGCGGCGACGATCGCCTTCTCGCCGAAGGCCAGGAAGAGCCCCGCCACCAGGTAGAACTGCCCCGGCGCGTACATCGTCCAGAAGTCGCGGTAGGGCAGGTCGCCGTCGAGGATGCGCAGCGCCCCGACGGTGGCCTTCGAGGACGGCAGGCCCCACGGGACCCCGGGCAGGAGCAGGGCGGTGGCGAGCAGGGCCACCGCCAGGCCGAGGGCCAGGTCGGCGGCGCCCGGCGCGGCCCGGTCGTGGCGGACGTAGGCGGATCGCAAGGGCGGGCCCCGCGCCCCCGTGTCGCCCCGGGAGGGGCGCGGAGCGGGCAGGGCGCTCAGAAGGGTAGTGCGCGCGGGACGCAAGTCGAGGGCGCGGTGCGGCGGGGAGGCCTGCCCGCCGCCCGCCGGCGTGGCATGATTCCCCCGTCGGCGGCGCCAGGGCGACCGGCCGCGGACCCCGGACACCGCCCCGGCCTCCCGCTCCCGGCGACGGGCGGCGCGGCCCCGCAGGTCCGCGGCGCGCGCGGCCGATGAGGTCCGGACGCCCCCCTCCTCGATGAGACTGCTCGCCTCCGTCCCCGTCCGGATCTTCCTGATCTGCTGGATCGTCTTCACGGTCCACTTCGCGACCAACGTGGTGCGCGAGCACTACCCCGCGTTCGCCCTGATCGAGCGGGGCAACTTCCAGTGCGACGAGTACTGGGACGAGGAGACCGAGACCTTCCTCCACGCCGACATCTTCTGGCACGACGACGGGCACGCCTACGTCGGCAACAACGTCCTGGGCGCGGTGATCGCGGTGCCGCCGCTGCTGCTGTTCGACCCGCTGCTGGACTGGCTGCAGCGCCGCCAGCTCGCGCGCCTCGAGGCGTCCGACGAGCCGCCCGAGGCCACGTACGACACCCCCCACCCGATCCGCCGGCGCATGTTCGCGGCGGTGAAGCGCAAGGGCCTCGACCTGCGCTTCGGCGCCTCGACGGCCATCACGAGCGCCTTCGTCATGGCGCCGCTGTCGGCGCTGCTCGTGGTGCTGCTCTACCGCACGCTGCTCGGCCGCGGCGTCCCCCGCGGGCGCGCGACGTGGCTCGCGCTGCTGTTCGCGTTCGGGACGCCGGTCTTCTACCGGACCGCGCACCTGAACCACAACATGTTCCTCATGGAGGCGGTGTTCGCCGCCGCGCTGCTCCTGTGGGTGCGGCCGGAGGAGTCGTTCCCGCTGTCGCGCGCGCGGCGTCTCGGCGCCGGGGCGCTCGCCGGCGCGGCCTTCGCCCTGGACTACGCCGGCGCCGTGCCCTGCGCGGTGCTGTACGCGTACCTCGTGCTGGCGCGCGTGCCCTCGGGCGGCTGGTGGCGCGCGCTGAAGGAGTCCGCGCCGTTCGTCCTCGCCTCCCTGCCCGGCCTGGTGTTCCTGCTGCTGACGCAGTGGTGGATGTACGGCGACCCGTTCACGCCGGGGCAGTTCGTCATGCCGCCGGTGAACTACACCGAGGAGGGCGTGAAGGGCATCTCGTGGCCGTCGCTCGAGGTGTTCGTGAAGAACCTCTTCAGCCCGGGCTGGGGGCTCTTCACGTTCGGCCCGCTGCTCCTGGTCGCGCTGCTGCCGCTGCGGGGCGCGCGCGAGGAGCTGCGCCTGGTCCCCCGCCGCGAGCGGCTCTTCTTCGGCGCCCTCGTGCTGACGTTCATGCTGTTCTGCGCGGCGAACGTGTACTCGCTGATGCAGTTCAACACGGGCTTCCGCTACCTGCTGCCCGTGGTGCCGTTCCTGTACCTGGCGGCCTGCGAGCCGATGGCGCGCTGGTCGCGGCCGACCCTGGCCGTCGTCAGCGCCCTGGCGGTGTTCCACACCTGGGTCCTGACGACCGCGCGCGTCGTGCGGGACACCGAGAAGAACCTGCGCGATCTCGCCGTGGCGCGCGGCGTGCCCGAGTGGAGCCTGCCCGACTACTGGTCGACGCTTCTGTCGGAGACGGCGGTGCCGCTGTCCTACCGCGTGCTGCTCGAGGAGGGGCCGCAGCTCCCCTGGCTCGCCGTGCTGCGCCGCACGTCCGGCGGCGAGGGCGGCCTGCTCCACGGCCCGCTGCTGCCGCTGGCGATCCTCGCTCTGACCGGCCTCGCGGTCGCCGCCGTCTGGTGGCTGGGCGCGCGCCAGGAGGCCGCCGCACCCCCCGCCGCGCCGGGCGCTTCCCGCCCCGTCCTGCCCGCCCGACCCGCGCGCGGCACCTGACCCGTCCACGCCTCGCACCCGACGCCACCCATCGCCGCAGGCGTTCCGCCCCTTCTCCTCGCGCGCGGTGCCCGGCAAACTGACCCGCCCTCGAACGCGCCCCCCGCCCCCCTCGCTCCATGTCCGACACCCCCCTCGTCGACCTCGTCGTGCCCGTGCTGAACGAGGCCCACGTGCTGGAGGGCAGCGTCGTTCGGCTGCGCGAGTTCCTGGGCGCGACCTTCCCCTACCGCTGGCGGATCACGGTCGCGGACAACGGCTCGACCGACGGCACGCTGGAGGTCGCCGAGCGGCTGGCCGAGCGCTTCGACGACGTCGTCTGCTTCCGGCTGGACCAGCGCGGCCGCGGGCGCGCGCTGCGCCACGCGTGGTCGGCCAGCGACGCGGACATCGTGGCGTACACCGACGTCGACCTGTCGACGGAGCTCGAGGCGCTCGAGAAGCTCTGCCGCGCCATCCACGAGGACGGCTTCGAGGTCGCCACCGGCTCCCGCCTGATGCGCGAGTCGCGCACGACGCGCGGGCCCAAGCGCGAGTTCATCTCGCGGTGCTACAACCTGCTCGTGAAGCTCGTGCTGCAGACGCGCTTCAGCGACGCGCAATGCGGCTTCAAGGCCTGCTCGCGCCGCGTCGTGCAGGAGGTCGTGCCGCAGGTGGTCGACCAAGCGTGGTTCTTCGACACCGAGCTGCTGACGCTGTCGGAGAAGCAGGGCTACCCGGTGAAGGACGTCCCCGTGACGTGGATCGACGACGACGACAGCCGCGTGAAGATCGTGTCGACCGCCTGGGAGGACGTGAAGGGCGTCGCGCGCGTCCGCCTCTACCTGTGGGGCGGCGCCCACCGCGAGGCGAAGGCGCGCCGCGCCGCGCAGGCCCGCTAGCGCGGCTCCCCGGCGCCCCCCGGAATCCCCCCGGACGCCCCGGCGGGGGCCTGCGGGGTCCGGGCGGCGCGCGGCGGGCGCGGGGGCGGCGAAGGCCCGGGAAACCCCGGGCCCGCCCCGGCCGATTCGACTACCCTGCTGCGCTTCCGCGCGGCGCGCGGCCCCCGGCCCCCTCGTCCGGCCGCCTCCCCCCGGCCCGCCGCGCCTCTCCCCGCGCCCCCCGCGCCCGCCGCGCCCATCCCAAGCGACAGCCCCATGATCCACCGCATCGCGTTCCCGCTCGGCCTCGCCCTCGCAGCCTGCGGGAACGGCACCGAGCCCTCCGCCCCCTCCGCGCCGTCCGCGCCCAGCGCCGCGGCCCCCGTGGCCGCCGTGCCCCAGGCCAGCCGTCCGGCGGCCGAGTACGAGCTGCCCGAGAACGCCGTGAAGCTCGACTCCGGGCTCGCCTACGTCGTGCTCGAGGAGGGCGAGGAGGGCCCCAGCCCGGCGCTGGGCGACAAGGTCGTCGTCCACTACACCGGCACCCTGACCGACGGCACGCAGTTCGACTCGTCGCGCACGCGCGGCGCGCCGGCCGAGTTCCAGCTCGGCCTCGTGATCGAGGGCTGGAACGAGGGCCTGGCGCTGATGACCAAGGGCGCCCGCTGGCAGCTCATCATCCCGCCCGACCTGGGCTACGGCGCCGGCGGCGCGCCGCCGCGCATCCCGCCGAACGCCACGCTGCTCTTCGACGTCCAGCTCCTCGACTTCGTCGCCGCGCCGAAGTTCCGCCCCGGCAACCCGGAGAACCAGACGACGTCCGAGAACGGCCTGGTCTCCGAGACCGTGAAGGAGGGCACCGGCCCCGTGCCCGGCCCCGACGACGTCGTGACGGTCGACTACGCCATCTGGTCGCCGGAGGGCGAGCTGATGGACTGGTCGGGCAAGCAGACCGGGCCGTTCAAGGGCGACCGCTCCGGCATGCGCCTGGCCTTCATGGCCGACGCCATCTACTCGATGAAGGTCGGCCAGCGCGTGCGCCTCGAGGTGCCCGCCGAGCTCGGTGTCGGCCAGCCGACGATCTGGGAGCTCGAGCTGGTCGAGGCCAAGCAGATCGTGATGCCCGAGTTCGTGATGCCCGCCGCCGGCGAGCTGAAGGCGACCGAGTCCGGCCTGCAGTACCAGGTCGTGAAGGAGGGCGAGGGCGACAAGCCCAGCCCGCAGTCGCAGGTCGTCGTCGAGTACGCCGGCTGGCTGACCGACGGCACCAGCTTCGACGCGTCGTACAAGCGCGGCGAGCCGGCCCGCTTCCCCGTCATGGGCGTCATCCCCGGCTGGCAGGAGGGCCTGCAGCTGATGAACAAGGGCGCCGTCTACCGCTTCGTGATCCCCTCCAAGCTCGCCTACGGCGCCCAGGGCTCTCCGCCGACGATCCCGCCGAACGCCGACCTGGTGTTCCTGGTGGAGCTCGTCGACATCCAGTGACGACCCGCCCGGCTCCGCCGCGGGCGGGCCGCGAGGCCCGCCCGCGGGCCGACGACTCCGGCGCGCCGCGCGGGCGCGCCTCCGCGCTCGCCCTGGTCGTCGCCGTCGCGACGGCCGGGGCGGCGTCGCTCCTGGCCTGCCGCGAGGGCTCGGCAGGGACCGGGGGCTCCGGGAGCACGGCGGGCTCCGGCGCCTCGGTGGCCGGCGGGCGCGCGGACGGTCCTTCGGACGGCGGCCCCGGTGCCTTCGTCGACCCCGGCTCGTGCTACGCCTGCCACCCCGACCAGCGCGACGGCTGGGAGGGCTCGCACCACGCGCTGGCCATGCTGCCGGCGACCGACGGCACGGTGCTGGGCGACTTCGACGACGCCGCCTTCGAGCACTTCGGGGTGCGCACGCGCTTCTTCCGCCGCGGCGACGAGTTCTGGGTCGAGACCGACGACGCCGACGGCGCGCCGGCGGAGTTCCCGGTGCGCTACACCTTCGGCGTCGACCCGCTGCAGCAGTACCTGATCGAGCTCGACCGCGGCCGCCTGCAGTCCCTGACGGTCGCCTGGGACACCGCCGCCGGGCGCTGGTTCCACCTGTACGACGAGCCCATCCCCCCCGGCGACCCGCTGCACTGGACGGGCCTCCAGTTCAACTGGAACCACATGTGCGCCGAGTGCCACTCGACCGGCCTCGACAAGGGCTACGACCCCGGCACCCGCACCTTCGACACGACCTGGCACGAGGTGAACGTCGGCTGCCAGGCGTGCCACGGGCCGGGCTCGGCACACGTGGCCTGGGCCGAGGAGCAGGCGCGCACCGGCGCGAAGCCCACGGCCGAGGACCCCAAGGGGCTCGTCGTCCAGCTCGACGCGGCGGACTCGCGCGAGCAGATCGAGACGTGCGCCCGCTGCCACGCTCGGCGCAGCGAGGTCACGGGCGACTACCGCCACGGCGACCCGTTCCTGGACCACTACGACCTCGCGCTCCTGACCGAGCCGCTCTACCACGCCGACGGCCAGATCCTGGACGAGGTGTACGTCTACGGCTCGTTCCTGCAGTCGCGCAAGTACGCCCAGGGCGTGCGCTGCACCGACTGCCACGACCCGCACTCCGCGCGCCTGCTCGCGGACGACAACGCCCTCTGCGTGCGCTGCCACTCCGCCGCGCCGCCGCCCGAGTACCCCACGATCGTCGCCCAGGTCTACGACGGCCCCGAGCACCACCACCACCCCGGCGACGGCCCGGGCACGGCCTGCGTCGACTGCCACATGCCGTCCACCGACTACATGGTGGTCGACCCGCGGCGCGACCACGGGTTCAAGGTCCCGCGCCCCGACCTGACCGAGCGCCTCGGCGTGCCCAACGCGTGCGGCGGCTGCCACGCCGACCGCGACGCCGCCTGGGCGGCCGCGCGCATCGCGGAGTGGCGCGGGGACGGGCCCGCGCGCGGCCGCCACTGGGGCGAGGCGCTGGCCCTGGGCCGCGCGGGCGACCCCGCGGCCGTCCCCGAGCTCGCGCGGCTCTCGGCGGACCCCGAGGCGCCCGGCATCGTGCGCGCGACCGCGCTGCGCGAGCTGGCGCGGTTCGGCGACCCGGTCGTGCTCGACGCCGCCGAGGCCGCGCTCGAGGACGACGACGCGCTCGTGCGCCGCGCCGCCGTGGACGCCTTCCAGATCGTGCCGCCCGACGCCCCGGCGCCGTGGCCCCAGCGCGTCGCCGCCGCGGTCGCGCCGCGGCTCGAGGACCCGGTCCGGCTCGTGCGCACCGAGGCGGCCCGCACGCTGGCGCCGTTCCCCCCCGAGCTCGTCGGGGCGGAGCGGGCCGAGCACATCGCGCGCGAAGTCGATGATCTGCTTGGTCGAGCGGTACGTGATGCGGAGCGGCTCCACCTCGACG
>JAUIDW010000531.1 GCA_030428395.1 bacterium | reverse complement strand
TCGGCCTCGTAGACGTCCTGGAGCTCGTCGAGGGCGTCGACGCGGACGCGCAGCGCCGCCGTCGCGACGGGGTCGCCCGGGTCGGCCTCGGCGACGTCCGCCAGCGCTTCCTGCCGCTGCGCGCGCAGCTCGGCCAGCTCCGCGCGGTCCAGGCGGGCCTGGGAGTCGAGCTCCAGCAGGAGCCGCTCGGCGTCGGCGAGCCACTCGCGCCGGACCGCCCGCGGCGGCCGGGACGTGGCCATGTCGAAGCGGCGGCGCCACAGCTCCTCGACGTCGTCCAGGCGGTCGAGCTCGTTCTCGCGGACGCCGAGCTCCTGCCGGCGGAGGCTGCGCTCGCGGCGCAGGGTCTCGGCCTCCTGGGCCGCCTGCTCCGCGCCCGCGCCGCCGGACTCGGCCCGGGTGCGGGCCGCGCGGGACAGCTGGACGAGCTGGGCCAGGTCGGCGTCGAGCATGCCGCGCTGGCGCATCAGCTCCGCGCGCCGGGCCGCGAGCTCCGCGAGGATCGTCCGCAGGTGTTCCTCGGAGAACGGCGCGGTCTCCGCGTAGGCCTCGACCTGCTCGTCGAGCAGCTGGATCTCCTCCCGCAGCATCTCGAGGTCCAGCGCGACCACGTCTCGCTCGAGCTGCGCGACCCCCAGCTCCTCGCGCGCCTCGCGCAGCGCGAGCTCGGCGCGCCGCCGCGCCCGCGAACGCCCGACGCGCTCGGCCGGCGCGCCGCCCTCGGCCGCGCGGTCCTCGGCCTGGCGCAGCTCGCGCTCCGCCTCCCGCGCGACGCCCTGCGCGCGCGCGAGCACGGTCTCCGCGGCGCCCGTGGCCTCGGCCTTGATCGGCTCGCGCCGCTGCAGCACCCAGCGCCGCTCGCGCAGCTTCTCGAGCTCGAGGAAGTCGACCGTCCGGGCCGCGGTCCCGTCCTCCCAGCGCCGGCGGCGCTCGGCGACGTCGGCGCGCTCCGCCTGCAGGTCGACCAGGCGCTCGCCCAGCGAGTCCGCGCGCTCGAGCAGGAACTCGATGCGCTCCAGCGCCGCGACGTCCTCGGCCAGCGCGCCGGCGTCCGAGGTCCCGTCCTCCGCGGCGGCGAGCGCGTCCCGGTTGGCCGCGAGCTCCGTGGCGACCGCCGCGCGCCGCTCGTCGAGCGAGGGCTCCGCCGCGACCTCGTCCGGCGGGGCAGCTTCCTCCTGGGTCCCTCCGAGCAGCTCGGGGACCTGGGCCGCCGCGGGGCCGGCGAGGAGCGCCCCGAGCAGGACCGACAGCGCGCGAAGCGCGGTGCGCCGCGAACGGGTCCGGGCCGTCATGGGAGACATCCGAGGGGCATTCCCTCCCGGATTAGACAGGACCGGCCCGGCCGGTTGAAGCCCGGCCCGCCGTAGGATGCCCACGTGAGCTACGTCGACACCCACGCCGTCCGCAGCTTCTCCGAGGGGAAGCTGAGCAAGGTCAACCTGTTCGAGACCGAGCAGATGTTCTGCGACGTCTACTGCCTCGAGCCGGGCCAGGCCCAGAAGCCCCACGAGCACGCCGGGGCGACGAAGTTCTACTACGTGGTCGAGGGCCGCGTGACGGCCGCGATCGGCCGGCAGGAGCGCGAGCTGGGCCCCGGCGAGCTGGCCTGGTCGGGGCCGGGCGAGGTGCACGGCGTGCGCAACGACTCGGACGAGCGCGCCGTCCTCCTGGTCGCGATGGCGCCCAACCCGAACGCGTGAGGCCGGCGCGCCGGCCTCCCCCGCGGGCCGACCGGGCGACCGCCGGCCGCTTCCGGCGCGGTGGCCCGCCCCCGGTTCCGGCGCGGCCCGGCGCGGCCCGGCGCGGTCCCGCGCCCCGGCCGGGGCGCGGTGCAGCCGTCGCCGACGCGAGCCGCGGGGCCCCGACGGGCCGCCGTGT
>JAUIDW010000185.1 GCA_030428395.1 bacterium | reverse complement strand
GGCGGCCGCCGCGGCCACGTGGCTCGACCGCGCCGAGCGCCACGCGCGCGACGGCGACCTGGGGGCCCCGTTCCTGCCGGAGGCGTTCGCCGCGCGGCGCGCGGTCGTCGCGGCGCTGGGGTCCGCGCCCGCGCCGGCCGAGACGACCGACTGGCGCGCCGTCGCGGGCCTCGAGCTCGTCAACATCTTCCTGATCGACGACCCCGGAGTGGAGGGCCGGGCGGACCTGCCGTCGGCCGACCGCGGCGTGCGCCCCGGCGCGGTCGACCTGGGCGACGGCCGCGCGGCGCTGCAGACGGCCTCGCGCGTGCACCTGCTCGACCTCGAGACCGGCGCGATCGAGGGCGCCTTCGAGCCCGCCAAGCTCGCCGCGGACCTCGGGCCCGACGAGGTCGTGATGCCCCGCGGTGCGCCGGGCTGGCCGCTGCTGCCGCTGTGGGACGGCGAGGCGCTGGTGCTCGTGCAGGGCACCGCCGACGCGGAGCGCGGCAACGCGCTGATCGCCGTGGTGCCGCCCGAGCCGGGGGAGCTGCTCCCGCGGCTGCGGTGGGCCGTGCGCGAGCACCGCGTGTTCGACGCCGACGGCGCGCCGCGCCGGCACCCGCTGCTCGACGCGCTCGGCGACTACGAGATCCAGCCCGGGCCCGTGATCGTCGGCGAGACCGTCGTCGTCCAGGTCTGGCAGCGCCTGCGGCGCGAGGCCGGCGTGTTCGGCGACTCGCGCTTCGCGACCGGCGGCGAGGTGCGCGCCTGGCTGGTCGGCCTGGACCGCCGCACCGGCGAGCCGCAGTGGACCACGTGGCTCGCCAAGGGCGTCGAGCGCGGCCGCGCCGGCGGCGGGGTGCTGATGACCGCCGACCGCATCTCCAACGGCCAGCCCCTGGGCGTGGCCGGGGACCGCGCCGTGGTCGTCACCCAGCTCGGCGTGGTCGCCTCGGTCGCCGCCGTCGACGGTCGCGTCGACTGGGCCCTGCGGACGCGCCGGCGCGACGCGGAGGAGCGCTCCTGGGGCGCCGCGCGGCCGGTGCTGTCCGGGGAGCTGCTGCACGTGGCCCCGGGCGACTCCGACCGGCTCTACTGGCTGCGCCCCGGCCCGGACCTCGACGGCCGCGGCCTGCTGGCCCACCCCCCCGCCGCCGTCCCGCGGCCGCGCGCGCTGCTCGACGCGCTGGGGCCGCGCAGCGTCGTGCTGCAGCGGGCGGGCGTGCGCCCCGCCCTGGCGCTGGTCGAGCCCCGCCTCGGCAGCGTCCAGCAGGCCCTGCACCTGGCGCCGGAGGAGGTCCTCGCGGGCGCCGCCGCCACGGCCGGCGGTGCGCTCGTCGTGTCGACGGACCGGGGTGTCTACGTCTTCGACCGCGAACGCGAGCTGTACCTCTGCCGCAGCGCGGGGCTGCTGCCCAGCACGGTGGCCACGGGCCCGCGGCGGCCGCGCGGCGGGGAGGCCGGCCTGGGCGGCACGGTGCACCTGTTCGGCAACCGCATCCTGATCACCGGTCCCCACCAGCCGGCCGCGGAGGGGCGGCCGAGCTCGCTCGGCTGGGTGTTCGGACCCAGCCCGCGCTGAGCCCGCACGCCGCCCGCGGGGGGCGCGTCACAGTTGTGTCAGCGACTCGCGTTCGAGCACTGGGAACGTAGGTGCCCGGGGCCGGCCGGAATCACCAGCGGCGCGGCCGGAATGCCGAAAGCCAATATAAGGTAGGACCCCCGCGGGGCCTCGACTAGGAACGTCGACCCCGCGGGCGCCCGCTCGCCGCTCGCGACCCCCGCGACACCACCCTCCGCCCCACGAGAGCCATCCATGCAGGAAGCGTCCCTCGACCGTCTCCGCAGCGCCTACGACCAGATGAAGCGGGAGCTGCACCGGGTCATCGTCGGACAGGACGAGGTCATCGACCAGCTCCTGATCGCCATCCTGACCCGCGGGCACTGCCTGCTGGTCGGCGTCCCCGGCCTGGCGAAGACTCTGCTGATCTCGAGCCTCGCGCGGACGCTGGACCTCTCGTTCAACCGCATCCAGTTCACGCCGGACCTGATGCCGGGCGACATCACGGGCACCGACCTGCTGCAGATCGACCCCGAGACGAACGAGCGCACGTTCCGCTTCGCCAAGGGGCCGCTCTTCGCCAACGTCGTGCTGGCCGACGAGATCAACCGCACGCCGCCCAAGACCCAGGCCGCGCTGCTCGAGTCGATGGTCGAGCGCCAGGTGACCGTCGGCGGCCGCAGCCACCACCTGCCGGCGCCGTTCTTCGTGCTGGCCACCCAGAACCCGATCGAGCAGGAGGGCACGTACCCGCTGCCCGAGGCCCAGCTCGACCGGTTCATGTTCATGGTCAACGTGCGCTACCCCACGCTGGACGAGGAGCGCGAGATCCTGAAGCGCACCACCGGCGGCAAGCCCGACGAGCCCGACGTGGTGCTCGGCGGCGAGGACCTGCTGGCCCTGCAGGAGTCCGTCCGCGAGGTCCCGGTGGCCGACCACGTCTACGACTACGCCCTGGCCCTGACGCGCGGGACGCGCGTGCGCTCGGACGCGCCGCTGGCGTTCCTGCGCGAGTGGGTGACGTGGGGCGCCGGCCCGCGCGCGAGCCAGTACCTGATCCTGGGCGCCAAGGCCCACGCCGCGCTCCACGGTCGCGACCACGTGGCCGTCGAGGACGTGCAGGCCGTCGCGCACCCGGTGCTGCGCCACCGCATCGTCACGAACTTCTCCGCGGCCGCGGAGGGGATGACGTCCGACCTGATCGTCGACCGCCTGCTGCAGGAGGTCGACCCGGCCGCCGCCGTCGGCGCCGGCGTCCCGGGCGTGGCCTGATCCCCGCGGACCGGCTGCGCCGGTCCGCTGTTCTCCATTTGGACCGGCTGCGCCGGTCCGCTGTTCCGACCGGGCCCGCGCGCGCGGGCCGCGCGCTTCCCCTCGTCCCCGACCCCGCCGCCGAGCCCTTGTCCCGAGCCACCCTCGACCCCGCCGTCCTCGATCGCCTCGCCGGCCTGGAGCTGGTGGCCCGCACGGTGGTCGAGGGCTTCATGTCGGGGCACCACCGCTCGCCGTTCCGCGGCAGCTCGCCCGAGTTCGCGCAGCACCGCGAGTACGTCGTCGGCGACGAGCTGCGCCACATCGACTGGAAGGTCTTCGCGCGCAACGACCGCCTGGTCATCAAGGAGTTCGTCGAGGAGACCAACCTGGTCTGCCACGTGCTCCTGGACGCCAGCGAGTCGATGGCGTTCGGCTCGGGCGAGTGGAGCAAGTTCGCCTACGCCCGCTGGTGCGCGGCGGCCCTGGCCCACCTCGTCCTGGTCCAGCGCGACACCGCCGGGCTGGTCGTGTTCGACAACGAGGAGCGCGCCAAGGTCCCGCCCAAGAACGGCGAGGTGCAGGAGCGCGAGATCCTCGAGGCGCTCGAGGCCACGGTCCCCGGCGGCCCCACGGGCGTCGGCGACGTGCTCGGCTGGCTGAACTCGCGGCTGCGCCAGCGCGGCATCGTGGCGATCTTCTCCGACTTCTTCGACGACCTCGAGCGCGTCGTGGAGGGCCTGCGCCGCATCGTGCACCACGGGCACGAGCCGATCCTGTTCCACGTGCTGGACCCGGTCGAGCTGACCTTCGACCTGGACCACATGGTGCGCCTCGACGGCCTCGAGGGCGCCGGCACGCTGAAGATCGACCCCAAGCAGATCCGCACGGCGTACCTGGAGGAGATCGAGAAGCACAACCACGCGCTGGCGCGCGAGGCGCGCATCCTGAACGTCGACTACGTCCAGCTGCGGACGGACGCGCCGGTGGACGTCGTGCTCTCCACGTACCTCGCCCGCCGCATGGCGCGCAGCCGCGGAAGGAGGGCCTAGGTGTTCGACGGCTTCGTCAACCCGGCCCTCGCCGCCGGCGTCGCGCTGGCCTCGGTGCCGCTCGTCATCCACCTGCTGAACCGGCAGCGGCACCGCCCGATGGCCTGGGCGGCCATGCAGTTCGTGCTCGAGGCCTACCGCCGCACGCGGCGGCGCGCGCGCGTCGAGAACTTCCTGCTGCTGCTGCTGCGCATGGCCGGCGTGGCGCTGCTGGCGCTGGCCGCCGCGCGCCCCTACACCGGCTCCGACGGCCCGCTGGCGGCGCTGACCGAGAGCCGCCGCGACGTGGTGCTCGTGCTCGACGGCTCGGCCTCCACGCGGTACCGCGAGAACGTCGAGTCCGTCTTCGAGCGCGTCGTCGCGCGCGCGCGCGAGCTGGCGCTCGACCTGGACGCCGGCCGCGGCGACACCGTGCGCCTGCTGCTGGCCGGCCAGTACCCGCGCCTCCTGTCGTGGCGCTCGCCCAACGAGGCGCTGTCGCTGCTCGGGACGCTGGACGAGCCCACCGACGAGCCGCTCGACCTCGCCGCTGCCCTGGGCGAGGTCGTGCGCTTCGCCGAGGAGGACGCGGCCGGCTCGGGCAAGAGCTCGCTCGAGGTGCGCGTGCTGACCGACCTCCAGCGGCGCAGCTTCGCGCCCGCGGACGGGGTCGCCGCCGGGGCCGGCGGGGACGGGGGCGGGATCGGCTCGCGGACCGCCGCCGCGGGCGACGGCCCCGGCGACGCGGGCGAGCCCCTGGTGCTCGCCGACGAGCTCGACCGCCTCGAGGAGCTGGGCGTGCGCGTCTACGTCGAGGACCTCGGCCCCGCCGACGCGACCCCGCCGAACGTCGGGGTCCGCGAGATCGAGCTCGCCGCCGGCCTGCTGGCGCCCGGCCTGCCGGTCGAGGTGCAGGTGGCCGTGACCAACCACGGCGGGCGCCCGCGCTCGGACGTGCGGGTGACGCTGTCGGTCGACGGCGAGAAGCGCCCCCACCGCCGCATCGAGCGGCTCGGCGCGCGCGCCACCGAGCGCGCGACCTTCTCCGTGCAGTTCGCGACCCCCGGCGAGCACGTCCTGACGGCGGCGGTCGACGCCGACCGCTACGACGCCGACGACGTCCGCACGCGCGTGGTCACCGTCCCGCCGCCGGTCCGCGCCCTGCTGGTCGACGGCGCGCCGGCCCCCGAGCTCGAGCAGGACGAGGTCGGCTTCGTCGCCGCCGTCCTGCAGCCCCCCGACCCCGAGGTCGTCGACGAGGACGCCCGCCCGTTCCAGCCGCGCGTCGTGCTGGAGTCCGACCTGCACGCCCCCGACCTCGACCTGTCCGACTTCGACGTCGTGCTGCTGGCGAACGTCGCGCGCGTGTCCGACCGCACCGCCCGCGAGCTCGAGGAGTGGGTCGCCGGCGGCGGCGCCCTGATCGCGTCCATGGGCGACCAGGTCGACGGCCCCGCCTGGAACCAGCGCCTGTTCCGCGCCGACGGCTCCGGGCTGCTCCCCGCGGAGCTCGACCGCACCGTCGCCGTCGCGTCCCGCCGCGAGGCGTACTACCGCGTGCGCGAGTTCGACCAACTGCACCCCGCGCTCGCGTTCTTCGCCGACGAGCGCTGGCAGCCGCTGCTGACCGAGGTGCCGGTGTACGAGTTCACGGCCACGCGCTCGCTGCACGAGAACGCGCGCGTCCTGGCGCGCCTGGACGACCACGACCAGTCGCCGCTCCTGGTCGAGCGCCCCTACGACCGCGGGTCCGTCTTCCTGTGGACGACGACGCTGGACAACGCCTGGACGCGGCTGCCCGAGTCGCCGCGCACGCTCGTCCCGCTGGTGCACGAGCTGCTGCGCTACGCCGGCCGCCCGCGCGCCTCGGCGCGCAACGTCGGCGTGGGCCAGCCGCTGCGCGCCGAGGTCACGGCCTTCCCGCGCGAGCTGAAGCTCGTGCGCCCCGACGGGTCGCGCCGGCTGCTCGACGCCGAGCCGCAGTCCGCGGGCGCGAACGTCTGGTCCCTGCCCACCGTGACCGAGACCGACCGCGCGGGCCTCTACACGATCGAGACCGTCGGCGCCGGCGAGATCGCCTTCGCCGTGCAGGTCGACCCCGACGAGGGGGACCTCGACCGGCTGGGCGCCGCGGAGCTCGACGCGCTGCACCCCGCCCTGCGCCTCGTGGCGCGCGACGCCCAGAGCGCGAGCACCGCCCCCGAGGCCCCCGACCGCGGCGAGCTGTGGCGCTGGCTCGCGGGCGCGTGCCTGGTCGCGCTCGTGCTCGAGAGCCTGTGGGCCGCGTGGATCGGGCGCAGCCGCGCCGGCGCGGGCCGCCCCGACGCGCCCAGCGCTCCCGCGGCGACTGCCGCGCCCGGGTCCGACCCGTTCCGCGGAGGTGCGTCGTGAGCGCCGCCCTCGCGCTGCTGCAGGCCGCGCCCTCCGAGGGCGTGCGCGAGAGCCTGCGCCTGATGGACGTCCCCGAGCTGTGGGTCGTCGTCCTGGTGCTGCTGCCCCTGGCCGCGCTCGTCAGCTGGGCCGGCTACGCCCGCGAGTCGATCACCGCCACCTGGCGCGTCCTGCTGTCCACCCTGCGCTTCGCCGCGATCCTGATCCTGCTCCTCGTGCTGTTCCGCCCGGTCGTCGTGCAGCGCCTCGAGGAGGTGCGCTCGGCCGAGGTCATCGTGCTGGTCGACGACTCGGCCAGCATGCGCCGCGCGGACAGCTACCGCGGCGACGCCGGGGCGCGCGAGGCGCTGGCGACCCTCGCCGACGGCGCGCTCGACGAGACCCGCCGCCTGGACCTCGCCCGCGCCGCGCTCGAGCGCCAGCTGCTCCCGCGCCTCGCCGCGGAGGGCTACGAGGCCCGGCTGTTCGCCTTCTCCGACGCCGTCGTGCCGCTCTCCGACCCCGAGGCCCTCGCCGGCCGCGGCTCGGCGACCCACGTCGGCGACGCGCTGCAGCAGGCCCTCGCCGCGCACCGCGGCCGGCACGTGACCGACGTCGTGGTGCTGTCCGACGGACGCTCCAACGGCGGCGCCCCCGCGGTCGAGGCCGCCCGCACCGCCGCCGGCGCCGGCGTGCCCGTGCACACCGTCGTGATCGGCGACACGCGGCCCGAGCGCAACGTCGTGCTCGAGCTCGTCGAGGCCCCGCCCAGCGCCCTCGAGGGCGACGAGGTCGCCATCGTCGTGCGCATCGTCGGCCGCGGCGTCCAGGAGCTGCCCTCGACGCCGGTCGTGCTCGAGGAGGTCACCGGCGACGAGAACGGGCCCGGCCGCGTCGTCGCCGAGAGCGAGGTGCGCCTGTCCGAGGCCGGCGAGCGCGTGCTGCTGGTGGCGCCCCCCGGCTCGCCCGACACGCGCACCAGCGAGCGCCGCTTCCGCGTCACGACGCCGCCGCTGCCCGACGAGACGCTGGTGGACGACAACGCGCTCGAGCTGGGCGTGCACGTCACCCCCGAGAAGGTGCGCGTGCTGTACGTCGAGGGCTACCCGCGCTGGGACTACCGCCAGCTGGCGCTGAACATCCTCAAGCGCTCCGACGCGAACATCGAGTTCCAGGCGTTCCTGCTGTCCGCGACGCCCGACTTCATCCAGGAGAGCTCGTCCAGCCTGCCGCCGCTGCAGGAGGTCCCGACCGACCGCCAGACGCTGCTGCAGAGCTACGACGTGGTCATCCTGGGCGACGTGAACCCCTACGCCGTCTCGCCGGACCCGGCGCGGTGCGAGGAGTTCATGGCCTCGCTCTACGAGTTCGTCGAGCGCGGCGGCGGCCTGCTGTTCCAGGCGGGCGAGTACGACGACCCGCGCGCGTACCTCGGCACGCCGCTCGAGGACCTGCTGCCGGTCGAGCTGGACTCCGGCTCCCTGCTGGGCTTCTCCGGCGACACGTCGCGCGAGGTCCGGCCGGTGCTCGAGGACCCGCTGAACCCGCACGAGATCGTGCGCCTGCACGCCGACCTCGACGTCAACCGCCGCCTGTGGGAGGACCCGGGCGGCCTGCGGGGCTTCTACTGGTACTACCCGGTCAGCCGCGCCAAGGCCGCCAGCCAGGTGCTGCTGCGCCACCCGCTGGACGGCAACAACCACGGGCGGCACCCGCTGCTCGTCGCGGGCTACTTCCCCGCCGGGCGCACGCTGTTCCTGGGGCTCGACGCCACGTGGCGCTGGCGCTTCCGCTACGAGAACCGCTACCTCGAGCGCTTCTGGCGCAACGCGATCCGCTGGCTCGCGCTCGGCCGCCTGAAGAGCGGCGACGGGCGCTACCGCCTGGAGACGCCGCGCACCACGTACGACCTGGGCGACCGCATCGTGCTCGAGGCGCGCGTGCTCGACACCGACTTCCGCCCCAGCGAGGCCCCCTACCAGACCGTGCAGGTCCAGGGCCCCGACGGCGCGACGGTCGAGCTGCAGCTGCAGGCCGTCGACGGGCGCCCGGGCAACTTCCGGGGCACGCTCGACGCCGAGCGCCCCGGCCTGGTCCGCACGTGGATCGAGCAGGCCGACCAGCGCATCGCGTCGGCCGAGTTCGAGGTCGTGTTGCCCTCGCGCGAGAACGCCGATCCGTCGCCGGATCCCGCGCTGCTGCGCGAGCTGTCGCTGGCCTCCGGCGGCACCGCCGTCGACCTCGCGCACCTGACCGAGCTGGCCGCCGAGTTCCCCGGCGGCGAGGAGCGCCGCGAGCCGATCTCGACGCAGCTCGACGACGTCTGGGACTCGTGGACCACCCTCCTGGTGGCCCTGGGGCTGCTTTCCGCGGAATGGATCCTGCGCAAGCGCGTGGAGCTGGTCTAGGCGAGCCGAAGAACAGCGACATGATCCGAACGGCGGCGATCCTGGCACTCCTCGCGGCGACGGCGTCCGCCGCGCCCGCGCTCCGCGTCCAGGAGCCCGAGATGGAGGTCGAGACGCGCAGCTTCGCGATCCCCGAGACGCGCACCGCCAAGGAGCTGTTCGCGCGCGCCGACGAGCACTTCGCCGCCGAGCGCTGGGCCGAGGCCGTCGCGGCGCTCCAGGAGCTCTCCGAGCGGCACCCCGGCGAGCTGCTCGGGCGCACGTTCGAGGTCGACGGCCTGCGCTCGCAGATGCCCGTCCACGTGGGAGCGGCCGAGGCGGCCAGGCGCCGCCTGCTCGAGCTGCCCGACGCGGCCCGCGCGGCCTACCGCGAGCGCTACGGTCCCGTGGCCTCCGCGGCGCTCGAGGCGGCGCGCAGCACGCTCGACCGCGCCGCGCTCGTCGAGGTCGCGCGCCGCTGGCCGCTGACGCCCGCCGCCGTCGAGGCCTGGTGGACGCTGGGCGACCTCGAGCTCGAGCTCGGCAACGCGCTGGGCGCGGCCTCGACCTGGCGCCGCGCCGAGGAGCTGCGCGCGCTGCTCGACGAGCCCACCACGCCGGGCACGGACCGCCGCGTGGACCTCGCCGGCGCGCTGCTCGACGGCGGCGACGGGGACCTGGCCGACCTCGCGCGCCAGGGGCGCGGCGCGTCGCTGCGCTCGCCGGTCGCCTCCGCCGCCGGCTCGCCGCCGTCCCCGGAGGGCCACTCGTGGCGCGTCGAGATCGACGTGGACGGCCAGGCCCCGTTCAACGGACAGCGCCGCTCGCCCGACCAGTTCAACATGTTCCCGGTGCTGGCCGGCGACACCCTGCTCGTGTCGACCTCGCTGCGCCTGCTGGCGGTCGACGCGTACGCCGGCGTGCTGCGCTGGGTGTCCGACGAGCCGCCGGGCTGGGACGCGGTCGACGCCGGCGAGGGCAAGAGCCTGGCGTCCGGCAAGGACGACACCGAGCTGATCCGGCGCGACTTCTTCAGCGGGCTCGACCGCGACACGCTGCTCGTCGCCCCCGCGGCCGGCAGCGGCGTGGCGGTGGCGGCGCTGCAGATCCCGGTCACGCACCTGTCGAACCGCGAGTTCCAGAACATCCGCATCACGACGGTCATCCCCGACCGGCGGCTGTTCGCCTACGACCTCGAGACCGGCGCGCCGCTGTGGGACCACATGCCCCCGACGCTCTGGGACGGCGAGTCGGGCACGTTCCCGCAGCGCATGCGCGTGGCGGGCCCGCCGGTCGTGGTCGGCTCGCGCGTGCTCGTGCCGGCCTACCGCATGCGCGGGCGCATCGACTACCACGTCGCCTGCTACGACCTGCCCACCGGCGAGCTGCTGTGGTCCCGCGCGGTCATCAGCGGCCAGCGCGAGCTGAACATGTTCGGCCGCCACCAGTGGGAGTTCGCCGCGCCGCCGCTCCTGGTCGAGGGGGACCGCGTCGTCGCGCTGACGGGCCTGGGCGCCGTCGCCGCCCTGGACCTGTACACGGGCGACCTGCTGTGGGAGACGCTCTACGAGCAGATCGCCCTGCCCCAGGTCCGCCAGTTCGAGGCGCACCGCCGCAAGCGCAACTGGCGCAACGCGCCGCCGGTCGCGGTCGACGGCGTCGTCGTCGCCACGCCGGTCGACAGCGAGGACATGATCGCGC
>JAUIDW010000530.1 GCA_030428395.1 bacterium | reverse complement strand
GGAAGTCGTTGGCGACGGCCTGCAGCCGGTCCCACATGTCGGGGTGCTGGTCGACGAAGCGCACGCCCCAGTGGTCGTGGTCGGTCAGGGCCACGACGTCCAGCGCGGCGACGTCGCGCGCGTAGGCGAAGTAGTCCTCCGGCGTGCCCGTGCCGTCGGACAGGTGCGAGTGCCCGTGCAGGTCCCCCCACAGGATGCGCGGGCCCTCCGCGTCGACGACGACCGGGTCCGCGGTGCCCTCCAGCACCAGGCCGTCGCCGAGGTCGAGCCGCGCGCGCAGGCGCAGCGTGCCGGGCTCGCTCGCGCGAAAGCTCGTCCGCGCGCGCCCGCCCGCGCCGGCGACGAGCTCGATCGCGGGTTCGACCTCGACGCCGGCGGGCACGTCGACCAGCTCGACCGTCCCGACCACGTCCACGCCGGTGTTGCCGACCGGGTCCAGCACGGACACGGCCAGCTCCACGGGCTCGCCCGGCCGCGCCACCGACGGCGCCACCAGGTGCAGCCGCGCCGGCCCGCGCGGGCCGACGTCGACCGTGGGGCACTCGGCCAGCATGCGGTGCACGCCGTCGCCGTCGCCGTCGACGCCGATCCAGAACGTCTCGCCGCGCTCGGCGTACTCGTCGGCGCGCGCCTTCGCCGGGCCCGCGCCGTAGGTGATGCGCACCTGCTCGCCCGCGCGCAGCTCGCGGCCGCCGACGCGGATGCCCAGGCGGTACGCGTCGAACGTGCGCAGCTCGAGCTCGACCCCCTCGGCGTCGGTCGTGGCGACGGTGTAGCCCGGTCCCTCGGGAACCTCCGACTGCGGGCCGCTCCAGCCCCAGTAGGACGAGACCTGGAACAGGATCAGGCCGCCCTCGGCGACGCCCAGCTCGCCCGCCTCGTACACGATCGTCCACGTGCCCCGGCCGCGGATGGCGACCTGCGGCACGTCGCCGTCGAGCCACGCGCGCCCGCCGCCGTCCGCCGGGTGCCGCGGCGTGTCGCGGTCCTCGCGCAGGACCTGCACGAGCTCGGGGCGCGCGGTCCGCGGCCAGTCCTCGGTCGGCCCCGGCCCCGCGACCGGCCCGGCCGCCGGCCCCGCGGCGGGCGGCGGGGAGGTGGGCGCGGCGCCGTCGGGCGCGCAGCCCGCGGCCGCGAGCAGGGCGACGGCCAGGAGGGGACGGGACGGACGGCGGAAGCGGGTCATGCGGCGGGGGCCCGGCGTTCGACCGCCGGCGGGGCGGTCGCGGCCGGGCCGGCGTCACCGTGGAACGGCCCGGACCGCTCTGCAACCAGGCCCGACCCGTTTTCCGCCGCCGCGCCGCCCCGCCTTGCCGGCCGGCGCGCGGGGGGACACGATCGCGGGGTCCCGGAGGTCCCGGGCGGCCTCCCGTGAGCGTCCCCCTCGAGCGCCTGATCGTCGTCGCCGGCCACGCGGTCTGGCGGGACGTCCCCGGCGCCGACGCGGGCGCGGACGAGGCCTGGTGGATGGCGGAGTTCCAGCGCGGCGAGGGCGCCGTGTTCGAGGCGCAGATGCGCCGGGGCGTCGAGCGGGCCGCGGCGGACCCGGGCGCGCTGCTCGTGCCCTCGGGCGGCCGCACGCACGCCGACGCGCCGTGGAGCGAGGCCGAGGGCCTGCTGCGCCTGGCCCGCGCGCGCGGGTGGTGGGGGCGGGACGAGGTCGCCGCCCGCGCCGCGGCGGAGGAGCACGCGCGCGACTCGCTCGAGAACCTGCTCTTCGCCCTCGCGGGCTTCCACGGGCGGACCGGCCGCTGGCCGGCGCGCGTCACCGTCGTGACGTGGCCCTTCAAGGCCGAGCGCTTCGGCCTGCACCGCCGCGCCCTGGGCTGGCCCGCGGAGGCGTTCGCCGTCGAGGGTGTCGGCGCGCCGGTGCGGGAGG
>JAUIDW010000184.1 GCA_030428395.1 bacterium | reverse complement strand
CGCCGTCGGCGCCCAGCCGCACCACGCGCCCTGCGCCCGGCTCCGCGACGTACACGGCGCCCGCCGCGTCCACCCCCACGGCGCGCGGGCCGCGCAGCGGGTCGTCGGGCCCCCCGTCGAGCGCGCGCCGCCACACGCCGTCGCGGCCGAACACGGCCACGCGGTCGTTGCCGGTGTCGGCCACGAGCACCTCGTCGCCGGCGAGCGCGACGCCCGCGGGCTCGCACAGCCGGCCCGGCCCCGCTCCGCGGCCGCCGAGCACCGCCAGGACCTCGCCCGCCGGGCTCACGAGCTGCACGCGGTCGTTGCCCTGGTCCACGACGGCCAGCACGCCGTCGGGGGCGCGCGCGACGCCGGCCGGCAGGCGCAGCCGTCCCGGGGCGTCGCCCGTGCCGCCCCACCGCACCAGCTCGCGACCGGAGGCGTCGAACACGCGCACGCGGTCGGCGGTGCGCTCGACCACGTACACGACGCCCGCGTCGCTGACCGCCGCGGCGACGGGCTCGGCGAGGTCCTCGAGCTGGCCGACGAAGCGGCCGACGTGCTCGGGCAGCGCCGCGGCGGCGGGCCCCAGCAGCGCCAGGACCAGCGCCGCCCGCGCGAACGCACCGCGGATCACCGCGCGGCCTCCGCCGGCGGCGCCAGCAGCGCGGGGTCGAGGCGCTCGTCGGTCAGCGACTCCAGGAACGCGACCAGGTCGTCGATCTCCTCCGGCGTGAACCCGCGCGGCCGCAGCAGCACCTCGCCGTGGCCGTGCGCGTCGGCCGGCACGGCGCCGCGCATCGTGGAGTAGTACTGCAGCACCTCGCGCAGCGTCGCGAAGCGGCCGTCGTGCATGTACGGGGCGGTGCGGGCGACGTTGCGCAGCGTCGGCGTGCGGAACTGTCCCCACAGCTCGGGCCGCGCCCCGATCCCGCGCAGGCCCTCGAGGCGCGCCGCGCCGGCCGCGGGCGCGTCGCTGTGCGCCCCCGCGCCGCCGAATGGGTTGGCCTCGAGCCGCGCCAGCGCCGCGGCGCGGCCCGGGTCCGCGCGACCGTCCAGCGGCGGCAGGCGCAGGTCGTGGAACTCGCGGTCGGAGAACAGCGGCCCGGCGTGGCACGCGCGGCAGCCGCCGTCGCCGGCGAACAGCGCGAACCCGCGCAGGGCGGCGGGGCCCAGGTGGTCCGCCGCGCCGGGGTCGCCGCGCTCGAGCGCCGCGACGAAGCGGTCGAAGGGCGCGTCCCGCGCGGTCAGGCGGGCCACGTGCGCCGCCAGGCTCTTGCCCACGCCGGCGAAGACGCGGTCGACCGCGGCCCGGTCCTCCGCGGCCATCCCCCGCCAGGCGCGGTCGGCCGGGTCCGCGGGCTCCAGCGGCCGCGGCGCGGCGCGCGCGGGGAAGCGCCCCGGGTCGTGCAGCGGCGGCAGGTCGCCGAAGACGCTCTCGTACGCCTCGCGCAAATCTGGGTCGCGCGCCACGACGTGGGCGACCTCCAGCCGGGTCGAGTCGTGCTCGCGCGGGTTCTCCAGCGGCTCGAGCGCCTGCGCCCACAGGCTGTCGGCGCGCCCGTCCCAGAAGAACCAGCGCTGGTAGGCGACGTTCCACAGCGTGGGCGCGTTGCGCCGCACGTCGAAGCCCTCCGGCGTGGCCTGGCCGTCGCCGAGGCCGCGCGCGGCGTCGTGGCACGTGGCGCACGAGACGGCGCCGTCCGCCGACAGGCGCCGGTCGTGGAACAGCGCCTGCCCCAGCCGCGCGGCGCGCGGGTCGTGCAGGAAGCGGTTGGTCGGGTCCTCCGGGCGCTCGGGCAGCGGCGAGTGGGTGCGCGCCGCGGCGACGAGCGCGGGGTCGAGCGCCGCCCGCTCCTCCTCGACCGCGGCCGGGAACAGCAGGCCGGACGCGGCGAGCGCGGCGAGGACGGGGGCGGCGTTCACGGCAGCACCACCACCTGCTCGACGCGCTCGGTCACCGCCCCGCGCGTCACGTCGAACGACAGCACCCAGGGGCCGGGCATGTGGAACAGCAGGCCGCGCGCGCGGAAGCGACACGGGCCGGTGCGCTCGACGCGCGCGCGGCGGTTCATGCCGTGGCCGTGGGACGGCATCCCGGCGTCGACGTCGAGCGACAGCTCGGCGGGCTCGCCGGACGGCGACCGCAGCGTCACCACGAGGTCGAAGGGCTCGCCCTCCGGCAGCGGCGCGGGGTCGGGCTGCCACGCGAGCTCCCACGCGCCGGTGCGGGACGCGAGGCGCCCGCCGCGCCGCGCCGCGGCTTCCTCGTCCGCCGCGGCGGCGTCCGGCGGACCCTGCGCCGGCGCGACCGGCGGGCTCGCGGGCCCGAACGCGTCCGGGTCGTCCGCGCAGCACTCCGCGGTACCCCCGCCCGGCGGCGGGGCCGCCTCGGGCGCCGGCGGTGTGCCGCAGGCGCCCGCGAGGAGCGCCAGCGCGATCCACGGCGCCGCGCCCGTGCTGGCGGGCCCGCGCCGGGACCCCGCGCGCGGCCCATTGCGACTTCGTAGGGCGCGGATAGAATCGTCCAGCTTCTCGGGGGGAGACACGCCGCTGCGCTCTTCGGCAGCGGCAGGCCCCGCACCCAAGCCGCGCCCCCGCGCGCCCCTCCCCCCACCATGGCCGATCCGACCCGCCGGCGGACTCCCTGGGCGCTCTGCGCGCTCCTCGCGCTCCCCGCCCCCTTCCAGGACCCCTCGGCCGGCGGCCTCGAGGTCGAGCGGCTGGGCGGGCGCGTCCAGGCGCTGCGCTTCGGCGGCGTCGAGTACCCCGCCCGCGTCCTCTCGCCCGGTCGCTCGTCCGGGGCGACGACCAGCTGGAACGGCGAGGAGGCCGCCGCCATCGCCGCGGACGACTTCGAGCTGGGCACGTACTTCGCGCGCACGTCGGTCGGCGGCGCGCCCTGGACGATCGACCTCGGCGCCTGGCGCGACGGCAACGGCCCCGCCGCGGACTTCTTCCTGTTCGAGGTCGGCGGCAACGACGCGCTGCAGGTGCGCGCGGTGCTGCCCGGCGGCGCCCTGGGCCAGGCCGTCGCCTTCAGCACGTGGACCGGCACCGGCTTCTTCGCGTCCGCCGGACCGAACGCCGGCCAGCAGGTGCACGGGCTGGCCTTCGCGAGCAGCGACCTGCGCCTGCCGGGCGGCGCGCCGCTCCCGGCCGGCCAGCGCCTCCAGGGGCTCCAGGTGACCTCCGGCGGCGTCGACGGCGCCTGCTTCCTGGCCGTGGACCCGTGGGCGCGACCGGACCCGTACGAGGTCCCCGCGGGCACCGTGCAGGTGCGCGGCGAGGCGCGCGTGTGGCAGCCGCTCGAGGTCTGGTTCGACGGGCCCTTCGCCTCCGAGGTGGACGTCCAGCCCAACCCGTTCCTGGACTTCCGCCTGCAGGTGCGCTTCACCGCGCCGTCGGGGCGCACGCTCGACGTGCCCGGGTTCTTCGCCGGCGACGGGGCCGGCGCCGACGCCGGCAGGGTGTGGGCCGTGCGCTTCACGCCCGACGAGGCCGGTCCGTGGACCTTCGTCGCCTCGTTCCGGCGCGGGCCGCTCGTCGCCGTCGACGTCGACCCCGTCGCGGGCGCGCCGGGCTGGTTCGACGGCGCCGCGGGCAGCTTCGGCGCCCTCCCCGCCGACCCCGACGCGCCGGGCTTCGGCGCGCGCGGGCCGCTGCGGTACGTGGGCGAGCCCTACCTCGCGTTCGCGGACGGGACACGCTTCCTCAAGACCGGCGCCGGCGGCCCGGAGAACTTCCTGGCCTTCGTCGGGTTCGACGACGTCCAGGACGCGGGCAACGTCGGCCGCGTGCACTCGTTCCCCTCGCACGTGGCGGACTTCGCCCCGGGCGACCCGCTGTTCTCGAGCTCGTTCACCGGCCGCGACTCGCGCGGCGCGATCGGCGCGCTGAACTACCTGTCCAGCGTGGGCGTGAACTCGCTCTACATGCTCGTCATGAACCTGGGCGGCGACGGGCAGGACGTGCACCCGTTCGTCGGGGCCTCGGGCTCCGCCTTCGACGACCGCCACTACGACCTGAGCCGGCTGCACCAGTGGAACGCGGTGTTCGAGCACGCCCAGCGGCGCGGGATCGTTCTGCACCTGCTGTTCGGCGAGACCGAGGGGCCCAACGAGACGTGGCTCGACGGCGGAACCCTGGGCGTCGAGCGCAAGCTGCTGTACCGCGAGATGGTGGCCCGCTTCGGGCACCACCCCGCGATCAAGTGGAACCTGACCGAGGAGAACGACTTCCCCCTGGGCCAGCTGCGCAACTTCGCCGACTACCTGCGGAACCAGGACCCCTGGAACCACCCGGTGTGCTTCCACAACAACCTCGACGACCTGTCGGACTACCAGCAGACGGTCGGCGAGGCGCGCTTCCAGGCGACGTCGGTGCAGTTCTCGCCCGACTCCGCCGGCGCGACGGCGCAGCAGCTGCGCGCGTGGTCGGCGCAGGCCGGCCACCCCTGGGTCGTCGACCTGGACGAGAACGCGCCCGCCTCGACCGGCCTGCAGCCGAACAACGTCGACGACCTGCGCAAGCGCGTGCTGTACGACGCGTTCTTCAGCGGCGCGGCGGGCGTGTCGTGGTACCTCGGCGGCCAGCCGCTGCCGGTGGGCGGCGACCTGGACCTCGAGGACTTCCGCACGCGCGAGGGCATGTGGGAGGACGCCCGCCACGCGCGCGAGTTCCTGGAGGGCCTGCCGTTCCACCGCATGGTGCCCGCCGACGGCCTGCTGACCGGCGAGCACGGCGCCCACGGCGGCGGCGAGGTCTTCGCCCTGCCGGGCGAGCACTACGCCGTGTACCTGCCCAACGCGTCGAGCTCGGGCGCGCTGGACCTGTCCGGCCACCCGGGGACGTACCGCCGCCGCTGGTACGACCCGCGCACCGGCGTCTTCGCCGGGCCCTCCACGGCGGTGCAGGGCGGCGGGAGCGTCTCGCTGGGGTCGCCCCCCTACCAGCCGTCGAGCGACTGGGTCTGCTGGCTGGACCGCCAGTGACCGCTACTGCCGGTCGAAGACCTCGAACGCGTCGGAGGCCGAGAACCCGGCGACCACGCCGCCGCCGGCCACGTACAGCTTCCCCTCGTACACGACCGGGAAGATCCCGTGCCGCGCCGTCGGGACGGGCCGCTCGGTGCGCCACGCGTTCGCGACCGGGTCGTAGGCGTGCACGGTGCAGTAGACGTTGCCCGGCGCGGCGCCGGGGCCGTTGATCGTCTCGCCGCCCAGCACGAGCAGCTCGCCGCGGTAGAGCACGGCCTTGCCGGTCCCCCCGCGCCCGATCGGCAGCGGCGCCAGGGCCGAGCCCGGGTCGGCGCTGCTCTCCCACGTGTCGGTCGCGGGGTCGTACACCTGCACGTCGTCGAAGCCGTTGGCGACCCAGTTGCCCGCGCCGCTGCCGACGCCGCGGCCCCCGAACACCCAGAAGCGCGCGCCGTCGGTCCCCGCCGCCGCGTGGTTGCGGCCCTGCTGCGCCGGCATCGAGGCGAGCGTCGTCCACGCGTCCGCCGCCGGGTCGTACACGGCGCAGTGGTCGACCGTCGTGCTGCCGACGATCCCGCCCGCGGCGTAGAGCAACCCGCCGATCGCGGCGGTGGACACCGAGCCCCCCGACCACGGCAGCGGCGCCCCCAGGGTCCAGGCGTCGGCCGCGGGGTCGTAGACCTGCAGCTTGCCCTCGCTGCCGGCACCGAGGCCGCCGACGAGGTACCACTTGCCGCCGATCACCTCGGCGCCGTGGTGGTGGCCCGCGAAGGGGCGCACGGCGAGGTCGTCGCGCCAGCTGCCCGCGACCAGGTCGTGGGCCAGCGTGTTCGCGGCGCCCTCGCCGACGAGCAGCATGCGCCCGCCGACGACGCCGCAGGCGACCTCGCCCAGGGGCAGGGGCATCGGCGGCGCGGCGCTCCACGTGCCGCGCTTCTCGCCCGGCGACGCGGGCAGGTAGCGGAACGCCCCCGGCAGCGTGCGGGTCTCGCCCGCGACGGTCACGGCGACGTCGACCGGCGCCACCGGCACGTCCGCGCGCGCCGGCACCAGGCCGACGATGCGCCGCGGGCCGACCGACGTCAGCACCGCCGGCGTCCCGTCGAAGGTCACCGCGGTGTCCGCCAGGGTCCCGAAGCCCTCGCCGGCCAGCACGAACTCGTCCCCGCCGCCGACCGGCGCGCGCCAGGGCGTCACGTCGTAGGGCGTCAGCCCGCTGGCGGCCAGGTCCACCGGACCGTAGGCGCGCACGCGGTTGCCGAGGTAGTCGATCGAGACCAGGGCGCCGCCCGGTCCGTACACCAGGTTCAGGCCCGTCGCGATGGCCGGCAGGGACGACACGGCGTCGACCCCGCGGCCGTCGGGCGCCAGCTCGACGCGCCGCGCCGGGGCGTTGAACTTCATCGCGAAGAGGTCGCCGCGCAGCTGGTCGCCGAAGGTCGCGCCGCGGTACTCGGTCAGCCCGTTCGACGAGGAGGGCAGCTCGACCAGCGGCGGCGTGTAGCCGGGCACCGCGGGGGCCGCCGGCTCGCGGTAGACGTTCTCGCGCCCGGCGGTGCGCCCGCGCGAGCGGTTGGGGTGGCCGTAGTAGTGGTCGAGCTCGACCAGCAGCAGCTCGTCCTGGCGCGACGGGTGCCAGCTGGTCTGCGAGCCCGGCCCGGTCGAGGCGAACCCGTACGTCGAGTTCGGCCCGTTGTCGGTCGCGTACAGCCGGTCCGCCACCGTCAGGCACAGGTCGAACGGGTTGCGCAGCCCCGGCGCGTGCACCGCGACGTGCGTGCCCGGGGCCACGTCCACGACCTCGCCGTCGACCTGGTCGTCGCTGGGCAGCCCGGTGGCCGTCTCGAGGTACACGAGCGCGCCGTCGAAGTCGGGGCGCGAGAGCTCCGCCCGCACGATCGCCGCCGAGAGCGGCGACTCCGGCAGGTCCCCCATCTTCCACCACGTGATCCCCGCGTTCGTGTTGCCGCCCACGCAGATCAGCAGGTCGCCGTTACCGTCGAAGACCATGCCGTTCACGCCGTGGTCGTGGTTCGACGTCGGCAGGCCGGTGACCACGGGCACGGGGGCGTCGAAGTCGGGGCCGACCAGCAGGCTGACCTGCCCGGGGTACGGAGCGGGTCCGCTGAAGCTCGTGCCGCCCTGGGCGAACATCTCGTTGTGCGCGACGAACAGGCGCACCTCGCCCGCCCCGTCGAACGGCCGGAAGGGGTCGAAGGCGATCCCCATGGCCTCGTGGTTCGTCAGGCCCGAGACGCCGAGGTACGTGTCCACGCCGACGACCTGGTAGTCGTCGTCGTACGCGATCGCGCGCACCTCGCCCGTGCGCGTCACGACCCACAGGCGGTGGTCGGGCCCCCACGCGGCGGCGGTGGGCTGCGACACGGCGTGGGCGCTGCGCTCGGTGAACTGGATCGGCACGGGGCCGTCGTCCTGGTACGCGAACGTGCGCGCGTTGCTCGTGCCGAGCGGCGTCTCCACCGTGGCCTGGATCGAGCCCGTGCCCGGCGGCGACAGGAAGCGGATCTCCTCGGCCGACCACGACGTGAAGTCCGCCTGGGTCAGGTCGGCCGCGCCCCAGTGCACCGTGACGTGGTCGCGCGGGAAGAACCCGAACCCGCGGATCACGACGGGGTTGCCGCCGAGCACCGAGCCCACCGCGGTCATGTCGTTGATCGTCGGCGGCGCGGACGTCTGGTCGTGGACCAGCGCGAACGGGTCCAGGGTCGCCGGCGCCCCGCCGTCGCGCGCCAGCGTGACGACCACGGGCAGGTCCGCGAGGCCGTCCACCGCCACGCGTAGCTCCAGGGCGTGCGCGCCGGCGCTCGGCGTCAGCGGGCCGGTCACGGGGACGCCGTCCAGCTCGAGGCGGTGGCCCGCGCCGCCGGCGACCGCCAGGTCCCAGACCTCGCCGCCGGGCGCCTGGACCGTGGCCCGCAGCCGCACCATCACGTCGCCGGACAGGCCGCTCGTGCCGACGCCGTCGTCCTGCACGACGCCGAAGTCCATCTGCGCCTCGGCGCGGTCCGGCTGCGCGGGCACCGCGTCCAGCAGGGCGGCGGCCCCGCCCGGCGCGGCCGCGTGGTAGGTCGCCAGGACGCCTGGCACCTGGTCCACGGGCACGACCACGACGTCCTGGGTCACGCCGACCGTCTCGGCCGGCTGGTTGTCGTCGAAGATGGCCAGCTCGACCGCGCGCGGCCCGAGGGCCAGCGGGACCGTGTCCACCTCGGCGCTGGAGACGAGGACGCCGTCGACGCGCCACTCCCAGCCCGTCAGCACGTGCCCGGGCTCGTGCGTGTGCGAGTCGCTGCCGTCGAGCAGCGCGTCCTCGGCGCCGTCGCCGTCGTAGTCGACCACCACGGAGTCGGCCACGATCACCGGGTGCAGGAACGGGTTGCCCTGGAAGCCCGAGATGCCGTCGAGCGGCACCACGATCGCGGGCCCCGCGCCCTCGAGGCGCAGCACGCACGCGTTGGTCGCGTGGACGAGCGGCGCGAAGGTCACCGGCAGCAGGTCGCTGCCGAGCGCGCCCAGCGTGTAGTCGATCGAGTAGACCGTGTCGAAGGGGTTGCCGGAGTAGGTCTGCCCGTCGAGCACGACCGAGAAGGGCGAGCCCTCGCCCGCCAGCACCTGGATGCGCAGCGTGTCGTAGTGCGCCGGGTGCAGGCCGTCGTTGACGAGCAGCAGGTCCAGCGCGCTCGTGGCGCCCTCGTCGACCACGCCGAAGTCCAGCGCGGCGGGCTGCGCGTCCACCAGGCTCACGGAGCGGACCTCGAGGGCGTTCAGCTGGGCCTCGCCCGCGCTGGCCGCCAGGTCCAGCTCGAGCACGCCCCCGGCGACCTGCACGCGGTGCGTCTCGACGTAGGCCACCCGCGGCCCGACCGCGGCGGCCACGTCCAGCCCGCCGATCGCGACCGCGCCCTCGAGCAGCACGTCGAACACGCGCGCGCCCGCGGGCTGCCCCTGGAGCTCGGCGAAGTGCAGGGTGACGTCGTAGGCCCCGTCGGGCAGCGCCAGGCGGTAGCCGAAGGCGGCCCCGGTGCGCGCGGTCTGCAGCAGCAGCGAGTCCGGCGTCCCCGACACCGGCAGCGCGGTCCGCGTCGTCTCGCTGACGCCGACCCAGCCGAAGTCCGCGGTCCACGCCTCGCCCGTCGAGGCCGTGCCCCCGTCGCCCCCGGCGTCGAGCAGCACCTCGGCCGCCGTGGGGCCCAGGCCCGTGCCGGCCACGTCCACCTCGCGCCCGCCCGCCACCGCGGGCACCGGCACCAGGCGGGCCGCGCGCGGGCCCTTCGCCGAGGGGGTGAAGTGGACGTCGAAGGTCACCAGCTCGCCGGGCGCGAGGAGCAGCGGGAACGGCCCGGGCCCGACCACGCCGAAGTCCGCGGCGTGGTCGCCGGCCATCTCGAGCTCGAGCAGCGGCAGCGCCATCGCGGTGGGGTTCGAGATGGCCAGCAGCGCCGACGCGGCGTCCCCGACGCGCGCGGCGCCGCAGTCCAGCGCCGTCGCGGACAGCGTCAGCGCGAGCTCCCGGGGCGGCCCGCGGTCCGCGCCGGCGCGCGCGTCGCTGGCGCGGATCCGCAGGCGGTGCACGCCCGGGGCGCCCAGCGTCGCGTGGTCGGGGGCCTCCAGGCGCAGGACCAGCGTCTCGAACGACTCCATGAATCCGTCGTCCACCACCTGGACCGGCAGCAGCGCGGACGTCTGCCCCGCCGGCACGACCAGCGGGACGCCGGGCACGGCGTAGTCCTCGCCCGCCGCGGCGCTGCCGGCGACCGTGAACGGCACCGAGACGTCGGCGCCCGAGGCCGCGTCCAGCACGACCTGCACGAAGACGAGCCCGGCGTGCTCGGCGAAGGCGGAGCGCGCCTGGGCGAAGGACACGACCGGCGGCGGGTCGTCGCTCGCGAGCGTCAGCACGTGGGTCGTGACGGCGCCCAGCGTCGCCCCGACGGGCGCGCCCAGGTCGATCACGACGTCCTCGGCCAGCTCGTACAGCGCGTCGTCGGCGAGCACCAGGTCGATCGTGCCGCCGCTGGCGCCCGCCGGGACGACCAGGGGCGACGCCGGGGCCGTGAGGTCGTCGGGGAGCGCGGCCGTGCCCGAGAGCGTGAACGGCACGTGGACGTCCGCCGGCGCGGGGGCCGACAGGACGACCGCCACGGAGACGGTGCCCGCCGCTTCGCCGGCGGCGGAGGCGGCGGCGGCGAACTCGACCGTCGGGACGCCCTGGATCGGGAGCGGGGCGCCCGCGCGCACCGGGTGCGCCCAGGCGACCGGCGCGAGGACGAGCCCCGCGCGAAGGAGGTGCTGGATCATGGCTGCGGAAGCGGAACGAATTTCCCAGCTCCCGGGAGCGACTCCCCGGCCGCGCCCGCCGCTCCGACCCGGAGGACGCCACCGGGGAAAGCTACCTCGCCATCCGGGTCCGGGCGGGGCCGG
>JAUIDW010000002.1 GCA_030428395.1 bacterium | reverse complement strand
GCTTGAACATCGCCTTGAACCCCCGACCCTTCGGCCCGGGACCGACGAACAGGAATGCGCCCTGCTTCGTCTTGAACGAGCTCTGCGTGCACGCGGTGCCCTTCAGCACGTCCGGGAACGACGCCGCCATCGCGCGCATGGCGTCGGTCGGGTCCTCGGCGCGGGGAGCCACTGTCAGCTCCGCACCGCGACGAGGTCGTCGAGCGCCTGCAGGCTGTTCCTCCAGCCGCCCCGGATGATCCCGCAGATGTCGTCGCTGGGCATGCCCGAGTGCGTGAGGGTCAGGCGCGTGCGGCTGGCGCCGAGGTCCTCGAGCTCGACGCGCACCTCCATCGCGGGCATGCTCATCGCCGGGTCGGGGTCCGAGGCGTAGGCCAGCACCCGCGGCGGGTCCACCTCCGTGAAGCGCCCGGTGCCGTGCACCTTCCACTGGCCGGGCATCTCCATGGTCGTCTCGTAGGTCGCGCCCGGCTCCGGCTTCCAGGACGTGCACTCGAGGACGACCGAAGCGTCGCACTTCATCCACCGGGAAACCTGCTCGGCGTCGGTCCAGGCGGCGTAGACGAGGTCGATCGGGGCGTCGTACTCGCGCGTGATCGTGACGGACAGTCGCTCTTGCTCGGTCATGGTCGTTCCTTCGCCTGCACGGAGTCCAGGGAGTCGGCGAGGTCGTCGAGGCGGCGCCCCCAGTGCTCGCGCACCCGGGCGACCCAGCGGTGGGCCTGTGCCAGCGCCGCGGGGTCGATCTCACAGCGGTGGACGCGTCCGTCGACCTCGCGCGTGAGCAGGCCCGCGCGCTCGAGCATCTTGACGTGCTTGGTCACCGCCGGCTTCGTCATGGCGAACGGACGGCCCAGCTCGCCGATCGTCGCCGGCCCGCGGGCGAGGCGCGCGACCATCGAGCGCCGCGTCGAGTCGCCGAGGGCGCGGAAGACGCGGTCGAGCTGCTCCGCACTGTTTACCACCTGGTGAACTGTCGCCGGGGGCCGCCTGGAGCGCAAGGGGTCTTCCCGTGGATCCGGCCCGCCCCGGCTCCTCTTCCTGTCGCTCGGGGGACCGGGGACCGGCTGCCGCGGGGCGCGGTCCTCCGCGGGGACGCGGCTGTCAGCCCAGGAACGTCCCGGTCGCCTCCCACAGCGCCTCGGTGCGGTCGATGCGCTCGCGGGCCTGGTCCTGGAGGCGGGTCGCGACGTGGGCGACGAGCAGCTCGGCGGCGGCGACGGCGGGCACGGAGCTGTCGAACGGTCCCATCGCGGGGACGCGGACCTCGCACCACGTGTCGGTGAGGGCGGCGAGGGGGGAGAGCGGGCCGTCGGTGACGGCCACGATGCGCACGCCGAGCTCGGCCAGGGCGCGCGCGGCCGTGACGGCGTGGCGGCGATAGCGGGCGAAGTCGAAGACGGCCGCGGCGTCCTCGTCGGTGGCGCCGGAGAGGTCGCGGCCGCTCGAGTGCTCCTCGACCAGGTGCACCCGCGGGCGGACCATCGAGAGTCCGCTGCGCAGGGCGTGCGCCCCGGCGCGCGAGGTCTCGCCGGTCAGGATCCAGACGTTGCGCGCCTCGACCAGCGGGCGGGCGAGCGGGTCGACGCGGTCGCCGCCCAGGGCCTCGAACACGCTGGCCAGGGCGTCCTCGAGCGCCGCGCGCGCGCCGGCGGGCGAGCTCTCCGGGCGGCGGATGCGCTCGGTGGGGCGGGAGAGCTCCCGCGAGAGGCCGCGGCGGACCTGGCGCTGGAGGTCGGCGTAGCCCTCGAACCCGAGCTTCGTGGCGAAGCGCACGATCGACGGCCGGCTGGTCCCGACCCGGTCGGCCAGGTCGGAGACGGTGCCGAAGGCCAGCAGGGTCGGCTCCTCGAGGACGGCCTCGGCGATGCGCCGCTCGGTGGGCGTCAGGCGCTCCCCGGCGGCGGCGATGAGCTTCGGGATCGACACGCGCGGACCGCTTTTCTGGATCTCGTGTTACACCGAGCGTCCCGGAATGTCCATCATGTTACATCCCCCGGCCCGGTAGCGCGGGGCCCGCCCGGACCGCCGCGGAGGCGGTGCCGCGGGCCCCGGCCCCGGGAGACAGCCCTCGACCCCAGGAGCGTCGCGATGACCGACACGTACCAACCCACCGAGCGCGAGCGCGCCTTCCTCGCGACCGTGGAGGACGGCAAGTACGACCGCCAGAGCATCAACGGCCTCGCGCCGCTGCTGAAGGAGCGCGTGCCCGACGACGTGAAGGACTTCTACACGCGCGGGGAGCTCGACGTCCTGGGCGAGCTGAAGGGCACCGACCGCGACGTCGAGGCGCGCATGCCCGTGAAGATCACGCGGCACTACTTCGAGCTCGCCACGCGGAGCGACGCGGTCCGCGCGATCGTGAAGGCCACGCCGGCGGAGACCGAGAGCCTCGAGGGCTCCGAGGACCCCGGCTTCCAGATGGACTACAGCCCGGTCGAGGGGCTGCTCCACAAGTACGAGATGGGCCTGATGTACGTCGCCTCGACGTGCTCGGCCCACTGCCGCTTCTGCTACCGCGAGGAGCTGATCGCCCGCAAGGAGATCGAGCGCCACGACGGCACGGTCGCCAAGAAGGGGCTGGCGCAGATCCCCGACGTCGTCGGGTACGTCAGGAAGTTCAACGCGGAGGTCGAGGCCAACGGCGGGCGCCACCCGGAGTCGGGGCGCGAGAAGCTGCGCGAGATCCTGCTGTCGGGCGGGGACCCGATGGTGCTGTCGAACTCGAAGATCGCCGCCTGGCTCGGCGCGCTGGCCGAGGCCGGGATCGAGGCCATCCGCATCGGGACCAAGGAGCTGGCCTTCTTCCCGAAGCGGTTCGACGAGAAGTTCCTCGCGATGATCGACCGCTGGCACGAGACGTACCCCGACGTGGGGCTGCGGCTCATGATCCACTTCAACCACCCCGACGAGTTCCTGCAGAAGGACGCGAACGGGGACTACGTGCCCGACGCGCAGGGGATCCCGCAGTGGCACCCGGACACGAAGCGCGCGATGGACGGGTTGACCGCGCGCGGGTGGATGTCGCTCGAGAACCAGGCGCCGATCATCAAGGGCGTCAACGCCGACCCCGACGCCCTGCGGATCATGCAGCGGGCGCTCAAGCGGGTGGGCGTCAACAACCACTACTTCTTCTGCGGGCGCGACATCGTGGCCTACCGCGCCTTCAACGTGCCGATCGAGACGGCCTGGCGGACCCTGAACGAGTCCCAGAAGGGCCTGTCCGGCGTCGAGACGCACGCGCGGCTCTCGATCACCCACTACAAGGGCAAGACCGAGGTCGCCGCGGTCACGAACGAGCCGATCCCCGGCGTCCCCGGGACGGAGCACGGCGTCGTGATCTTCAAGCTGCTGCGCAACGCCCACGCCGCGCCGGACCGCGGCAAGGTGTGCATCGTCGGCCGCAACCCCGAGGCCATCTGGTTCGACGACTACGAGGACCGCGTGATCTTCGACGAGGCCGGGCTCTTCGAGTACGCGCGCGTCGTGGGGGAGGTCGCCAGGACGTGATCGACAAGCGCATCGCGAGCTGCGCCGAGGCCGTCGCGGACGTCTTCGACGGCGCGACGGTCATGATCGGCGGCTTCGGCGAGGCCGGGAGCCCGATCGAGCTGATCCACGCGCTGATCGACCAGGGCGCCCGCGACCTGACCGTGGTGAACAACAACACGGGCAGCGGCGAGGTCGGGCTCGCGGCGCTGATCAAGGCCGAGCGCGTCGCGCGCATGATCTGCTCGTACCCGCGCACGACGAACTCGACCGTCTTCCCCGTGCTGTACCGCGCCGGCAAGACGCAGCTCGAGCTGGTCCCGCAGGGCACCCTGGCCGAGCGCATCCGCGCCGGCGGCGCCGGGATCCCCGCGTTCTACACGCCGACCTCGGTCGGGACGCCGCTGGCCGAGGGCAAGGAGCACCGCACGTTCGACGGCCGCGAGTACGTCCTCGAGCACGGCCTGACGGCGGACTTCGCCTTCATCAAGGGGCGCGTCGCCGACCGCTACGGCAACGTCGTGTACAACAAGACCGCGCGCAACTTCGCGCCCATCATGGCGACGGCGGGCAAGCGCACGGTCGTCCAGGTGGCCGAGATCGTCGAGCCCGGCGGCCTGGACCCCGAGGCGGTCGTCACGCCCGGGATCTTCGTCCAGGGCGTCGTGCACGTCCCGCACCCCGCCCACGAGTCCGAGCTGGTCGCTCGAGGAGAGTCCTACCCGTGAGCACCGAGGCAACCGGCTGGAGCCGCGAGGAGATGGCCCGGCGAGTCGCGCTCGACATCCCCGACGGCAGCTACGTCAACCTGGGCATCGGCATCCCCGAGCTGGTCGCGCGCTACGTGCCCGAGGGGCGCGAGCTCGTCTACCACACGGAGAACGGGCTGCTCGGCATGGGGCCCTCGCCCGAGGAGGGCGGCGGCGAGCCGGAGCTCATCAACGCCGGCAAGAAGCGCGTCACGGCCTTGCCCGGCGCCGCGTACTTCCACCACGCCGACAGCTTCACGATGATCCGCGGCGGGCACCTCGACCTGTGCGTGCTGGGCGCCCTGCAGGTGGCCGGCAACGGCGACCTCGCCAACTGGTCGGTGGGCGGGCCCGACGCGATCCCCGCCGTCGGCGGCGCGATGGACCTCGTGGCCGGCGTCAAGGCGATCTACGTCGTCACGCAGCACGTGACGAAGAACGGCGACCCCAAGCTCGTCGAGGCCTGCACCTTCCCGTTGACCGGGCGCGGGATCGTCGACCGCGTCTACACCGACCTGGCGGTCGTCGACGTGACCGCGGAGGGTTTCCGGCTCGTCGAGCTGGCCCCCGGCGTCGACGAGGCGTACGTCCGCGAGCGGACCGGTGCGCCGCTGCTGCCGATCCGCGAACCCCAACCCCAGCCGTAGCCATGAGCCTCTCCGGGCTGACGTCGAAGAGCGCCGCGCTCTACGAGCGCGCGATGCGGACCCTCCCCGGCGGCGTCAGCCGCAACACGGTGCTGCGCTCGCCGCACCCGCTCTACGCCGACCACGCCTCCGGCTGCCGCGTGACGGACATCGAGGGGGTCACGCGGGTCGACTTCTCCAACAACATGGCGTCGCTCGTCCACGGGCACGCCCACCCCGAGGTCGTCGCCGCGGTCACCGCGCAGCTCGCGCGCGGGTCGGCCTTCGCGCTCGCCACGGAGGTCGAGGTCGAGTACGCGGAGTACCTGTGCTCGCGCTGCCCGTCCTTCGAGAAGCTGCGCTTCGTCAACTCCGGGACGGAGGCGGTGATGGGCATGCTGAAGGCCTCGCGCGCCTTCACCGGCCGCCCGAAGATCGCCAAGATCGAGGGCGCCTACCACGGCCTGTACGACTACGCCGAGGTCAGCCAGACCGCGCGGCCGGAGACCTGGGGCGACCCGCTGCGGCCGCACAGCGTCCCCGTCGCCCGCGGGACGCCGAAGAACGCGCTCGTCGACGTCGTCGTCATCCCGTTCAACCAGCCGGACCGGGCGCGCGAGCTGCTCGACGAGGTCGCCGACGAGCTGGCCTGCGTGCTGCTCGACCCGATGCCGCACCGCGTCGGCCTCCAGCCCGCGGACGCGGAGTTCGTGCAGGCGCTGCGCGACTGGACGCAGGCGAACGACGTGCTGCTGGTGTTCGACGAGGTCGTCACCTTCCGCTCGGAATTCGCCGGGGCGCAGTCCTGGTACCCCGGCGTGCGCCCCGACCTGACGGCGGTGGGCAAGGCCAGCGGCGGCGGCTTCCCGGTGGGGGCGATCGCCGGCCGCGCGGACGTCATGGACGTCATGAACCCGCTGCGCGAGCCCGTGCTGTTCCCGCACTCCGGCACCTTCTCGGCCAACCCGGTCACGATGGTCGCCGGCATGACCGCGATGCGGCTCTTCGACGAGGCCGCGATCGCACGGCTGAACGGGCTCCAGGCGCGGGCCGTGGCCGGGATCGAGGCCGCGATCGAGCGCACCGGCGCGCGGGCCTGCGTCGCCGGGGGCGGCTCCATGTTCCGCGTGCACTTCAAGCCGACGGTGCCCCGCGACTACCGCGAGGCGTTCATGGGACCGGAGGAGAACGCCCGGCTGAAGACGATGCTCGACCACCTGTTCGACGGCGGGGCGATGATGATCAACACCTGCTCCGCGGCGCTGTCGACGGCGATGGGGGAGGCCGAGATCGACCAGCTCGTCGAGCTGATGGAGAGCGGGTTCCGCAAGCTCCCGCGCGGCTGAGGCCCGCGCGCGCGGCGCTCGACCCGGCCCGCGACCCGGCCCGGCGCCGGGCGACGGGCCCGTGCGGGGACGCGCGGCCCACGACGGCGGTGATCGTGTAGATTGCGCGGCGCCATGGCCCCCCCGGACGAACCGCCGGCGGCGGAGCGCGCGAGCCCTCCCCGCAACCGACCGGTGCTCGCGCTGGTCACCGCGCACTGGCTCTCGCAGCTCGGGCTCGGGCTGATCGTGACCGCCTTCGTGACCTGGCTGGTCGTGGTCCCGGTGCGCCTCGAGCACGGCGAGGAGAACCCCTACATCGGCCTGGCCCTGTTCGGCGTCGTGCCAGCGGTGCTGCTCCTCGGCCTCGTCCTCACGCCCCTGGGGCTGTGGCGCGCGCGGGCCCGCCTGCGCGCGCGCGTGGCGGCGAGCGTCGACGACCGGCGGCTCGCCCTGCGGCGCCTGCTGGTGTTCGTGCTGGTCGTCGGGGTCTTCAACCTGATCGTCGGGACGCAGGTGACCGCGCGCGCGGTGCACCACATGGAGACCACGGAGTTCTGCGGCTCGTGCCACGTCATGGCGCCCGAGTCGGCGGCCTTCGACCCGGGCGCCCACGCGGGCCTGCAGTGCGTCGACTGCCACGTGGGCACCGGGGTCGAGGGCTGGATCGACAGCAAGATGCAGGGCACGCGGCAGCTCCTGCAGGTGCTGACCGGCCGGGTCGCGCGGCCGATCCCCTCCGGCATCGCCTCCGGCAAGATGGTGCCCAGCTCGGAGACCTGCGAGCGCTGCCACTGGACGGAGCGTCCGGCGGCCCTGAAGCTGCAGGTCCACCGCGCCTACGCGGAGGACGAGGCCAACACGCCCGAGACGACGGTCCTGACCCTGCACGTGGGCGGGACGCACATGGGCGGGATCCACGGGGCGCACGCCACGCCGGGGGTGGAGATCCGCTTCGTCGCCACCGACCCCGCGCGCCAGGACGTCCCCCTCGTCGAGTACCACGACACGGAGACCGGGGAGCGCCGCACGTACGTCCGCGAGGGCGTGGACCCGGCGAGCTTCGCGGACGCCGAGCGCGTCACGATGTCGTGCATCGACTGCCACAACCGCGCCGCCCACGCGTTCCAGTCGCCGGACCGCGCCGTCGACCTCGCGCTGACCTTCGGGCTGGTCTCGTCCAGCCTGCCCTTCCTGAAGCAGCAGGGCCTGGAGCTCCTGCGCCGGGACTGGCCCAGCGCCGAGGAGGCGCAGCGCGGCATCCCGGCGGCGCTCGCCGACTACTACCGCGCGCAGCACCCCGACGTGCTCGCCTCCCGCGCCGGGGACGTCGAGGAGGCCGGGCGCGTGCTCGCCGGGCTCTGGGCGCGCAACGTCTTCCCCGAGCTGGGCGTGACCTGGGGCACGTACCCGGACAACCGCGGCCACTCGGAGCAGTCCCCGGGCTGCTTCCGCTGCCACGCCGGCGACCACGAGACCGCCGACGGGCAGGTGCTGACGCAGGACTGCTTCCGCTGCCACGCCGCCTCGGCGGTGGGCGAGGAGGACCCCGAGATCCTCCGGCAGCTGGGGCTGAGCCGGCCCATCGAGCAGATGCAGCGCCGGTAGTCCCGGGCCCCGAACTCGCGACCCCGCGACCGAGCGGCGCCCGCGCGCGGCCGTCGCCCTTCCGCGGAGTCGGCGCGCGGCCCGCCGCGCGCGGAGCCGTAGACTGGCGCCGATGGCCGCGCGCTCGCACGACTGGCCGGGAGCGCCGATCGCGGTGCTGCTCGGCGATCCCGACCTGCCGGACCGGTCCAAGCCCGGGGGCCGGTTCACGGCGGACGACCACGACCAGGTCGAGCGGCTGCGCGCGGCGCTGGAGAAGCTGGCGGGGCACGCGTTCGAGTTCCGCCGCGACCACGGCGCCCTGCTGGAGAGCCTGCGGGCCGACCCGCCCGCGTTCGCGCTGAACTTCTGCGACACGGGGTTCCGCAACGACGCGCGCCAGGAGCTGCACGTGCCCGCCTACCTCGAGCTGCTGGGGATCCCCTACAGCGGCTCGGGCCCGGTGCCGCTCGGGCTCTGCTTCGACAAGGCCCTCGTGCGCGCGCTGGCCCAGTCCCTGGGGATCCCCGTGCCCGACGAGCGCCTGCTCGGCCCGGCGGACGACCTCCCGGAGGTCGGGTTCCCCGCGTTCGTGAAGCCCAACCGCGGCGACGGCAGCGTGGGGATCACGCAACGCTCGCTGGTCCACGACGCCGCGCAGCTCGCCGAGGTCGTCGCCGAGCTGCGCCGGACGCCCGTCGGGGCGGAGCTGCTGGTGCAGGAGTTCCTCCCGGGCGCGGAGTACAGCGTCGGCATCCTCGGCAACCCGGGCCTGGGCTTCGACGTGCTGCCGGTGCTCGAGGTGGACTACGACGCCCTGGACCCGGCGCTCCCGCGGCTGCTGGACTACGACTCGAAGACCGACCCGGAGTCGCCGTACTGGCGCGACGTGCGCTTCCGCCGCGCGCAGCTCGACGCGGCCGCGGTGCGGGACCTCGGGGCGCGGTGCGAGACCCTGTTCGCGCGCCTCGGCCTGCGCGACTACGCGCGCTTCGACTTCCGCGCCGACGCCGGCGGACGGCCGAAGCTGATGGAGGTGAACCCCAACCCCGCCTGGTGCCACGACGGCAAGCTGGCGCACATGGCGGCGCAGCGCGGGGAGGACCACGCCGCGCTGCTGTCGCACGTCCTGGAGGCCGCGCTGCGGCGCTGCCGGGCCGAGCGCGGCTGACCTCGAAGAGCGGCCCGGCTCAGACCAGGTCGCGGGGGATGCGCTCGTCCCACTCGCGGTCGAAGGCGACCTGCTCGCCCTCGCGCGCCTCCAGCCGCGCCCGCAGCCGGAACGCGTCGCGGTCGCACGTCAGCTCCGTCGTGGCGTGCACCGCGATGCGCCAGTCGCCGCGCCGCATGGTGATGTGCTCGCGGATCTCGGTGCGGGCCGTCAGCGGGTCGCTCTCGCCGATGGTGAAGCGGCGCTCGACCGTGTGTCCGAGGTCCAGGTCGATCTCCTCGATGCGCGCCTCCGCGGCGACCTCCAGGTCCCCGCCCTCGCTGATGAGGCGGTGGAGGACGTGGTGGGTGGTGAGGTCGCGCTCGGTGGTGCGGCGGAAGTGCGGCGGCTTCAGCGGCGTCTGGCTGGACGTCGGCCCGGCCGCCTCGGGGGGCGCGAACGGGGGCAGCGCGGCGTCGGCGGGGTCCGGCGGCCGCACGGGCAGGGTGACGGAACTCCCGCCCGTGTGGATCGTGAGCGTCACGCGCTCCGGCGAGGGCCACGCCATCGGCCAGTAGCACGTGGAGATCGCCAGCCGGATCACGTGGCCGCGGGGGAACCGGTGGGCGATGTCGTTCAGGCGCACGGGGACGTCGTACGTCCGGCCGGGCTCCAGCGGCTCGGGTTCGGCGTGCCCCGTGCGGTGCGCGAGGTTCTTGAGGCCGAACGTGACCCGCGCCGAGGTCCCGTCGGGGGCGACGTCGTTCAGGCGCAGGGCCACCAGGGCCACCGGGCGGTCGGATGCGAGGCGCAGGACCACCTCGGTGGTTCCGAGGATCTCGAGCGGCTCCTCGAGCGGCGCCGTGTCGAACACGAGCGAGCGCCCGTCGTCGAGGCGCTGGTCGAGCGGCGCCTCGCCCTCGTTGCCGAACCCGCACCAGTCCCCGCCGGCGAGGCCCGTCGTCTGGGGCGAGCAGACGTCCAGCGCGGCCGGCTCCCCGGGCTCGCCCGACAGCGACCCGGTCGCGCCGAGGTGCAGCGTGCGCGGCCGCAGCCGCGGGCTCGGCCAGCCCGGCTCGGCGACCCAGCGCCCCGCGCGCTCCTCGTGGAACGGCTCGGGCGTCACGCTCTCCTGCATCCAGACGCGCAGCTGCGGCCCGTCGAGGATCCCGGTGTCGACGCCCTTGAGCCAGTGGTCCCACCAGCGCAGCGCCTCCTGCAGGTACCCGATCGCGGGCCCGGGCACGCCGTTGTGGGGGAACGTGTGGGCCCAGGGGCCGATCAGGCCCTTGCGCGGCACCTGCAGCCCCGCGAGCAGCCGCGCGACGGAGTTGCTGTAGCCGTCCGCCCAGCCGCCGATGGCGTACACCGGGCAGCGGATGCTGGACCAGTCCTCGCACACCGAGCCCGACCTCCAGTAGTCGTCGCGGCGCGGGTGGCGCAGCCACACCCCGGGGAAGGGGCGGTTGGCCTCCAGCCGCTGGCGCCACAGCGCGCGCCAGCGGTCGCCGACGATCTCGGGGTCGGGCGGCAGCGCGTTCAGCGCGAACAGCACGGTGCCCCAGATCTGGTTCTCGTTCAGCAGCAGGCCGCCCATGTAGTGCGCGTCGTCCGCGTAGCGGTCGTCGCTGGCGCACAGCGTGATGATGGCCTTCAGCGCCGGCGGCCGGGCGGCGGCGACCTGCAGCGAGTTGAAGCCGCCCCAGGAGATCCCGGTCATGCCGACGCTGCCGCTGCACCAGGGCTGCTCGGCGAGCCAGCCGATCACGTGGGCCACGTCCGCCGTCTCCTGGGGCAGGTACTCGTCCTCGAGCAGCCCGTCGGAGTCGCCCGAGCCGCGCAGGTCCAGGCGCACCGAGGCGTAGCCGTGCGCCGCGTAGTACCGGTGCATCTGCTCGTCGCGGCGGCGCATGAAGTCGCGCTTGCGGTAGGGCAGGGCCTCCACGATCGCCGGCACGGGCTCCGACTCCGCCCCCTCGGGCAGCCAGATGCGCGCCGCGAGCCGGCAGCCGTCGGCGGCCGGGACGAAGACGTTCTCGAGCTCCCGGACGGCGCGCGGGAGGTCCTCGCGGAGGCGGGCGGGCACCGCGGTCAGCTCCGCGCCCTGCGGCCGCGGCCCAGCGGCGCGGTCGACCAGAACGCCAGCGCCAGGTCCTCGCGGGCCTTCAGCCCGGCCTCGAGGTCGCGGCAGTTGATCACGGCCAGGCGGAACCCACCCGGCGGCATCGCGTGCTGGTCGGGCGGCAGGTCGGGGTGGAACGTGATCTGCAGGCTGGAGATGCCCGGCCGCGCGCGGATCTCCTCCTGGAGCCGGTCGGGCGGCGGCTCGTACGCCACGCCGTGGGCGCCGAACAGGACCACGCTCCACCCGTCGCGCCGGTCGTCGTCTGCGTAGCGCCAGCGCCTGCGCACGTACAGCTCGACGATCGAGTCCAGCCACCCCGCGCCGTACAGGTCGGGCCACTGGTCCGCGAAGCGCAGGTGCACCTCGATCAGCTTGCCGCCGATGGTCTCCAGGTTGACCGCGCCGCTGTAGCCGCGCAGGTTCCGGCGCATCCAGGCGCCGCAGTAGGCCTCGAGCTCCGGGCGGTCCTCGGCCAGCACGGTCCAGTAGTCGAACACGCCGTCCCCGAGCGTCTCGCCGATGGTGTGGCGCCACCACTGGGCCTCGCCGCCGAGCACCACGGCGTCGGTCGAGACGTGCTCGCCCTCCAGGCGGGGCATCCACATGTGCCCGGCCGTCAGGTTCTGCTCCAGATCCTCGGCCGAGGCGTAGGTCGCCCCGCCGACCCCCATGCCCTGCATGTTGTAGATCGGCTTGCTGAACACCGGGAACTCGTGCGGAGGCACGCCGTGCGGAGCGCTGGGGAGCGACTGCGAGTCGCAGATCTGCAGCTTGTTGTAGATCCAGCGGTGCTCGGGATAGAGCTCGTAGGCGTGCTCGTCGTCGGTGGGGATGACGACGTCGTCGGGGCACCTCGCGCCCTCGAAGTACTGCATCCGCCACGGGTCGCGCTCGATGATCGGCATGGGGCTCTCCTCGGGGCACTCCGGCGATTGCGCCGGATCCTAGGCTCTGGAACGCGGGCCGGCGAGGGCCGGCCCCGCCCCGGCGGGGGAGCCGGGCGAGGACCTGCGAACGAGGACGGTCGCCCCTACGCAGATCGGCGCACGGCGGCCGGTCCCGCGCCGGCGCTACGCTCGGGAGGACCCCCACCCTCGAGGAGGAACCCCCCGTGCCGCAGACCTCGAACCTCGCCGAGCGCCCCCGTTCCGACGCGCCCGTCCGCGTCCGGAACCGCGGGCGCGCGCTGATCCTGGACCCGCTGACCAACAAGGGCTCGGCCTTCCCACTCGACGAGCGCGAGGCGCTGGGGCTGCTCGGCCTGCTGCCGCCGGCGCTCTGCACGATGGAGCAGCAGCTCGAGCGCGCCTACGAGAACTTCTGCGCGACCGGCAGCCGGATCGGCAAGCACGTGTACCTGGCGGCGCTCCACGACCGCAACGAGGTGCTCTTCTTCCGGCTCCTGCACGAGCACATCGACGAGATGATGCCGATCGTCTACACGCCGGTCGTGGGCGAGGCCTGCCAGCGGTTCTCGCACCTCTACCGGCGCGCGCGCGGGCTCTACGTGACGCTGCGCCACCGCGGGCGCATCCGCGAGGTCCTCGCGAACTGGCACGGGGAGCGCCCCTCGGTCCTCGTCGTCACCGACGGCGAGCGCATCCTCGGCCTCGGCGACCAGGGCGCCGGCGGGATGGGGATCCCGATCGGCAAGCTGTGCCTGTACACGCTCTGCGCGGGCCTGCCGCCGCAGACGACGGTCCCGGTCATGCTGGACGTGGGCACCGACAACGAGGAGCGCCTGGCCGACCCCCTGTACCTCGGCGTGCGCCAGCCGCGCGTGCGCGGCGAGGAGTACCAGGCCATGGTCGACGAGTTCGTCGACGCCGTCGACGAGGTGTACCCCGGCGCGATCCTCCAGTGGGAGGACTTCCTCAAGGAGAACGCGCTGACGCAGCTCGAGCGCTTCCGCGACCGGCTGCCGACCTTCAACGACGACATCCAGGGCACCGCCGCGGTGACGCTCGCGGCGCTGCTCGCCGCCCTCCGCGTCACGGGCGGGGCGCTGCGCGACCAGCGCGTGCTGCTGGCCGGGGCCGGCGCCTCGGCCCAGGGCATCGCGCGGCTGCTGGTCGCCGCCCTGGTCGACGAGGGGCTCGGCGAGCGCGAGGCCCGCGCGCGCATCTGGATGGTCGACCGCAAGGGGCTGGTCGTTGACGGGCGACCGCGCCTCGAGGCCTTCAAGCAGACCTTCGCGCGGCCGGCCGAGGAGGTCGCGGACTGGGACGTGGCGCGCGCCGGCGGGATCCCGCTGCTGGAGACCGCGCGCCACGTGCGGCCGACGGTGCTGATCGGCACCTCGGCGACGCCGGGGCTCTTCACCGAGGAGGTCGTCCGCGCCGTGGCGGCCGAGGTGGAGCGGCCGGTGATCCTGCCGCTCTCCAACCCCACCTCGCAGGTGGAGTGCACGCCGGCGGACGCGCTGGCCTGGACCGACGGCCGGGCCCTGGTCGCGACCGGGAGCCCGTTCGAGCCCGTCGAGGTCGCCGGGCGCCGCGTCCGGATCGGCCAGTGCAACAACAGCTACGTGTTTCCCGGCGTCGGGCTGGGCGCGTGGGCCGGGAGCGCGCGGCGCGTCACCGACGGCATGTTCCTGGCCGCGGCGCGCGGGCTGGCGGAGTGGACCAGCCCCGGCGACCTCGCCGAGGGCGCGCTGTTCCCGCCGCTCGAGCGCGCGCGGGAGATCTCCCACGCGGTCGCCTGCGCCGTGATCCGCCGCGCCGTGGAGGAGGGCCACGCGGACCCCGCGCAGCTCGACGACCTCGAGCAGAACGTGGCCGGCGCGATGTGGTTCCCCGAGTACCGGCCGTTCGTCCACGAGGACTGACGGCGCCTTCCGGCCGCTCGCGCGGGCGCCCGGTGCGGGGCGGCCGCGGCCCCGCGGATTCTCCCGAATCCTGGCGGCTCCCGCGGCGGGGGCGCACGGGGGTGGGAAACGACTCCCTCACCCCGTCCCCGACCCAGGAGGAGCCCGATGCTCTCCCGCACCCTCGTCCCGCTCGTGATCGTCGCCGCCCTGGCGAGCCCGGCCCCGGCCTCCCCCGGGGCGCTCGACCAGGTCAGCCCCGCCTCGAACGCCTGGTTCCACACGTACCCGGGCAACGTCTGGCAACAGCAGGTCCGCGCGGGCGTCGGCGGCGTGCTCGACGCCTTCGAGGTGACCGTGGTCGGGCCCCTCGGCTCCCAGGTCGAGCTGCGCCTGCGATCCGGCGACGGCTGGAGCGTCGGGCCCGTGCTGTGGTCCGCGCTGTACACGAAGACGACCGCCGGCCTGGAGCGCCCGGTGTTCGACGCCTGTTCCGCCGGGCTGGTGCTCGCGGCCGGCGACACCTTCGTGCTCGAGGCCGAGGGCAACGGCAGCGGCCTCGACCTCGTCGGCAGCTACCTGCACCCGAGCCTCGGGCCCGCGAACTACGCCGAGGAGCTCTTCCTCGACGGCCCCGGCTGCTACCTGGACTGCGGCTGGCGCATCGGCTTCCGCACGTGGATGGCCCGCGCGCCCGCCGGCGTCGGCACCTGCCCGGCTCCCGTCGCCGTCCCCTCGCTCGTGCTGCCCCTCCCGGGCGGGGCGCCGGGCGCGATCGTGGTGCCGAGCCCGCTGCGCGCGCACCCGCCGGCCCGCCGCCGGCACGCGCCGCGTGCGGCTCCCCGCTCGGCTCGTTGAGCCGCGCGCGTCGCCGTATCGCGGAGGGCGGGGCGCCCAGGCCGAGGCCCGGGGTGGGCCTCGGCCTCGGCAGCGTGGCGGCTAGAAGATTGCCCCCGAGCCGCTCGTGAAGCTCTGCAGCGCGGCCTTGAGGTCGTTCTCGTTCTGATCGAGCAGCGCGACCGCTGCCTCGAGGGCCGCCTTGAACTTGTCGGGGTCGTCGCTGGACGCCGCGGAGGAAGCGATCGTCGTCACGACGCGCACCTTGAACGAGATGCCCTGGATCGCGCTGACCAGCTGGATCCAGCGGCCGCGAGCTTCGCGCCGCTTGTCCGCGTCGAGGCCGCTGTCCAGCTCGGTGTTCACGTAGGTGGTGTAGCAGAGCACCAGGATGTTGCGGACCTGGGCGTTCAGGTTGTCGAGCCGGTCGTACAGCTGGTTGAACTGCTGCTTCAGATTCGCCGCGACATCGGCATCGAACGAGCCATCGGCCCCCGGCTTCAGGCTGATGTCGATGTCGTTGGTGATCGCGTACATCGGGAAGATGTCGTCGATGTTCCGCAGAACCGCGACGGACCGCCTGGTCGAGCCCTCCTCGACCGTCTTGTACTCGAACGACCTGCAGGAGACGGTCAGCAGGCACAGCGTGACCGTCGCGACGAACTTCATGGTGTCTCCTCCTCCTCCGTACGGCCCTGCCCGCGTCCGTCCACGCCGGACGGAACGCCCACGACGCAGGGCGGGTCGTGACCATGGCGGAACGCGCGCGGGTTCGCAACCCGAGCGGCCGGGGATCCGGGATCACGCTGCGCACGGCGGCGCGGCGCCCCGTTGCCGGAAGGCGACCGGGCGGGACTCCGCGGTCCCGCCGACGGGACGCCGGGTCGCGGAGGGGCGGGGACGGGCCACCGGGCGGGGAGCGCGAGCCGCCGCGGTGAGCCCCGCCGTCAGGCCGGGAAGCGGTCGGTGATCACGACCTCGGACATCGGCAGCTGGCCCGGCTTCGGCCAGGGCTTCTTGGTGCCCTTGCCGATGGCGACCATGGGTCCGATGCAGTGGTCGGCGGGCAGGCGCACGAGCTTCGCGACCGCCTCGTGGTCGAAGCCGATCATGGGGCAGGAGTCGAGGCCCATGCCCACGGCCGCCAGCATCAGGGTCTGCATGGCCATGCCGATCGAGCGCTGCGCCTCGTCGCGCTGGAGCTCGGGCTTGCCCTCGTGGAACGGGCCCATCCAGTTGACCAGCAGCTCGGCGACCTCGGGCGGCGCGTTGCGCCAGTAGCGCTGCGGCTCCTTCTGCCACGCCTTCACGTCGGCGGTCATCAGGACCAGGAGCGAGGCGTCCGTCATCTGCGCCTGGTCGTTGCCGTGCGCGCGGATCTCCTTGCGCAGCTCCGGGTCGCGCACGACGACGAAGCGCCAGTGCTGGATGTTGAACGAGGTGGGGGCCTGCATGGCTGCGTCGAGCAGCTGCGTGACCTGCTCGTCGGTCAGCCGGTGCTCGGGGTCGAACTGCTTGACGGCGCGGCGGGCGCGGATGGCTTCGAAGACGTCCATGGATGGGTCCGGTTCTGCGGGTCGGTGGGGATCGGGGGAGGGGAGGGGCGGCCCGGGGCGGGTCGCCGGGACGGGTCGGGTGGACGGTGCGGGGGCGATCAGGCGTCCGCCGCGCGGGCGCGGCGGCGGTGCTCCTCGACCGGCAGGCCGCCGATGCCCCAGCTCTCGAGCTCGACCTCCTCGATCACGACGAAGGTCGTGGCGGGGTCCTTGCCGAGCACCTCCTGGAGCACGCGCGTCACGCCGGCGATGACCGCGGCCTTGGCGGTGGGGGACGTGTCGCCCTCGCGGGTGACGCGGACGTGGACGTAGGGCATGTCAGGCCCCCCGGGCCAGCGCGTGGGGCTCGCCGTGGAACACCTTGGCCTGGATGCGCCAGGCCCCGTCCACGCGCACCAGCGAGAGGAAGTCGGTGTAGTCGTTGCCGAAGAGCGAGCAGCGCAGGCGCGCCATGGCGGTGTCGGGGCCGGCGAAGTCCACGGAGTCGACCGCGTAGCCGTAGGGCGTGCCCGCCTCGGCCGGCGGCGTGCGCGCGGCCACGCGCGGCAGGTACTCGTCCATGGAGAGCTCGAGCAGCCCGTCCGGCGCCGGGGTCGCGTACAGCGCGCCGGGCGAGAACACCCGCCGCAGGAGCTCCACGTCGCAGCGCCACAGGCCGTCGTAGTAGTCGCGCAGGAGGGCGAGCACTCCGGCGAAGTCGTACTGCGCGTCGTTCATGGGGCTCCCGGCGGGGTTCGCGCCGGGGGGGCGATCGGATGTCGGCGTCATGGGGGAACGGGTGGGTCCGGACGGGACCCGGGGGGTCAGGGGCGGAAGTAGCCGTCGAGGAGCTGGGCGAGGCACTGGCGCATGGGCCGCGGCGAGCGCTCGATCTTCGAGCGGATGACGGCGCCCTCCCAGGCGGCCACGAGCAGGTCGGCCATGTCCCGGGCCGGCAGGTCGTCGCGCAGCAGGCCCCGCTCGCGGCAGGCGTCGAGGGCGGCGCGGAGCCCGTCGCGGTAGGCCAGCAGCGAGCTGCGCAGGACGTCGCGGCAGGCGTCGTTCTCCTCCAGCTCGGCGCCGAGGTTCGCCACCAGGCAGCCGCCCACGTAGCCGGCGGACGCCAGCTCGGTCACCTGCGCGCGGAAGAACCGGCGCAGCCCGACCAGGGGGTCGGAGGCCCCCTCGACGGCGGCCGAGAGCTCGTCCGCGAGGCAGCTCGCGTAGCGGCGGATCGCCTCCGCGGCGAAGTCCTCCTTGCTGCGGAAGTAGTGGTAGAACGAGCCCTTCGGGACCGCGGCGCGCTCGAGCACCTCCTGCAGGCCGGTGCCGTGGTAGCCGTGGCGCACCAGGGACGCCACGCCCTCCTCGAGGAGGCGCTCGCGGACGCCTTCGCTGCGGCGGGGTCGGGCCATGGGCCAGAGAGTAGACCGGTCGTCTAGGAATGCAACGCCGGGCTCGGATTCTCCTGCCGGAGCCGCGCGCCGCCCCGAGGCCGCGGGTTGAGCCCCGGTCCCCGGCGGCCCACGAGGGGGCCTCCGCGGCCCGGAGCGGGCACGCCTCCCAGGACACGACATGACCCGACACCCCCCGAACACCACCCCCGTCCCGGCTCGGCCCGGCGCGCCCGAGGAGGTCCCGACCGCCGGCGCGGGGCAGGGGTCCGACGCGCCCGGGACCGCTCCGACCGGGACCGCGGGCACCGCGACCGCTCCGGCTGGAGCCGGGTCGAGCGGGTCGAGCCAGCCCGGATCGAGCGAGTCGAGGGCGACGGCATCCGGGGGCGCCGCTCTCGCGGCGCCGGTGGCGACCGTGTTCGCCCGCGAGATCCGGCCCGGCCGCGAGCCGGACTACGAGGCCTGGCTCGACGGGATCGCGCGCGCCTCGTCGGCGTTCCCCGGCAGCCACGGCACCACGATCCTGCGGCCGGGCGAGGGGCGGCCGGAGTATATCGCGATCTCCCACTTCGACTCCCAGGACGGCCTCGACCGCTGGCTGGCCTCGGACGAGCGGGCGCGCTGGCTCGAGGGGCTCGACGCGATCGACGTGTGCCGCGAGCGCGTGCTGTCCCTGGCCGGGATGGAGCGCTGGTTCACCCTGTCCGGCGACGGCGCGCCCGGGATGCCCGCGCGCTACAAGACCGCCGCGCTCGTGCTGCTCGGGCTGTACCCGACCGTGCTCGTGCTGAACGCGATCCTCGGCCCGCTCCTGGCCGACCTGCCCGGTCCGCTGCGGGTCCTGGTCTCCCTCGTCGTCTCGGTGGCGACGATGGTCTGGTTCGTGCTGCCCTGGCTCACGCGGGTGTTCGCGGGCTGGCTGCACCCGCGCGCGAAGCGCTAGGTGTCGTTCCCGGGCAGCTCGTTCACCCCGAGCCCGCGATCCGGGTCACGGGGGCTTGATCGTCGAGACTGCTGGGAGGACGGACCTCGTTGCCGTCGCTGAGCCACGGCCGCAGGGCTAGCGGACGTAGCCCGACAGCTGGGGCGCGCCGATCGGACGCCACGAATGGACGTCCGCCTCGACACGGCCGAGCCGCGCTCCGTCGAGGACTCCTCGCCGATCGACCATCGGGGGGACGCCGCTGAGGGTGATCCCCCCCGGCCCCCCGACGACCAGCGCGGGGTACACGCCCGCGCCGGAGGAGTCCTCGAAGGCGTCCAGCGCCGCCCCGAACTGTCAGATCGGACTCGACCCGGACAGGACCCGTAGCCTGACGCCCGAGCCGCAGGACACGATCGCCACCCAGCCCGCCGTACATCCCCACTGGCCGTAGCCCCCCACGGCGGCCACGGCCAGGTCGGAGCGGCAGTCTCCGTCGACGTCGGGCAGCTCGTGGAGTGTGTGACCGAACCGCATGGACGACCACGAGCACCCTCGGTGGCCGGTGGGAGGTCCGGGCTGGTGCCCGGTGAGGAGGCGAAGCGACTTCCAGCCGGCGCCCGAGAACAAGGTGACGGCGCCCTCCTGGCCGTGCTCCCCGTCGCGCCAGGGCGCGCCGATCGCGAGGTCCGGGATCCCGTCCCCGCTGGCGTCCACCAGGGTGCAGACGGAGAACCCGAAGCCCTCCCCGGCGCTCTCCCCGCTCCACCGCGCGAGCGTGGTCGCGCGCGCCACGGAGTGGGCGATCACTGCCCCCGCGCCATCCGCGCGAGGCGCTCCGACGACGATGTCGCTGGCGCCGTCCCCATCGAAGTCCGCCCTGGCGTCCACGCTCCATCCGAAGCGGTCGCCGGAGCGCTCGCCCTGAAGGCACGCCAGCAGGCGGCCCGTGCGCGCGAACACGTAGACGATCCCCCTGCCCTCGTCGGCCGAGGGTCCGCCGACCACCACCTCAGGCGAGCCGTCGCCCGTGACGTCCCCGGCGTCGAGGCTCCAGCCGAAGTCCTCGTTGCGGAGGCCGCTCCGGAGCTGCAGGACCTCCCGCCCGCTGCCCGTGGCGAACGCGACGACCCGGCCCGGCCAGGGCTCGCCGACCAGCAGCTCGCGGCGTTCGTCGCCGTCGAGGTCGGCCGCGACCAGGGCCAGGCCGAACAGTCCGTCGCTCTGGATGCCCGACCAGCTCCTGAGCTCGCGCCCCTCGGCCCCGGAGAACAGCTGAACGCGCCCCCGTGTCACGCGGACCGGGCGCGGGGTGCTCACGGCGAACTCATCGACTCCGTCGCCATCCACGTCCCCGCACACGGCCACCGCACTCCCGAACGGCCAGATGCTCCGACACGCGTAGGGGAGCATCTCGGACCGATCGACCCGCCCCGCGGCGGCCAGCTGAATCAGGAGCACGAACAAGGCGATCATGCCGTGGCGACAGCGGGGTGCCGGGAGACGTCCATCCGCTCCGGCGAATCCGCGGATCTCTGCCCGCCGGGGAAGTCCCTCGAACGAACGGGAGGTGTCCCGGCGAGCCGGCGCCAGTGCCTGGCCCTCTCGAATGGGGCAGAGATCCCCCCGGCTGCATCTCTGCCCGCGGCAGGAATCCCGGTCGGGGAGGACACCACGAGCGTGGCTCACGACTCGATTCGGGCAGAGATCAGGATTCCCGACTCGATGCGCAACCCATCGCGTTCCGGGCAGTCCTCCGTGCATGACGAGACGAAGGAAGCTCGAGCAGCTGCGGCTGGATCGTCGTTCTTGGGGAGGGTACCGGCCGGGGGCGGGGCGGCCGCGCACGCGCCGGTCGCGGGTCCCGCATCGACCCCGCGCGGAGTTCCGGCACCGGTTCCCGCTGCACGTCACGCTGAGGCTGCGCCAGGGGTTCGCCAGCCTCCGGCGGCCGGCGCCGTACGCCGTCCTGGTGCGGAGCCTCGCGCGCGGGTGCGAGCGGCGCGGGTTCCGGATCGTGGAGTACTCGGTCCAGTCGAACCACGTGCACCTGCTCGTCGAGGGGTCAGACCGAGACCGGATCGCGCGCGGGATCCAGGGGCTGTGCGTGCGGATCGCGCGCGGCCTGAACCGGCTGTGGGGTCGGAAGGGAACCGTCTTCGCGGACCGCTACCACGACCGGGTGCTGCGCACGCCGCGCGAGGTGCGCAACGCGCTCCTGTACGTGCTCCAGAACTGCCGCCGGCACGGGGTGCGGGTCTGGGGCGTGGACCCCTGCTCCTCCGCTCCCACGTTCGACGGCTGGAAGACGGCGCCGCGGCGATCGGCGACGACCCCCGCCAGGCCCCCGACCGCGCTGGCGCGCACCTGGCTGCTCACCCGCGGCTGGCGCCGGCACGGGCTGCTCGCCTCGACCGAGACACCCCGCGGTGCGTAGGCCCTGCCTGGCGGAGGGCTCCGGGAGCTCGCCGGGCAGACGAGCCCGGATCGTCCGTCCAGGCGGCATCCCGGGGGCGCGCGATGGCCGGCGGTCCTCGCCCGAGCCGGCAGGGGGCCGCTATGCTGGGCCGGCCGATGCGGCGCGCGCTCCCCACGCTGGTCCTGCTGGCCCTGCCGACCGCTTGCACCTCCCCCGGGGCCGCCCCGGGCCCGGAAGGCGCCGCCTCCGCGTCGGAGCGCCCGCCCAACGTCCTGCTGGTGTACGCCGACGACGTCGGGTTCGGCGACGTCGGCTGCTACGAGGGGTCGCGGACGCCGACGCCGCACCTCGACCGGCTGGCGCGGGAGGGGCTGCGCTTCACCGACGCGCACAGCTCCGCGGCGACCTGCACGCCGTCGCGCTTCGCACTGCTGACGGGACGCTACGCCTTCCGCCGGGAGGGGACGGGGGTCGCGTCCGGGGACGCGGGGCTCGTGATCGACCCCGCGGACGTGACGCTGGCCGACCTGCTGAAGGGCGCGGGCTACCGCACCGGCGTCGTCGGCAAGTGGCACCTGGGCCTGGGAGCCGGCGGCAACGACTGGAACCGCGAGGTCGCGCCGAACCCGCGGGACCTCGGTTTCGACTACCACTTCCTGATGCCGGCGACGGGCGACCGCGTGCCGTGCGTGTACTTCGAGCAGGGGCGCGTCGTCGGGCTGGACCCCGCGGACCCCATCGCCGTGAGCTACGGCGAGCGGATCGGGACCGCGCCGAGCGGGGAGGAGGCGCGCGACACGCTGCGCCAGGACTGGTCCCACGGCCACCACGACACGATCGTGAACGGCGTCTCGCGCATCGGCTGGATGACCGGCGGCCGCGCCGCGCGCTGGGTCGACGAGACCATGCCGGACGTGTTCACCGAGCGCGCGCTCGAGTTCCTCGCGCGCGCCGCGGACAGGGACGGCGGGGCCGCGCCCTGGTTCCTGCTGTTCGCCAGCCACGACGTCCACGTGCCGCGGCTGCCGCACCCGCGCTTCGCGGGCGCCAGCGGCCAGGGCCCGCGCGGCGACGCCATGGTGCAGCTGGACGCGTGCGTCGGCCGGCTGCTGCGCTTCCTCGACGAGCGCGGGCTGGCCGACGACACGCTGGTGATCTTCGCCTCGGACAACGGCCCGGTCCTGGACGACGGCTACCGCGACGGCGCCGTCGAGCAGCTCGGCGACCACGACCCCGGCGGGCCGTGGCGCGCCGGGAAGTACTCGCTGTTCGAGGGCGGCACGCGCACGCCGTTCCTGGTGCGCTGGCCCGGGCGCGTCCCGGCCGGGCGGACCTCGGACGCGCTGGTCGGCCAGGTCGACCTGGCGCGCTCGCTCGCGGCGCTCGTGGGCGCGGACGTGCCCCCCGGCGCGCTCCCCGACGCGCGCGACGAGCTGGACGCGCTGCTGGGCCAGGACCCGCTCGGGCGCCCGCACCTGGTGCACGAGGCGCGCGGCCTGGCGCTGCGCCGCGGCCGCTGGAAGTACGTCCCGCCCGGGCGGACGTCCGACGGCCTGGGGCCCTGGGAGACGGTGGTGGTCGAGCCGCCCGGCGCCCTGTTCGACCTGCGGGCCGACCCCGGCGAGACGCGCGACCTGGCCGGCGAGCGGCCGGAGACGCTGGCGGAGCTGCGCGACCTGCTCGAGCGGATCCGCCGCGCGCCGCTGCCGGCGGCGGGATCGGGGGAACGTCCGTGAACGGCGACCGGCGTCCGCCCGACGCCGGCTCCGCCGGGAGCCCGGATCGCGCGGGGGCGGCGGCCGTCGCGCTCGCCCTCGTGGCGTCGTGCGCGGCGCCCGCTCGACCCGCGCCCCCGGGCGAGCGGCCGCCGAACGTGGTGCTCCTCTTCACCGACGACCAGGGCTACGGCGACGTCGGCTGCTACGGCGCCGACGACCTCCCGACGCCGCACCTCGACCGCCTGGCGGCCGACGGGATGCGCTTCACCGACTTCCACGTCTCGCAGGCGGTGTGCAGCGCGTCGCGCGCCTCGCTGCTGACCGGCTGCTACGCCGAGCGCGTGAGCGTGCAGGGTGCCCTCGACGCCCGCGCCCGCACCGGGCTGCACCCCGACGAGGAGACGATCGCGGAGCTCTTGCGCGCGCGCGGCTACGCGACGGGGATCTTCGGCAAGTGGCACCTCGGTCACCGCGAGCCGTTCCTCCCGCTGCAGCAGGGCTTCGACGAGTGGCACGGGCTGCCGTACTCGAACGACATGTGGCCGGTGGGCTACGACGGCGAGCACGTCGAGGAGGCGACCCACGTCAAGGCGCGCCACCCGACGCTGATGCTGTACGAGGGCGACGCGCCCGCCGAGCCCGTGCGCACGCTGGCCGACCAGGCGCGCCTGACCGAGCGCGCCACCGCGCGGGCCGTGCGCTTCGTCGCGGAGCACCGCGACCGGCCGTTCTTCCTGTACGTGCCCTACTCGATGCCGCACGTGCCGCTGGGCGTGTCCGCGCGCTTCCGGGGCGCCAGCGCGCGCGGGCCCTACGGCGACGTGATCGCGGAGATCGACGCGTCCGTGGGCCGGATCCTGGCCGCGCTGGACGAGCACGGGCTGCGCGACGACACGCTGGTGGTCTTCACCAGCGACAACGGCCCCTGGCTGAACTTCGGCGACCACGCCGGCTCGGCCGGCCCGCTGCGCGAGGGCAAGGGCGCGATGTGGGAGGGCGGCGCCCGCGTCCCGTGCATCGTGCGCTGGCCGTGGCGCGTCCCTGCCGGAAGCACGTGCGACCGGCTCGCGGCGACGGTCGACCTGCTGCCCACGATCGCCGCCGCGACCGGCGCCGCGCTGCCCGCGCGGCCGATCGACGGCGTGGACCTGACGCCGCTGCTCGAGGGCCGCGCGGGGGCCGCGCCGCGCCGGTCCTACCTCTACTACTACGGCGGTCGGCTGGTGGCCGTCCGCCGCGACGCGTGGAAGCTCGTGTTCCCGCACGAGTACCGCTCCTACGCGGGCGTCGAGCCCGGCCGCGGGGGGCACCCCGGGCCGTACGCGCAGGGGGAGTGCGGGCTCGAGCTGTACGACCTCGCGACCGACCTCGGCGAGACGACCGACGTCGCGGCGGAGCACCCCGCGATCGTCGCCGAGCTGGAGGCGCTCGCCGCGGACGCGCGCCGGGAGCTGGGCGACCGCCTGCGCGGCGTGCGCGGGGCGGCCGTGCGCCCGGTCGGGCGGCTCGCGCCCCGGCGCGCCTCGCCGGTCGAGCACCGGGCCGTCGGCCGGCCCGTGGCGCTCGCGCGCGAGCCGGACCCGAAGTACGTCGGCGCCGGCGCCGCCGGCCTCGTCGACGGCGTCCTGGGCTCCGAGGACTTCACCGACGGCACGTGGCTGGGCTACCGCGGGGAGGGCCTCGAGGCCGCGGTCGACCTCGGCGGGCCCGTCGAGATCCGGCGCGTCGCGTGCAGCTTCCTGCAGGACCAGGCCGCGTGGATCTTCCTGCCGGCCGAGGTCGAGCTGGCCGTGTCGAGCGACGGCGACCGCTACGAGGTCGTGGGGCGCTTCGAGCGACGGCCCGAGCCGGACCCGGCCCAGGAGACGCGCGAGCTCGCCGCCGGCTTCGCCCCGCGGACGGCGCGCCACGTGCGCGTCCGCGCCCGCACCGTCGGCCCCTGCCCGCCGTGGCACCCGGGCGCGGGCGGCGAGTCCTGGCTCTTCGTCGACGAGCTCGTCGTCGAGTGACGCGCGCCGCGCGCGGCGGCGATCGTCAGCGGTACGCCTCGATCCACTCCGGGACGGTCCCGGTGACCGTGTCGTCGCCGTACGCCTCCTGCAGGCGGCCCAGGCGCACCGCGAGGTGGGCGGCGACCTCCGCGTGGTCGGGGTCGCCGAAGAGGTTGCGCAGCTCGTCGGGGTCGCGCTCGAGGTCGAAGAGCTCCCACTCGTCGAACGGGTAGTAGTGGATCAGCTTCCACCGCTCCGTGCGGATCCCGACGTGGCGCGGGACCATGTGGACGCTCGGGTACTCGTAGTAGTGGTAGTAGATCGCGTCGCGCCAGTCGTCCGGCGCGCGGCCCTCGAGCAGGGGCACCAGCGAGCGCCCCTGCACGTCCTCCGGCACGGGGACGCCGGCCAGCTCGAGGAAGGTGGGGGCGTAGTCGAGGTTCTGGACGAGGTGATCGTCCACGGCGCCCGCCGCCGCGCGGCCCGGCCAGCGGACGATCAGCGGCATGGCGAGCGACTCCTCGTACATCCAGCGCTTGTCGTACCAGCCGTGGTCGCCGAGGTAGAAGCCCTGGTCGGACGAGTAGACGACGACCGTGTTCTCCGCCAGGCCGTTCGCCTCGAGCCAGTCGAGGATGCGCCCGACGCTCTCGTCGACGCCGCGGACGCAGCGCAGGTAGTTCTTCAGGTAGCGCTGCTGCTTCCACCGCACGAGGTCGTCGCCCTCCGGCTCCGCGGCGCGGAAGGCGGCGTTGCGCGGACCCCAGTGGGCGTCCCAGGCCGCGCGCTGCTCGGCGGTCATGCGCTCGAGGTTGCGCCAGCCGCTGGCGTCGAGCGAGCTGCCGGTGCCGACCGCGTCGCCTGCCTGCGGCGTCACGAACAGGTCGTAGAACAGGTCCAGGTGGTCGCGGATCGTCATCTCCTGGCGCCGCGCTCCGGGGGCGTCGTCCGCGTGGTCGTCGAGCAGCGTGGGCGGCTCCGGCAGCGCCTCGTCGGCCCACAGCTCCAGGTGGCGCAGCGCCGGCATCCACGTGCGGTGCGGGGCCTTGTGCTGGCACATCAGCAGGAAGGGCCGGTCGGAGTCCTTCTGCTGCTCGAGCCACTCGATGGAGAGGTCCGTGACGACGTCGGTGCAGTGCCCCTCGACCTCGCGCCGGCCCTCCGCCGAGACGAGCACCGGGTTGTAGTACTGGCCCTGGCCCGGCAGGACCTCCCAGTGGTCGAAGCCCTGCGGGTCCGAGCCCAGGTGCCACTTGCCGATCATCGCCGTCCGGTACCCCGCCGCGCGCAGCAGCTTCGGGAACGTCGGCTGGTCGCCGTCGAAGCGGTTGCCGTTGTTCATGAACCCGTTCGCGTGGCTGTGCTTGCCCGTCAGCACCACGGCGCGGCTGGGACCGCAGATCGAGTTCGTGCAGAACGAGCGGCGGAAGCGCACGCCCTGCGCGGCCAGGCGGTCCAGGTTCGGCGTCGCGTCGACGCCCGCCAGCCACCGGCCGTACGGCTGGGCCTCGTCCCGGGCGTAGGCCCCGATCGCGTGGGGCGCGTGGTCGTCCGAGAACACGAACACGATGTTCGGCCGCTCGTCGGGCGCGGCCTGCGGAGCGGTGCCGTTGGTGCCCGTGGTGACGGGGGTCCCGGCAGCCGCTGGCGCGAGCGCGAGCAGCAGGACGGCCCGGACGGCCCGGACGGGCGGGAGGGAGCGGGCGCGACGGGTGGGCATGGCGCCAGGGTAGTCCCGCGCCGGAGGCCGCGGCGAGGGCCGGCCCCGGCGCCGGCCGGGCTCGGCCGCATCCCCCGGCCGGGCTCGGCCGCATCCACTGGACGCAGGGGGTCGAACCTCCGGGCGTCCCCCGTTCCCTTCCACGAGGCCCCCATGCGTCTGCTGCTCCCGTCCGCCCTCCTGATCCTCGCCGCCTCCTGCAGCTCCGAGCCCGGCACCGCCGAGGGCTCGACCCCGTCCGCGGCCCCCGCCGCCGGGCCCACCGGCTCCGCCACGAACGAGACCGCCGCCGGCCTGTACGGCCTGCGGACCGAGACACTCGAGGGCGAGGCCGCCGACCTGTCGGCCTACGCCGGGCAGGTCACCCTGGTCGTCAACGTCGCCAGCGAGTGCGGCTACACCCGGCAGTACGCCGGGCTGCAGGAGCTGCACGCGGAGCTCGAGAGCCGCGGCTTCGCCGTCCTGGCCTTTCCCAGCAACGAGTTCGGCGGCCAGGAGCCGGGCAACCCCGAGCAGATCCGGCAGTTCTGCACCGAGCGCTTCGACGTGACCTTCCCGATGTTCGCGAAGTGCGAGGTCAAGCCGGGCGCGGGCCAGTCGCCGGTGTACGCCTTCCTCGCCGGGCAGACCGGCGAGACGCCCGGCTGGAATTTCTGCAAGTACCTGGTCGGCAAGGACGGCCAGGTCGTGGCGTTCTTCGAGAGCGGCGTCGAGCCGAGCTCGGCCGAGCTGCGCCGGGCCATCGAGGCCGCCCTGTAGCGCGCGGCGTCTCGCGCGGCTCGCTCAGCCGCCGGGGAACTGCGTGTTGAAGCCGAAGAAGACCTGGAACTCGGGCTGGCCGGGGCCCTCCTGGAGCACCGTGAACTGCGGCTCGGCGAAGAAGTTCAGCACGATGCCGCCGACCTTCACGACCCTGCCCAGGCCCATGCCGATCGGGACGGAGTAGTTGCCCTGCTCGAGGTCGAAGGCCCAGATGCCGACGCTGCGCAGGTACAGCCCGCCGCCGAGCTGCAGGATCCCGAAGGGCTGCACGGCGAGCAGGTTGACGTCGGGGTCCCGGCCCGAGCCGGCGATCTTGTGCTGGTAGGTCACGAGCCCGCCGTACTGGAACAGCGCCGAGCGCGCGTCGAAACCCACCGCCGCCAGGCCGGCGGACCACTGGTCGGTGCCCAGCGCGTCGTTGCTGCCGGTGGGGATCCCGAGGATCGGGCCGAGCCCCAGGCTGACCGACGGGTTGCCCGTGTCGAACAGGTACGCCGCGAACGCGTTCGAGTCGCCCAGCCCGGACTCGTTCTGCTGCATGCCCGTCGGCACCGTGGCCAGCGGGACCGACGCGCGGAAGAGCCAGTCGCCCACGCCCGTGGAGATCGGCTGCGCGTAGCGCACCCAGAACTGGTTCGCCGAGTCGTCCGTCCCCGAGACCTCCGGGACGTAGTAGTTGTGGAAGTTCAGCGCCTTCATGTTGGCCAGCGGGTTGTTGGCCTGCTTGAGGGCCGCGTCGTGCCCGGCGGCGTGACCCGCGTCCTGTTCCTCCCGTGCCGCCGACGGCGCGGCGGGGTCGCGCGCCGGCGCGGCGCTGGAGGGCGGGGACGCCTCGGACCACGCGGCCGGCACGGGGGCGGGGTGCGGAGCCGGCGCGACGGCCTGGCACGCGGACACGACGAGCAGCGCGGCGATCGAGACCGCGAGACGGGTTCTGGGGTCGGCTTGCACGGGGGCTCCCGGGCGGGTTGGGGGGTGGACGGGCGTCGACGGATCCGGCGCCCGCCGGGTCGCGGCGACCGTACCAAACCCGGACCGGGCCCGGCCGCGCCGCGCGCCGGCTGGCAGCGGACGTTCCCGCCTCAGGGGCGGCGCGCGTCGGCGCGCGGGTCGAGGCGCACCCACGTGGTGCGGTCGGGGTGGATCCAGAGCTCCGTCTCGACCGGCTCGCCCCGGTGCTGGAAGCGCAGCGTGTAGGGCCCCGGCGCGAGCGCCACCGTGTCGCCGAACGTGCCGGCGGCCACGGGCTCGCCGTCGGCTCCGCGCAGCTCGAACCGGGGGGTAGACATGCCGGCCGAGCTCTCCAGGCGCGCCGCCAGGGCCGCGGCGTCGTCGGCGGGCACGTACTCGCCCCCGGCGGCCTCGGCCACGGCCTGCAGCTCGCGCGTCCACTCGGGGCGCGAGATGTCGAGCCCCACGACCACCAGCCGCGTGTCGGGGAGCTCGGCCAGGGCGCGCGCCGCCGGCAGGGGGTCGCGGCGCGTGTCCTCGCCGCCGTCGGTGAGGAGCACGACCAGCGTCCGCCCGCCGTCGGCGGGCGTCCCGCGCAGGTCGGCCGCGGCCTGCTCGAGGCTGAGCGAGATGGGGGTCTTGCCGCGCGCGCGCAGGCCCGCGAGCACCTCCTCGAGCCGCGCCCGGTCGAGCGCGGCGAGGGGCAGCACGAGCTCGGTGTCCTCGGCGGCGCCCTCCTCGATCGCTCGCTTGCGGTGGCCGTAGGCGCGCAGCGCGAGCGGGACGCCGTCGGGCAGCGCCGCGGCGAACGCGCGCACGGCCTCGCGGGCCAGGTCGAACTTCGGCTGGCCGCCGAGCGCGGAGAGCATCGAGCCGGAGGCGTCGAGCACCAGGTAGACGCGGTCGGGTCCGGGCGGCTGCTCGACGCGCGTGCGCAGCTCGCCGGGCCCCGCCGGCTCCTCGGGCTCCTCCAGCTCGAGGGACTCCGTGGCGCGCGTCAGGAAGAGCAGCGCGAAGCTCGTCGCGATCGGCGCCGTCTCGCCGCCGGTGCCGGCCCACGAGCCGTCCCCGCGCTGTGCGTCCACCAGGAACCGCGCGCCCTCGGGGTACCACTCGTGGCCGCCCAGGAACTCGAGGTCGAGGACGCGCCCCACGCGCTCGAGCCCGTACAGGTAGTAGTACCGCCAGTCGTCGTCCTTCCCGGGGTTCTCCTCGACCGTCCAGTTGCGGTCGAGCCAGGCGAGGCCGTCGCGGATCCGCAGGTCGGCGCGCGGATCCGCGGTCGGGTCGAAGCGCCGCAGCGCGATCGCCGTGCTGCAGATCCCCGCGCAGGTCATGCTCCCGTAGGGCGTGTTCGTGGTGTAGCCCCAGCCGCCGTGGTGCGCGCGGCCGACGACCTGCCGGTCGCCGAACGTCCGGAGCACGCCGCGCCAGGCCTCCGGGTCGAGGATCCGGCCGTGGCGCTCCGCGGCCATCAGCCCGAGGATGGCGAACTGCGACACGGAGTTGTCGCCGTCCTTGTTCGCGTGCCACGACTGGGTGCGCTGCAGCGGCTGCTCGCCGGTGTCCTGCTGCGGCGGTTCACCGCCCTCGACCGTCACGAGCGACGCCGGTCCCGCGTCCTCCGCCGACGCGTCCGGCTCCGGCAGGAGCCACGGCGCGTAGGTCGGGTAGTACGACCAGCTCCCGCCCGGACCCTGGCCCTCGACGAGGCAGCGCAGCGCGTCCTCGAACTGCGGCTCGAGGGAAGCGTCCCCGAGGGCGTCGACCGTCATCGCGAGGAGCGCGAGCCGGTAGACCCCCAGCTTCGCGGGCCGCTGGCGCTCGAGCCAGCGCCGCAGGGCGGCGTCGAGCTCGGGGTAGCGCTCGTGCGCCCCGCAGTGCACCAGCGCGAGCAGCGATGGGTACACGTGGGGCGCGTCGCCGATCTCGCCCTTGCGCATGCCCGCCTGCACGTCCGCCCACAGGAAGTCGCGCCCGCGGTCGATGGCGCGGTTGACCTGCTCCGGGCGCAGCCCGACGCCGTCGAGCCCGCGCGGCTCGAGCGCCTCGTCGTACACGACCTGCCCGGTCGTGGAGCGCCGCGGGTCCGCCGCCGGCACGGCCGCGGCGCTCCCGGCCCGGAACGGCAGCGCGCCCACGTGCAGCAGGCCGCGGTGGACCAGCGCCGCCTCCTCGACCTCGGCCGGCACGCGGAACGCGGCCGTGAACGTGCGCGTGGACCCCGCGGGCATCCAGAACGGGCGCCCCGCGACGGACGGCGTGAGGGCTCGCTGCCACGTCGCGGAGTGGAGGGCGTGCGTCTCCCCCGTCGCGTCGAGCAGCGTGAGGCGCCGCGCGGGGTCGACCACGAGGCCGCGGTCGGGGGGAGCGCGCAGCCACACCTCGGCGGTCCACCAAGCGTGCTTCGCGCCCAGCGAGTACCCGCGGAAGGTCTCCGGTCGCTCCAGCGCCCGGACGAGGACCGCGCAGTCCACGTCGTCGAGGCGGTGCACCGCGTCGGGGAGCTCGGCCGGCGCGCGCGCGCCGTCCAGCACGAACCGGGTCGGCGGCGGCCGGACGATCCCGCCGCCGGGGATCGCGGCCGGCTCGAAGCCGCAGACGAGCTCGACCGAGCGCGCCGCGGACAGCATCTCGCGCGGGACCTCGAACACGACGCGGCCGCCGAGGACCTCCGTCGGCAGGAGCTCGACGTCGTGGGGGAAGTCGGTCGGGTCCGACTTCCGCGCCTCGAACGGCCAGAGGTCGTCGACCACGACGAGCATGCGGTCCAGCGCGCCGTGCCAGCGCGCGCGCCCGGCCGGCAGGCTCGCGCCGGCCAGGACGTTCCGGGCGCGCAGGTCGGCGGCGACGAAGACGTTGCCCGCGCCCGGCTTGCGCCGGCCGAGCTCGTCCTCGGCGGCGAACCCCAGCAGCTCGAGGTGGAAGGCCCGGTTGCCCGCCTCGGCGAAGGGCGCGGGCGGGGGCGCCGCGGGTTCGAGCACCGGCACGTGCAGGGCGGTGCGCCCCGGGGGGACCAGCTCGAGCGAGGCGGAGTCGAGCGCGCCGCGGGGGAAAGGGAAGAGCACGCGCCCCTGGACCGCGGCGCCGGGCTCGAGCTCGAGCGCGCGTGGCAGGAAGCCCTCGCTCCGCAGGTCGACGGGCTCGACCGCGACGCGCCGGTCGCGCACGACCGAGAAGGCGTCCAGCAGTTTCGGGAGCTCCAGGCGCGGCGCGTCCGCGGCCAGGGCCAGCGAGACCTCGAGCTCGAGGAAGACGGTCCCTGCCGGCGCCGTGCGCGCGGCGGACTCGGTGACGAAGGACGCCGCGACGACGTCCATCGCGAGGCCGTCCGCGGAGACGGGCGCGGGGTCGACGTCGAGCCCTCCCGGCTCGGCGCGCCAGCGCGGCTCGCGCGGCGGCGTCGCGTGCGCGCGCCAGGCAGCCCCGAGCGCGGGCGCGGTCGCCTCGCCGGCGGGCTGCTCGCGCGCGACCTCGGCCTCCTCGTCCGCGCGCTCCGCGTCCCGGGCCTCCGCGTCCGCGGCCTCCGCGAGCGGTTGCGCGTCGGGGGCCTCGGCGAGCTCGAGCGACAGCGTCGGGCTCGCCGTGATGCCGGCGTAGGCCACGTCGACGGGACCGCCGACGGCCCCGGGCGCGTCCAGGACGACGCGGAACGCGCGCCGCCCGCCGGCGGGGACGAGGAAGGGCTCGGCGAGCGGCAGGTCCGCCGCGCCCAGGACGGCCACGGGGCGCGCGTCGGGAAGCGCGAAGCGTCCCGAGGGCGCGTAGAGGCCGCCCTCCTCGCGCGCCTTCACGCGGCAGTCCAGCACGACGAGCGCGCGCCCCTCGTCCGCGCGCAGCGCGCCGACCTCCCGGCGGCGCTCCGCGCCGATCACGGCGAGGGCCAGCGGGCCGTCCTCGAACGCGGCGACGGCGTGCTCGCCGCCGACCTCGACGGGCTCGCCCTCGAGCGGCAGGCGCAGCAGCTCGGGCGCGAGCGACTCGCCGTCGCCGAGCTGCAGCAGGGGGAAGGCGCACGACAGCTCGAGCGAGCGGGACTCGCGCGGGGCCAGGAACACCGCCTGGCCGCCGGTGAACCGCCCGGGCAGGAAGACCGGCTCCGCGGGCAGCGTGCCGAGGCCCGGCTCGGCCGGGCGTGCGTGCTGGCCGTCCACCAGCAGCTCGAGGTGCGTGGGCGCCTCGAGGTAGAAGGCGGGACCGCTCCGCCGGCTGCGCCCGCGCAGCTCGACCGCGACCCAGCGGGCGCCGGCCGGCGGCGCGCGCCCCGCGACCTCGTCGGGGAACGCCACGGCGGGCGCCGCGAGCTCGACGTAGGCGGTCGCGGCCGCGGCCTCCAGCGCGTCCGCCGGCACCGCGCCGCGCAGGTCCACGCGCGCCGGCGGGACCTCGTCGTGGTGCAGGTGCAGCTGCAGCGGTCCGGCGGCGAGCGCACGCTCGGGGACGGCGAAGGCGACCTCGCCCGCGCGCGCCTCGCCGAGGCGCCGCAGGACGAAGCGGGCCGGGAGGACGGCGTCGTCGACCGGGCCCGCGGACTCCGGGAACGCCGCGGGGACGACCGCGCGCGCGTCGGGGCCGCAGAGCAGGAAGAGCTTCTGCCGCTGGACGACCAGCAGCGCCTCCCCGGCGCCGCGGGCGGAGTCGTACGCGAGCGACGCGGGCAGGTCGTTCTCGACCTCGAGCCCGAGCACGAGCCACGCGGACCCCGGCGGCGGGTCCGCGCCCAGCCAGGACGCGCGCCTCTCGACCGACGACACGGTGAGCACCAGGCCGCCCCCGAAGCCCGGCTCGCCGCTGCGCACGGACACCGTGCGCGGGCCGCCCGCGGTGAGGTCCGCGCCGTCCTCCAGCGGGCGCGGCGCCTCCGGGGCGACCACGAGCGTCCCCGGCGCGAGGTCGTCCGCCAGCAGCGCCTCGACCTCCGGGTCCGCGGCGACGGCCGACCCGAGCTCCAGCAGCTCGGCCGCCCCGCCCGCGAGCGGCAGCCGCGTCACGTGGTGGCCCTTCGCCGTCGACGCGGCGCAGGGGGGCGGTCCGCTCGCCTCGACCTCGCCGGGCCGCAGCCCGCCCACGGCGACGGCGTCGAGCTGCGCGCCGAAGCGCGCGCGGACGGCGGCCAGCAGCTCGCGGTCGGCGTAGGCCAGCAGCACCACGCGGTCCGACGCGGCGCGCGCGGCCGGCAGGACCTCGTCCAGGGCCGCGAGCGGCTCCGCCACGGCGACGCCCTCGAGCTGGCGCCGCAGGTGGGGCAGGTACTCCAGGCCCGGCGGCGCGAGCGTCAGGCCGACGACGGCGACGACCTCGCCGCCGCACTCCACCAGCGCGAACGGCTCGAACAGCGGCTGGCCCGCGGCGTCGCGCAGGTTCGCGGACACCGCCGCGAAGCCCGCGCCCGCGAGCAGCGCGCGCGTCGCCGCGAGCCCGTGGCGGAAGTCGCGCCACGACACGTTGACCGCGTCGTAGCCCAGCGCGTCGTACAGCGCGCGCACGGCCGCGCCGGGCTCGCCCCGCGCGTCCGCCGAGCCGAAGAACGCGTTGCCGGCGTCCACCAGCAGCACGGGGCCCGCGTCGCGCTGCTCGCGCACGACCGTCCCGAGCCGGCCGGCGCCGCCGAGCGCCTCGCTCGAGGGGCACGTCCGGCACGGCGCGACGGCGCCCGCCCGGTCGGCGGTCAGGAGCACCTCCTGCGCCGGCGGCTCCGCGGCGAGGGGCCCCCGGAGCGCGGGTCCCAGGACCAGGCCCAGGGAGAGGAGCAGGCTCGCGCTCACGCGACGGCCACGAGGTACTGGCAGGAGTACTGGATGAGCTGGGCGAAGGCGCCCGTGATGCCCTTGTCCGCGAGGTAGGCCATGCCGTAGCCCATGATCGTCGCGCTCGTGACGGGGTGGCCCGTCATGCCGCCCAGGGCTCCCGTCAACGCGCCGATGTTGATGCCGATCGCGACGCGCACGGTGAGCTGGAAGAAGAGGCAGCCCTTCGTGGCGAAGAAGCGGCGCATCCCCTCGATGTTCTTGATCGCGATCTCGGCCTCGGTCTCCGCGGCCTCGAGCATGGTCTGCCCCCAGCCCCGCGGCCCGATGCCGAGCGTGCGGCCCGTCGCGGCCTCCACGCTCCACCAGCAGCCCGGGCCCGCCGCGGCGTCGCCGTCCGGCTCACCACCCGGGAGCACCGCGACGTGGCCGCGCTCGAGCGCCTCGGCGGCCCGGGCGCGCATGTCGCTCTCCGCGACGTCCAGCTCCGCTCCGGGAACGACCACGTTCCACCCCGCGGCGGGGTGGCGCTCCATCCAGGTGGAGGTGTTGTGCACGGCGTCCCGACCGTCCCCGGCGGAGGTGGCCCCGGAGCCGAGGTCGGGCAGGGCGACCGTCTCGAGGACGGTGTCGAGGACGCCCTGCTCCAGCCGCACGTCCCACGCCGAGACGGAGCTCTCCTCCCCGGACGTCGCGAGGACGCCGACCGGGTTGGCCACGATGTCGATCGCGCGGGCGTAGACGACCTCGGCCTGCAGGCCGCGCTCGCGCAGCGCGCGGCGGCGCTCGGGCGACACCGCGACCGGCTGGAAGTGGTTCGCGAACAGGTTCGTGCTCCCGAGGAACACGCGGTCCGAGAAGCGCCCCGCGCCGAGGCGCATCTGCGCCAGCGCGACCAGGTCCAGGGGCGGGGACGCGAGCTCCGCGGCGGCGTCCGCGAGGCCCGTGGCGTTGCCCTCCACGATGTCGCTCGCGAGCTGGACGAGCACGCGCTGGTTGCGGATGCGGTTGAAGAGGTCGAGGCGGAACGCGAAGTCCGCCGAGAGCGCGCAGGTCGCCGGCAGCACCTGGGACTGGCCCGAGAGGGCCAGGCCCCGGGCGGCGGCCAGATCCACGTCCACCTCGAACGCGCCGACCGCTCCGGAGCGGCGCCGCGCCTCTCCCAGCAGGTCGAACAGGCTGCGCTGGACGACCTCGGGTCGACGACCGGGAGCGACGAGCTCGTACTCGATCCAGACGGCCGTGAGCTCCGACTCGGAGGCCTCGCCGGCCGGCCCCAGGGCCGCGATCGCGCTGCCCACCTTGCGCGTGCTCGTGTCCAGGTCCGGCTCCTCGTCGAGCGTGCCGTCGGTGCGGATCGAGGACTGGTGCTCCGACCGCGCACGACCGAGGTGGTCGACCGTGCTGAGGACCGGCAGCCACTCGGACTCCGCCGCGGCGAAGCGCAGCAGCGCCGCGCCGGAGTCCTCCTCGCCCGGCCCCGGAGCCTCGCGCTGCTCGGGGTGCATGGGGCGGAAGGCCAGGGAGAAGTAGCTCCCGGCAAGCGTGTCCGCGGCGAACTCCTGCGCCAGCGCGACGTGTGTGCGCCGACCCTCGGGGCCCAGCTGCTCGGCGACCACGCGCAAGCGCAACAGGTGCCGCCACTCCGCCGGCAGCTCGTCGATCGCGCAGGTCGCGGCGGGCTCGACCGCGAGCCCCAGCCCCGACCGCAGCGCGAGGGGGTCGAAGTCGCTCCAGCTCCCGTCCTCCTCGCGTGCCTGGACCCACCAGTGGTCGCGCAGCGCCTGCACCTCCTCCGCGCGCAGGGCCTCGGGCGCGGCCTCCGCGACGACGCCACCCTCCGCCAGCAGCGCGCGGAGCTCGCGGGTCTGCCGGAGAGTGGTGGGCACGACGCGCTCCAGGCATTCCTGGGCCTGGATCGTCAGCGCCTCGTGCGCTGCGCGCAGCACCTCTCGATCGACGCCGAGGATCTCCGCGGCGCGCGTCAGCTCCCGCGCCCCGCGCTGCTCGGCGTCCCCGGCGTCCTCCGTCGCACCGGTGCGCGCGGCCTCGGCCGACGCGAGGGCCGCGTGCATCGCGGTCGCGGTGGGCTCGTCCAGCTCGGCGCGGGCCAGGCGCACCTCGAGGCCGAGCTCGGCCAGGCTCGCGCCCAGGAGCAGGCTCTGGTCGAGGCTGTTGCCCCTGCGCTCGATCAGGACCCCGCGCGGACCGCGCAGGGCGCCCCGGTACGGGAGCCAGCCGACGGAGCTCGCGACCCACTGCGCCAGCCCCTCGGCGTCGCCACCCCGGCCCCCGAGCACGTGGTCCACGAGGTCCGCGGGCTCGAGCGGCTCCCGGGGCAGAGCGTCGCTCAACCGGTTCAGGAGCCGGAGGCCGCTCTGCGCCTCCTGCAGGATCGCGGCCGCCTCGTCCGGAGGAGGCGCGGCCTCCTGCGGGACGGCGCGGGGCGAGGCGGTCGACGCCAGGACGGCGGTCGCGATCAGGAGGCGCTTCATGGCGGGTCAGCTCCCGAGCTTGGCGCCGCAGCCGCCGCAGAACGCCGCGTCCTTCGCGGCCTGCGTGCCGCACTTGACGCAGAACGCGACCGCGCTCGACGTCGACGCGGGCGTCGCGTCGGGGGTCGCCGTCGCGGCCGTCGCCGGGGCCTCCTGCAGGTCGCGCGAGCGCGCCAGCAGCTTGCGGTCCAGCGTGGGCAGCATCTTGCGGACGGCGTCGTCGAGCGCGAGGCGCAGGATCAGGCCGCGGTCGTCGTCGCTCATCTCGATCTCGGCGCTGGCGTCGGCGCCGACGCCGAGCACCTGGACGCCGAACGCGCTGGCCGTGTCGGTGCGCGTGTACTCCGACAGGGCGGCGTCGAGGACCGTCCCCGTGGTCGGGTCGACCAGCCGCAGGTCGACGCCGCAGTCGACGCGCATCTCGACCTTCTCGGAGTCGAAGTCCATGGCGCCCACGCCGCCGGTGACCTCGCCGGCCGCGAAGTTGATGATCTGCCCCAGGCCGGCGTTCGAGCCGGTCCGGGTGGCCTTGGTGCGCAGGTTGGTCACCTTGCCGAGCAGCAGGTAGTCCACGCCACGGACCTGGGCCGGGCGGGCGAGCTCGCCCTCGGCCACGATGCCCTCGAGGTCCTGCTCGTCGAGCAGGCTCTGCAGCTGGCTGCGCTCGACGACCTCGAAGCGGTCGGTGCGCACGAGCAGCGTCGACAGCTGATCGGCCGCCAGCACCTCCATGCCGGCGGAGGCGTCGCTGGCCACGCCCATCGGCGGGACGCCGACGCGCGGCCGGACCAGGCCCGGCGGGGGGGGCGAGTACGTGCCCACGTGGGTCGCGAGCTCGTTCTTGCCGGCGGACTCGCTCGTCGTCTGGCAGGCGGCGAGCGCCGCCAGGGCGAGGGCGGCGAGGGGCTGGAATCGGCGGTTCATCGGTGCTTCCTGGTTCAGGGGGTTTCGTCGAGGTGGATCGCTTCGAAGGCCGCGAGCACCGCGTCGCGCTGCTCCTCGACCGTGGAGAAGGCTCCCGCGCCCTTGCGCTCGTCGGCGGCGCGCACGGCCGCCTGGACGTCGTCGGGCATCGAGGCGTCCACCTCGCTGCGCTCGGCGAAGGCGCCGGTGTACTCCGCCACGAGGCGGCCGCGGGTGAGGTGGAGGACGAGGTAGGGCGCCTGTCCCTGGCCGGGCCGGAGCACCGCCCAGGTGCCCTCGCCGCCGGCGACCGCCAGCGGCTGCGGCTCGACCGCGTAGTCGCTGCGGCCCATCATCCGGCCCAGCTCCTCGAGCCGGGGCCCGGCGAGGTCCACGCTCGCCGCCACGCGCGGGTCGGCGTAGTCGTGCAGCGTCAGGCTGCCCGAGCCGTAGAAGGCCGTCGCGCGGCTGTGCATCGGCTCGGCCTCGCGGAACACGTTGCCGCCCGTCGGGCGCGCCTCGAGCGGCCCGATGCGCGCGGGCAGGAGCGCGGCCAGGGCCTCGCCGTCGAGCAGCAGGCGCGCGATGCGGTCGACCTCGGACTCCTCGAACAGGCTCCCGTCCTCGGCCTGCGTCGCCAGGGCCTGCAGGTCGACGGTCTGGACCGCGTCGCGGAGCTCCTCGAACGTCCCGGGCCCGCTGGCCTGGATCCAGAGCCGCGGCGACAGGCGCAGGTAGATCTCCTGGCGCTTCGCGCCGCGAAACTCGCTCTCGTCCCGCACGGCCTCGAAGCCCGCGATCTTCGTGCGGTCGCCCAGGCCGGCGCGGAAGAGGCTCTCGTAGGGGTTGTAGCCGCGGCCGGCGCTGTAGGAGATCTCGATCTCGACCGCGTTGCGGAACTGCGTCAGCCCGGCCTGGTAGCGCCCGCGCGCGACGGCCTGGCGCTCGCGCTCGCGGTGGTCGGACTCGAGGTGCGCGACGCCGAAGCCCGGCAGCTCCTCGGGCAGGAAGGCGCGCAGCCGCCGGTGCGAGGGCAGCGGCGTCTCCTCGAGCGCGGCCGGCGACGACGCGCGCCCGGCCGCGGGCGGTGCCTCGGCCCCGGCGGCCCGCGCGACGCCGGGAGCGGCGGACCCGGCCTGCGCGGCGGAGCTGCGCGCCTCGCCGCCGCAGGACGCGGCGAGGACGAGGGGGCCGGTCAGGGCTCCCAGGCGGATCAGGTTCCGTGCCAGGCGGGGCATCGTGCGTTCTCGGGGGTGGGGGTCCGCGGTGCGTCGGGTCGCGCCGCGGCGACCTCTCGGTGGGGGACGCGGGCGGCGCCGGCGCGGGCGGCCGGCTTTCTCCCGAAAAGCCGCTCCACCGACGCCGACGCCGCGGCGGGCGGCGCGCCCGGTGCCGGGGCGCGGGCTAGCATGGAAGGTGGAGGGCGCCCGGACGCCGGGCGCGCGGACGGATGGAACCGGGGCAGGACACCCACGGGCGCGGCGCCGGCGGCGACGACGGCGAGGTCACGCGCATCCTGCGGTCGGTCGAGAGCGGCGAGGACGGCGCGCTCGACCGGCTGGTGGGGGCGGTCTACGAGGACCTGAAGGCGCTCGGGCGCCGCCACCTGCAGCGGGAGCGCGGCGACCACACGCTGCAGCCCACGGCCATCGTCCACGAGGCCTTCCTGCGGCTGGTCCAGCAGCGCGACGTCACCTGGCGCGGCCGCGCGCACTTCTTCGCCATCGCCGGTCGCCTGATGCGCCGCATCCTGGTGGACGCCGCGCGCGCCCGGGCCAGCCGCCTGCAGGGCAGCCACGGGCGCGAGTCGCTCAGCGGCGTGCAGGTGGAGGCGGGCGGCGTCCCCACGGACCTGGTGGCCCTCGACGAGGCGCTCGAGCGCCTGGCCGCGGTCGACGAGCAGGCGGCGCGCGTGGTCGAGCTGCGCTTCTTCGCCGACCAGACCCACGCGGAGGTCGCCGAGGTGCTCGGCGTCAGCGAGCGCGCCGTCCGGCGCAGCTTCCAGTTCGCCAGGGCCTGGCTCTACCGCGACCTGGAGGAGGCCGCCGGCTAGCCCTCAGCGCCGCTCGCCCGCGAGCGCGCGCTCGGCCGCGCGCAGCGTCGCGAGCAGCGCGGCGTCCCGCGCGCCGCCGTCCTCCTCGTCCAGCCGGGCGCGCACGCGCCCGAGCTCGCGGCGCGCCGCGCGGTCCTCGCCGCGCGTCGCGAGGACGAGCGCCACGAGGGCGCGGTTCCACGGGTCCCCGTCCCGCAGCGCGGCGCCGCGCTCGAGCGCGTCGAGGGCGGCGTCGAGCTCACCCGCCCCGTGGAGCAGCGCGCCCAGCGCGTTCCACCCGTCGGGCTCCTCCGGGAGCGCCTCCAGCGCGGCGCGCGCGCGGCGGATCGCCGCGTCGCGGTCCCGCGCGCGCAGCTCGGGGTCGCGCGCCGCCGCGAGCGCCCGCGCCAGCAGTGCATCCGGCGCGAGGCGGCGCGCGTCGACGAGCGCGAGCGCGCGCTCGCGCGCCCCCGCGTCGAGGGCGGCGTCGGCCCGGACGGCCGCGGCCACGTCGTCCGCCAGCACGAGCTGCCCGAACAGCTCGTCGACGCGGCGCTCCTCCGGCGCGCCGCCGTCCCAGGCGCGCACCGCGCCGTCGGCGCCGCCGGTGTAGACGAAGCGCCCGCGCGCGTCGACGGCGATGGCGCGGACCGCGGCCTGGTGGCCGTGCAGGGTCAGGACCTCGCGCCAGCCCTCCGTCTCGAACACGTGCAGCAGCCCGGCCTCCGTCCCGACGAACAGGCGCGAGCCGTCGGGCAGGAAGGCGGCGTCGTGCACCAGGGCGGTGCAGTGCAGCGTCGGGCCCTGCGGCAGCAGCGTCTCGCCGTCCCAGCGCTGGACGCGGCGGTCCTTCCCGGCCGTGACGAGCGTGCGCCCGTCGGGCGCGAAGCGCGCGACGTACACGTCGGCGACGTGCGGGCCCGTCCGCCCCGCGAGGAGCGCGCCGTCGCGGGCGTCCCACAGGGCCACGCCGCCGCCGTAGTACGTCGCCGCCAGCCGCGCGCCGTCGGGCGAGAAGCGCAGGCCGAACGGGCGGCGCCCCTCCCAGACCAGCGGCGGCAGCACGAGCTCGCCCGTGCGCGAGTCCCAGACCCGCACGGTGCGGTCGTGACTGCTCGTGGCGACGCGCCGCCCCGTCGGGTCGAACACCGCGCGCCGCAGGGCGGCCTCGTGCGGCAGCTCGACCAGGCGTTCGCCCGTCGCCGCGTCCCACACGACGGCGCCGGTGTCGGTCCCCGCGGTGACGAGGCGCGCCGAGTCCGGGGCCGCCTCGCAGCTCCAGACCGTGGACTCGCCCTCGACGGCGATCCGCACGCCCGGCGCGCCCGTCTCCAGGTCGACCAGCTGCACGTGGGCCCAGCCGGGCGCGCCCTTCGCCGTCGGGCCGGCGGAGGCGAGCGTGCGGCCGTCGGCGCCGAGCGACACCGCGTAGACCCAGGCCTCGTGGGTCGCCAGCACCGGCACGTCCTGCGTGCGCGCGCTCCAGCGGCGGACGCGCCCGTCGAGGCCCGCGGAGAGCACGGTCCCCGCCGGCTGCTCGTACAGGATCTCCGTGACCACGCCGGTCGAGCCGAGGAACGTCGCGCGGGTCGTCCCGCGCGGCAGGTCGTGGAGCTGGAGGACGTCGTCCGCCCCGCCGGACAGCAGCGTGCGGCCGTCCGCGGAGAACACCACGGCGTGCGCGGGCTTCGCGTGGCGGTCCTCGAGGAAGGTGCGCGCGCCGCTCGCGCGGTCGAAGACCACCAGGCGGCCGTTCCACGTGCCGCACGCGATCCGCTCGGCGTCGGGGGACCAGCCCACGCAGACGATCCGCTCGCCGGCGTCGAACGTCCGCGCGACGCGCCAGCTGCCGACGTCGATCACGTGCACGCGCCCGTCCCAGCCGACCGACGCGAGCAGCCGGCCGTCGGGCGAGAAGGCCACGTCGTAGGCGTCCAGCGCGTGGTCGGCCAGGATCCCGAGCGGCTGCGCCGCGGGGACGTCCCACAGGCGCACCGTGCCGTCGCTCGAGGCGGAGACGAGCAGGGGGCGCGCGGGGTGGAACGCCAGCGCCTGCACCACGTCCCCGTGGCCCTCGAGCCGCCCGCGCGGCGAGCCGTCGGCCAGGTCCAAGAGCTCGATCGGCCCGTAGCCGCCGCGCCCGGCGAACCACGACCCGCGCGCGGCGGCGACGACCTCGCCGCGCGGGTCGACGGCGAGGCCGCGCACGGTGAAGCTGCGGCCCAGCTCGCGCTCCCAGAGCAGCTCGCCGTCGGCCAGCCGCCAGGCGCGCACGCTGCGGTCCGTGCCCCCGGTCACCGCGATCGCACCGTCGGCGGTGAGCCCCATGGACTCGATGCCCGTGCCGTTGTCGACCAGCACCTCGCTGCGGTCGAGCCGCCGCCGCAGGTGCGTCCACTCCCAGCCGCGGGGGCCCGGGCGGTCCTCGCCGAGGCGCCTGCGCGCGCTGACGACGTCGGCCGCCGCCAGCGCGGCCTCGGCCACGGCCAGGTTCGCGGCGTAGGCGTCGAAGTCCGACAGCGCCAGGGCGCGCTCGGCCTCGCCGCGCGAGCGCTCGGCCCACAGGCGCAGGCGCTGCTCGCGCAGCTGGCCCAGCGTCGCGGTCACGACCCCGGCGGCCAGCAGCAGGAAGACGAGCGCCAGGCCGGCGAACAGCCCGCGGTGCCGGCGCGTCAGCTTGCGCAGCTGGTACAGCGTCGAGGGCGGCCGCGCGCGGACCGGCTCGTCCCGCAGGAAGCGCCGCAGGTCCTCGGCCAGGTCGGCCACCGAGGCGTACCGCCGCGCGGCGTCGCGCTCGATGGCCTTGCCGACGACGGTCGCGAGGTCGCCCGGCACGCCCGGGGCGGCCTCGGAGAGCGGGGTCGGGTCGTCCTCGCTCAGGCACCGGATCGCCTCCGCCAGGGGCTTGCCCGAGACCGGCAGCGGCAGGCGGTCCGCCAGCAGCTCGTACAGCATCACGCCCAGGGCGTGGACGTCGGCGCGCACGTCGACGCGCTCCGACTCGCCGCGCGCCTGCTCCGGGCTCATGTAGGCGACCGTGCCGAGGATCTGCCCGGCGGCGGTGACCACGGTGCCGACGTCGAGGTCCGCGCCGACCGCGCGCGCCACGCCGAAGTCCAGCACCTTGGGCTGCCCCGAGGCCTCGACGAGCACGTTGCCGGGCTTCAGGTCGCGGTGCACGACGCCGCGCTCGTGCGCGTGCTGGACGGCGGCGCAGGTGCGCTCGATCAGCGCGACCTTCTCGCGCGTTCCGAGCCCGTGCGCGCGCGCGTGGTCGAGCAGCGGGCGGCCCTCGACGCGCTCCATCGCCAGGAACGACTGCGGGCCGAGGTCGGTCTCCACCGTCCCGGCGGCGTGCACGCGGGCGATGCCCTCGTGGCGCAGCGCGCCGAGCAGCTCGGCCTCGACCTCGAAGCGCCGGCGCACGGCCGCGTCGGCCACCTCCGGGCGCAGGATCTTCAGCGCCACCGTGCGCCGCGGGCGGTCCTGCAGCGCCTCGAACACCAGGCCGACGCCGCCGCGGCCGAGCAAACCCACGATCTCGTACCCGCCGATCCGGCGGCCGATCCAGAACGCGCCGGCGGGGTCGAGCACGGAGTCCTCCAGGAAGTCCCCCGCGCGCGCGAGCGAGCCCAGCAGCGAGTCCACCTCCGCCCGCAGCGCGCGGTCCGCGCCGCAGCCGCGCGCGAGGTACGCCTCGCGCTCGGGCCCGGCGGGCAGCTCGGAGGCGCCCTCGAACAGGTCGCGCGCGCGCGCCAGCCGCGACGGATCGGGTTCCCGGACGGTCACGCCATCGAGTCTAGCCCGACGCGCCGTGCCCCCCGGCGCCGGTCCCGGTCGGCGGCGCTTGACTGGGGGGGCGGGGCCGCCAGGCTGTCCGTCCCATGGGCGCGCGCGTCGGCACGAGCGTCGAGGACGCGGCCCGGCGGCTGCGGGCGGGGGAGCTGGTCGCGATCCCGACCGAGACCGTGTACGGCCTGGCCGCGAACGCGCTCGACGTGGAGGCGTGCCTGCGCATCTTCGCGGCCAAGCGCCGGCCGTCCTTCGACCCGCTGATCGTGCACGTGCGCGGGTTCGCGGCGGTGGGCGACGTCGCCCGCGAGGTCCCGCCGGCGGCCGCGGAGCTCGCGCGCGCCTTCTGGCCGGGCCCGCTGACGCTGGTCCTGCCGCGCGCCGCCGCGGTGCCCGACGTCGTCACCAGCGGGCTCGACACCGTCGCCGTGCGCCACCCCGCGCACGCGCTGACGCAGCGCCTGCTCGACGCGCTCGAGTTCCCGCTGGCCGCGCCCAGCGCGAACCCCTTCGGCGCGATCAGCCCGACGACGCCGGCGCACGTGGTCGAGGGCCTCGGCGACGCCGTCGCCCACGTCCTCGACGGCGGGCCGTGCCCGGTCGGCGTCGAGAGCACGATCGTCGGCTGGCAGGACGGGCGCGCCGTGCTGCACCGCCCCGGCGGCGTCCCCCTCGAGGCGCTGGAGCAGGTCGTCGGCCCGCTCGTCCCCGCGGCCGCCGGCCCCGCGCCCGTCGCGCCGGGCGGCCTGGCCTCGCACTACGCGCCGCGCACGCCGCTCGAGCTGGGCGCGCTCGACGACCTGCTCGCGCGCCACGCCGGCCGGTGCCTGGGCGTGCTGGCCTTCCGCCAGCCGCGCGCCGCGCACGCCTGCCGCGTGCTCTCGCCCACCGGCGACCTGTCCGAGGCCGCCCGCACGCTCTTCGCCGCCCTGCGCGAGCTCGACGCCGCCGGCGCCGACCTCCTGCTCGCCGAACCGGTCCCCGACGAGGGCCTCGGCCGCGCGATCAACGACCGCCTGCGCCGCGCCGCCGCGCGCTGATCCGCGCTCCCCCGCGCGGTTGCGCTCCCCCGCGCGGCTGCGCTCGACCGGGAGCTCCCGTCCTCCCTCGCGGGACGCAGCGGAGCCCCCACCGGCCGTCTGGCGCGGAGGGGGCTCCATCCCGACGTGAGCGGGGGGCTCGGGGTCAGGGGCGGCGCGTGGTCTGGAAGACGCGCGTGCCGCAGGGGGTGGGGGGGGCGAACTCGAAGGCGCCCATGTCGGTGGTCACCCAGAGGGACGTGACGCCGGTGTCGGCGGTGCCCGGTGCGTCGATCGCGCGGGGGTTGCCGGCGAAGTCGACGGGGCGGGCGGCGCCGCTCAGGGCCAGGGTGTCGCCGGCGTCGATGCAGGGCGAGGTGATCGCCAGCGACAGGTCGTCGTCCAGCGTCCCGATCAGGCCGTCGGGGCCCCAGGGGTCGAGGAACTGCGGGTCGGCGTCGAGGTTGCCGGTGCCGGCCCAGCCGCCCAGCACGTCGCTGTGGGCGACCGTGACGCCGCTGCCGATCTCGAACGGGGCGTCGGCCCAGGCGATGCTGTTGCGCAGGACCATCTGGCCGCCGGACTCGGTGACCGCGCCGCCGGTGTTCTGCGTGAAGGTCGAGCCGAGCACGAGGACCGTGCCGGCCGCGCCGGTGCCGCCGAGGCTGGCCATGACCGTGCCGCTCACCGCGGTGTTGCCGACGAAGCGGCACTCGCGGAACAGGCCGGGTCCGTGCACCTGCGCGGCGCCGCCGGTGGCCGCCGCGACGTTCCCGGCGAACGAGCAGCGCACGACGTCCAGCGCGCCCTGGTCGAACTTGGCGAAGGCGCCGCCGTAGCCGACGAGGGACTCGTTGTCGAGGAAGGCGCACTCGACGATCTCCACCAGGTCGGCGGCGTTCGTGCGGAACAGCGCGCCCGCGCCGTAGCTCGCCTCGTTGCCCTCGAACGTGCAGCGCAGGACGTCGGAGCTGCCGGAGGCCGAGAACAGCCCGCCGCCCTGGTGGGTCGCCGAGTTGTCCAGGAACTCGCAGTCCTCCACCGTGGCGGCCGAGGCCGACAGGAACAGCCCGCCGCCCGCGTGGGCGTGGTTGCCGACGAAGCGGCAGCCGCGGATCGTCGGCGACGCGCCGGAGACGAACAGGGCGCCGCCGCTCGCGCCGGAGCTCGAGCCGCGGTCGAAGCCCTGCAGGGTGAAGCCCTCGAGCACGGTGTCCGGCCCCTCGCCCGAGTCGATGAGCACGCCGGAGGTGCCGGGGATGCCGGTGCCGTCCAGGGCCGTGACCAGCGGGCCGTTCGTGCTCTTCACCGTGACGGCCTTGCCCAGCAGGTCGAGCGGGCTCGTCAGGGCGTAGAAGCCGATCACGTTCGAGGGCAGGACGAGGACCGTGTCCCCGTGCGCGGCGACGTCCACGGCCTTGTACACGTCGTCGAACGGGTGCGCGGCGGTGCCGTCCTCGGCGGGGTCCGAGAAGGCGGGGTTGCCGGGGACCGAGACGCCCGGGAACGGGTCGCCCGGGCCGTCGTCGTCGACGAACCAGGTCGTCTGGGCGCCGGCGAGGCCGCTCAGGGCGGACACGGCGGCGAGGGCGATCAGCGCGCGGGGCGCGCGGGCGAGGAACGAGTTGGGGGTGGCGTGCATGGCGGTTCTCCGTCGGGATGGGATAGCGAGGTCGCCCGGTCCCCCGGGCTCGCCTCCCCACGCGACGCCGCCCCCGGTGTCCTGTCAGGTAGATCCGGAATTCCTCCGTCCCCCGGAACGCGACGGAGGGCCCCGGCGCGGCGCGCCGGGACCCTCCTCGAGCAGCTCCGGGGCCCCTCGCTGGACGAGGAGCCCGGCCGCGTCCGGACCTACAGGGGCAGCGTGCAGGTGTAGCCGCACTCGTAGGCGCCCGGCACGAACTCGACGCACCAGTCGAGGGTGCAGACGACGCCCGGCGCGGGGCTGATGACCTCCTCGCAGGGGCAGTCGCCGCCACCGCCGTTGCCTCCTCCGTTGCCGTTGCCATTCCCGTTGCCGTTGCCGTTGCCGGGGCCGGCGAGGGCGGCGGGGGCGCCGATCGTGAGCATGCCGAACGCACAGGCCAGCACGAGAGCACCGGCGAAGAGTCCCTGGAGTCGCTTCATGATCCGTCCTTCCATGGTCTCGGAGCGCGCGGGTGGCGTGCGAGCGGGCGCTCGCAGCGCGCCACTCCGCGTCACGCCACGCCATCGGAGGGGTCCGGGCGAGATCCGTCAAGGGAGGCTCCGCGGCTCGCCCCCCGCGCGCGCGGGCGCCGCCCGGGGTATCCTGCGCGGCGTGAGCCCTCCGGATCAGCCAGCGCCGCGTCGTGGCTTCACCCTGTTCCTCGCGGTCGCCTGCGCGGTGCTCGCCGCGCAGGTCGTCCTCCTCTCGGTCCGCAACCGCGCGCTGGCCGCCGAGCTGGCGGCGGCCGCGCCCCGTCCCGCGAGCGAGAACGCCCCCGAGCGCGCGCGCCTCGAGGTGGGGGACGAGCTCCGGCCGTTCCACCTGCGGGCCGCGGACGGCACGATCCGGGCCGTCGAGTTCGAGGAGTGGGCCACGCTGCTGCTCGTCTTCGCCGACCAGTGCTCCGCCTGCCCGCTCGCGTTCCCGGAATGGGAACGGCTCGTGGAGCCCTTCCAGCGCGCCTCCGTCCCCGTACTCGGACTGTGGATGGACCCACCGGACGGAGTCCCGGGCCACGAATCCGCTGGCCGACCCTTCCCCGTGTACACGCTGACCGACGCCCGCGAGGTGCCGCTCGCGGAGCTCGCCACCGTGCCCTTCACGGCGCTCCTGGACCAGGACGGCCGGGTCCTGTGGCGGCACTACGGGCCCCTCTCGGAGGAGCTCCGCGAGGAGCTGCTCGCGTTCGCGGCCCCCTGAGCGCCGCGCGCCGGGCCTCGTCCGGCTAATCCCCTTCGGAGCAGGGACTTGGGGGGCCGCCGTCGCGGCGGCGAGCACGCTGCGCGGGCGCGGGGCCGCCGGGGGGTGCGAGCCGCCGTAGCATGGCGCCCTCACCCCGAGTGGGGTCCGGCGGAGTGCGCTTCCGCCCTGTCCCAGGTCCCAAGGAGTTTTCCTGCATGAAACGCTCTCTCTCCCTGCGTACGTGCCTCGTCCTCGCCGTGCTCGGCGCCCCCGTGCTGGCGCAGGACGCCCAGGAGCTGCGGCTCCGCGAGGCGCGGCAGCGCTCGATCCAGATCCTCGAGTCGAACCCGGGGATCGCCTACGACCCGACGACGCTGCTCGTGCGCTTCGAGCCGGACGCGTCGTCGCTCGACCGCGCCACGCTGCGGCAGCTCGTGCGCGGCGCCCGGCTGCGCGAGTTCGAGTCGGTCCCGCGCCTCGAGCTGCTCGAGATCGACATGGACGTCGAGCAGGCGATGCGGCTGCTCGCGCCCCACGTCGAGTACGCCGAGCCGAACTGGATCCAGCGGGCCGACCAGACGATCCCGAACGACCAGTTCTTCTCCCTGCAGTGGGGCTGCAACAACACGGGCCAGACGATCCTGGGCCGGGTCGGCGTCCCCGACGCCGACATCGACGCCGTCGAGGCGTGGGACGTGACGACCGGCAGCGCCGGCTTCGTCGTGGCGAACATCGACACCGGCGTCGACTGGGACCACCCCGACCTCGCCGCGAACATCTGGACCAACCCGGGCGAGGTCGCCGGCAACGGCGTGGACGACGACGGCAACGGCTACGTCGACGACGTCCGCGGGTGGGACTTCTACAGCGTCGACAACAACCCCGACGACGCGGAGGGGCACGGCTCGCACACGGCCGGCACCCACGGCGCCGTGGCGAACAACGGCATCGGCGTCGCGGGCGTCGCCTGGGCCAGCAAGATCGTGCCGCTGCGCTTCCTCGGCCCCCAGGGCGGGTTCACCTCTGACGCGATCCTGGCGGTCGAGTACTGCACGGACATGGGCATCAAGGTGTCCAACAACAGCTGGGGCGGCGGCGGCTTCTCGACCTCGCTCTACAACGCGATCAACGCGTCGAAGTCGGTCGGCCACGTGTTCGTGGCGGCCGCGGGCAACAGCTACGTCAACACCGACGTCAATCCGCACTACCCCTCGAGCTACGACCTCGACAACATCGTCTCGGTCGCGGCGATCGACAACCAGGACAACCTCGCCTTCGAGGGCACCTGGGGCTCGAACTACGGCAGCAACACCGTGGACCTGGGCGCGCCCGGCGTCGACATCGCCTCGACGTGGGCCAACGCCGGCTACGTCTGGAACGGCGGCACGTCGATGGCCACGCCCCACGTCACGGGCGTCGTGGTGCTCGTGTACGCCCAGAACCCGGGCTGGACCTACTCGCAGGTCATCGACCGCGTGCTGTCCACCGTGCGCCCGACGTCGGAGATGAACGGCGTCACGACGACCGGCGGCGTGCTGGACGCCTTCGCGGCGGTCCAGGGCGGCGGCACCGGCGACACGACGCCCCCGGCCGTCCCGACGGGCCTCGGCGCCACGGGCGGCGACGGCGTCGTCAGCCTGGACTGGAACGACAATGGCGAGACCGACCTGGCGGGCTACCGCGTCTACCGCTCGACCTCGAGCGGCGGGCCGTACAGCGCCGTCGGCGGGCTCCAGGGCGCCAGCGCCTACGCGGACACGTCCGTCTCCAACGGCACCACCTACTACTACGTCGTGACGGCCGAGGACACCTCGGGCAACGAGTCCGCGGCCTCCTCGCAGGCCAGCGCCACGCCCGTGGCCACGCCCGACACGACGCCGCCGGCGGCGCCGACGGGCCTGTCGGCGACGGCCGGTGACGCCACCGTGAGCCTGGACTGGGCGAGCAACGGCGAGGGTGACCTGGCGGGGTACCGCGTGTACCGCTCGACCTCGAGCGGCGGCGGCTACGTCGACGTCTCGGGCCTGATCGGCGCCAGCGCCTACACCGACGACGCGGTCAGCAACGGCACGACGTACTACTACGTCGTGACGGCCGAGGACGACTCGGGCAACGAGTCGGGCAACTCCGCGGAAGCCTCGGCGACGCCCCAGGGCACGCCGGGCGGCCAGGTCGAGGTGATCTTCGCCGACGGCTTCGAGAGCGGCAACTTCTCCGGCGGCGGCTGGACGACGAGCGGCAACCCGCAGGTCTCGTCCGCCGCGGACCAGGGCGGCACCTACGGCGCGCGGATCCGCCGCACGTCGTGGATCCAGCGCTCGGTGAGCACGGTCGGCTACGACACGATCGAGCTCAGCTACGCCCGCCGCACGCGCGGCATGGAGTCGAACGAGTTCCTGTTCGTCGAGTACTGGAACGGTTCCAGCTGGGTCGCGGTCGAGACGACGCGCTCCACGAGCTGGTCCTTCCAGACCTTCTCGCTGGGCGCGGACGCGGCGAACAACCCGAACCTCGCCATCCGCTTCCGCACCAACGCCAACCGCAACAACGAGCGCGGGGACGTGGACGACGTCGAGCTGGTCGGCACGACCCTCTGAGGTCGACCGGTCTCCCCGACAGACGCGGGCCCGGCTCCCCCGAGGGGGGGCCGGGCCCGCGGCACGTCCGGGACCGGTTGGTCGGCCCGTTCCGTTCCGGGCTCGCGGCTCACGCCATGGCCGCGTGGATGCGCTCCCGCTCGCGCTGGCCCGCCTTGCCGCTGCGCCACTCGAAGTACTTGCGCACGCCCCGGCGGCCCGCGGCGCTCAGGAAGTCCTGCTGCTCGCTCGTGAGGTCGAAGTCGGTGAAGCCGATGTCCTCGCCCACGTCGACGAACACCGTGCGGCTCCAGTCGTTCTGGTGCAGGTGGACCTTGTTGGCGATGGCGCGGATGAACGTGACCAGCGCCCAGCCGTACTGGACGACGTTGTCGATGTCGGCCGGCTCGTTGCGCCAGTCCTTCAGGTTGGCCTGCAGCTCGCCCGTCGTGTCGAGGCGGAAGCCGAGCGTCTCGGTGTTGAACACCTCGTCGGCGCGCGTCGCGTACGAGATGGGCAGGCCGTGGACCGCGTCCTCGACGTAGCGCTCGCGGTCGAACAGGTTGACCGGGTAGTTCCAGGTCAGCCCCCCGTCGACGATCACGTCCCGCTGCTTGCCGCTGCGCTCGCCGCGGGTGCAGGCGAAGAACAGCGGGATGCTCATCGAGCCGCGCACCGCCTCCTCGAGGTACAGCTTCGGCGTCGTGCTCGCGCAGTACGTCTCGCGCTTCTGCTGGCTCAGGTTGGAGGCGACGGCGAAGAACTCGGGCAGGTGGACGCCCTTCCGCGCCAGCTTGCCCTGCCACGCGCGCAGCTCGGACAGGCGCGGCCGCGTGGGCGGGTTCGACACGCCGGCGCGCTCGCTGACCGCGATCATCTGGGCGCGGATCTGCTTGCGGATCCACTTGCGGAACGCGTCGCCCTTGTACCAGCCGTACTCGGTGAGGAGGCGGGCGGTGTCGCGCGCGTACCCGAAGCTGTCGTCGGTGAAGTCCGAGAAGTCCGTGCGGCGCAGCAGCTGGCCCAGGTCCTGGGGCGTGTACCCGACGGCGAGCAGGGCGGCGGTGATCGCGCCGGCCGAGGCTCCGGCCACGCGCTTCACGTCGTCGAGCAGCCCGAGCTCGGAGAGCTCGAGCAGCGCGCCCTCGTAGGCGATGCCCCAGACGCCGCCGCCCTCGAACACGAGGTTGCGGATGTTCCCCGCGCCCTCGGCGCGGACCTTCTCCTTCAGGCTGGCCATGGCTTCCTCCTTCTCCGGCGCCGCCCATCCGGCCCGGACCGCCCATCCTGCGCGACCGGGGGGAGAGCGCAAGCGGGATGCGCCGCGGGCGGGGGCGGCCGGAGAGCCGCGCGCGCGGCTCGCCGCGGTGCGCGGTCGCCCGCTTCGCGCCGGGCGACGGCGCAGGCTCTCCCTTGCGCTCTCTCGCCGCACGGCCCACCCTGCGGAGCGCTTCCATGGCCGCCCGCTCCAGCTCCTCGCTCGCATGGTCCGCGCCGCGCGGCTGACCCGGTCCCGATCCGGGCCGGCGCCGGTGGCGGCGCGTCCCGCGCTCGCCGGTCTCGCAGGCCTCGTCGTGCTGGCCGCCTGCCGGGGGATGGCGCCCGACGACGGCGCGCGCCCCGCGGCCGCGGCCCCCGGAGGGGCTCGGGGCGGGTGGGCGCAGGCGATCCAGGACGTCGGGCGCTACCCCGTCCTGCCGCCGAGCGGCGACGTCGGGGTGGGGGACGTGTTCCTGCTCTCCGAGCCCCCGGAGCCGGGCGGGGCGGGCGTCGCCGACGCCCTCGCCGCGCGCGCGCACGCCCGCTGGACCACCCTGGCAGCCCCGGCGCTCGAGGAGTCGCTGCGCGCGGGCACCGTCTCGCTGCGACCGGGGGCGTCGATCGCGGTCGAGAGCGAGGGCCTCGGCGCCTTCCCGGCGCTCGAGCTCGCGCCGCTGCTCGAAGCGGGGGAACGGCCCGAGGACCTCGACCTCTCGCTGCAGGTGGCGGACGCCCGGACCGTGGGCGTGCCGGTGGACGAGCTGCTGGCGCAGCTCCTGCTGCCCGCCGACCCCGCCGGAGCGGGGCGCCCGCTCCTCGCCCCGCGCCACCGGCAGGACCTGGGCCTCGCCGCGAACCCCGCGACCGGCCGGGCCTACCTGGTCGTGGTCTCCGAGGCGATGCTCCTGCGAGAGGCGGACCTGCTCGTGCGCCGGCGGGGCGCGGCGGGGAGCGGAGGCGTGCTCGACGGGGAGTCGGCCCGCGCGGCCGCCCGCCGCGCGCGAGAGCTGAACGCGACGCTGGCGGGGTCGGCCCGGGCCGACCGGGTCGACGGCGCGTTCGAGTTCGTCGCCGTCACCGACGACGCCCTGACCGTGCGGCGGACGTGGAACGCGCCCCTCGCCATCGGGGTCCGCGGGCTGACGCTCGAGGTCGACGTGGCCACCGGCGAGGTGCTGCGCTCGGCGCCCATCGGCGTGGAGCTACCGCCGTTCGAGATCGTCGACGTCGCCGAGCAGAAGGGCGAGGAGTCCGAGGTGCTGGAGGAGCGCCGGCGCGGGGCGGCGCGGCGCGTGCGCACGCTCGAGGAGCTGCGCGAGACGCGCCTGTACTGGGACTACGGCCCGCGCCTCGACACCCTCGGCGGGGACCTGACTTTGGTGCTGGGCGGCCGCCTCCACCTGGACGCCGCCGCGTTCAGCGAGGACGACGACATCGTCGCCGCCTTCGGGGACCCCGACCCCGGCCTGAACGTCCGGCGCGCGTTCCTCGAGCTGGGGGGCGTGTACAAGGAGCTCGACTTCAACCTGTGGCTCAACCTGTCGGACGTCGACCTGATCGGCGACGAGAGCCTCAACTTCGACTACGCCAACTTCCGCAACGTCTTCGTCGGGGTGCGCAACGTCCCCGGGGTCGGCGGGATCCGGGCGGGGTACTTCAAGGAGCCGTTCGGCCTCGAGGAGACGACCTCGAGCAACGACATCACGTTCATGGAGCGGTCGCTGACCGACGCCTTCGTCGAGCGCCGCAACCTCGGCGTCATGCTCACCCGGCGGTTCACGGAGGACCGGCGGATGACCGCGGCGCTCGGGTTCTACCGCAACGCGAACGACAACCTGGACGTCTCGGACGGCTACGGCCTGACCGGCCGCGTGACGGGCGCGCCGATCCTGGCGGACGACGGTCGCCGCGTGCTGCACGTGGGCGGCTCGACCACGGTGCGCGTGCCCGACGACGACGGGCTGCGCTTCTTCCAGCGGCCGGAGTCGGGCCAGGCCCAGGTCCTGGCGGACACGGGGCTCTTCGACGCGGACCGCGACGTGCGGGTGGGGCTGGAGCTCGGGGCCGTCATGGACTCGCTGTCCCTGCAGAGCGAGGCGATCGTCGCGGCCGTGGACGGCGGCTCGGGCGTGGCCGACTCGAGCTTCTTCGCCGCCTACCTGATGGGCAGCTACGTCCTCACCGGCGAGCACCGCTCGTACCGCGCGCGCGTCGGCGCCTTCGGCACCGTCGTCCCGGACCGGCCCCTGGGGCAGGGCGGGGCCGGGGCGCTCGAGCTCGCGACGCGGTACTCCTACCTGGACCTGGACTCGGGGGACGTCGACGGGGGGGCCCTGCACGACTGGACCCTGGGCATGAACTGGTACCTCAACGGCAACGTGCGCTTCATGGTGAACTACGTCGCCGCACACCCGGAGGGCTTCGACGTCGAGCACATCGTCCAGGCCCGCCTCCAGCTGACGTTCTGAGCGCGGCGCCCGTCGTCCCCGGCGGCGCCGCGGGCTGCAGATCGAGCCCGGCTCGGACTGGCGTCCACCGCCCGCGCGCGGCACGCTTGGACGCGCAGGGTCCTTCCCAGGAGACTTCACGATGGTCCACGACCGCTCGATCCGCGGCCCGCTGCTGCTCGCACTGGCGCTGGCCACCGCATGCTCCTCGGCCCCCGAGGACGAGACCGCCCTCGGGCGGCCCGTGTCCTCGCGCATCGTCTTCGCCCAGCAGTGGTCGAACGCGGTTCAGGACCTGGGGCGCGTGCCGATCCTCCCGCTGACCGAGGACGTGTACGTCGGCGATCTCCTGGCGCTGTCGGCGCCCCCCGACTTCGGGTCGGCGCGGACCGCGGGCGGCCTGCGGACCACGGCCACGCCGCGCTGGAAGTCGCTGCAGGTGCTCGCGGACCTCGACGCGGAGTACCGCGCGCGCCCGACGTGGACGCACACGGCCGACACCGGGCAGCGGGTGGAGGCCGGCGCGGACGGGGAGTCGATCTACCGCGCCGACCGCGCGCCCGCGCGGCACCGCATCATCGGCCTGCGCACGCTGGGCAGCATGACCGTGGACACCTCCGACCTGGAGCCCTTCCTGCCGATCGAGGTCGCCCCGCTGATCGAGGGCCCGGCCACCTCGGACCGCATCGCCGTCAGCGTCCAGACCGGCGAGGCCGAGGTGTACTCGCTGTCGCTCGACGCCATGATCGACCAGCTGCTGGAGCCCACGGTCGAGGAGGCCGGCGGCGGGTACCAGCTGCGCGCCGAGCACCGCAAGAACCTGCCGCTCGTGGCCGACCCGATCACCGGGAACGTGTACCTGGTCGTGCTGACCGAGGTGCTCTACGTGCGCAGCGTCGAGGTGACCATCCGCCGGAAGACCCTGCTCGACGAGGACGGCCAGCCGCTCCCCGAGGCGGATCCCGACGAGGAGGACGCGGAAGCGCTGCTCGGCGCCCGGGAGGGCCAGGAGGTGACGCGCGGCGTCGCGGCCATCCTGCGCGCGGAGGCGATGAACGACGCCCTGGGCGACGACGGCACCGACCGCATCGGCGGCAGCATCCACGTCGTCACGGCCACCGACCACGCCCTGACGCTGCGACGCCGCTGGCCGTACCCGCTGGCCATGGCCGCGCGCGGCTTCACCGTGGAGGTCGTCGCCGCCACCGGCGAGGTCCTGCGCATGGCGCCCCTGGGCATCGACCTCCCCGAGCTCCCGCCGCCGCCGGCGCCCGAGCCGCCGCCGGCGGCCGAGGGTCAGCCGGAGCCCGCGCCCGGGGACGACTCCGGGGGCGCCTAGGCTCCGCGCCGCTCAGAAGGCCTCGCCGACGCCGAGGTAGACCACGGCGTCGTCGCGGCCCCAGGCCACGTCGATGCGGAAGTTGACGTGGTTCTTCTCCTCGAGGGTGAAGCGCAGGCCGAGGCCGAGGCTCGGGAGGGCGGTCGCGTCGTCGAGGCCCTCGAGGTCGTCCGCGACGGTCCCCACGCCTGCGAAGGCCACGGCCCCGAGCCGCCCGACCAGCTCGCGCCGGTACTCCGCCTGGCCGGCCAGGAGCACGTTGTCCTGGTAGTCGCCCACCGGATAGCCCCGCAGGTCGCCGCCGGCGCCGAAGAAGCTCTCGCCGTAGAACGGGACGTCCCCGAACGCGAAGCGTCCGGCCGCGCGGAGGGCGACGACGCCCTTCTCGCTGGAGCTGAGGAACAGGTCGTAGGAGGCCGGCAGGACCCGGTAGGCGAAGGGGCTGCCCAGGGCGGGGTCGAACACGCGCAGCTGTGCGTCGGCGAACGAGCCGCTGCGCGGGTAGAACGTGCTGTCGCGCGTGTCGCGCTGGACGCGGCCGCCGAGGGCGACGTTGAACGTGTCCAGCTCGTCGTCGGGGAGGACGCCCTGGTCCCCGACGCGCTTCACGTCGGTGTCGATGCCGGTCATCAGCACCTGCGGACCGGCGTACACGCGCTCGCCGACGCGCACCAGCAGCTCCGCGGCGAACCCCACGATGTTCTCGCGCAGCGGGATCGCGCCCGCGTCCGTGCTCAGGTCGAAGTTCAGCCGGGTCGCGACGACGCCCGTGGCGACGCGGAAGCGGTCGTCGTCGAGGTAGCCCTTGAAGCCGAGCGCCCCGCCGTAGCTGCCGTTCTCCGAGTACAGGCCGCCGCCGCCGAGCGTGGACGGGGGCGAGCCCTCGTCGAGCTTCCACAGGTACGCGCCGCCCAGGGCCAGCCCGTATCCGATGGTGGGGTCGACGAACGGGATGGGCGCGACGAGCCAGCGCCCGCCGTCGTCCTCGTCGTCGCCCTCGGCCTCCCCGTCCTTGCGGGGCGCCCGGGCGACGTCCCCGGCGGCGTCGAGCCCGCTGCCGAGGTCGATGTCCTGGGGCGACGGGAGGCCGACGACCTCCCCGGTCGCGAGCAGGACGTCGCGCACGACCGCGCGGGGGCGCCGGGGCGCCTCGGCCGGCTCCGGCCGGGGCTCCGCGGGCCGCTCCGGCGTACGGCACGCCGCCGCGAGCAGCAGGAGCGCGCTTCCGATCGCGGGCGCCAGGGCTCGGGGTCGGGCGCGCTTCGGCGGGCGCGGGGCGCCGGGCGCGCCGGCGGTCTCGCGAGCGGCCTCCACGGTCGCGGGGGCGGTGGCCGGCGCTACGCCTTCTTGACCACGCTGACGATCGCGAGCAGGACGATGGCCCCGACCAGCGACACGAGCAGCACGCCGAGCAGCCCGTCCCCGCTGCCCAGGCCGAGCTGGCGGAACAGGAAGCCGCCGAGGACGGCGCCCACGACGCCGACGACCATGTTGCCGAGCAGGCCGAAGCCGCGGCCCTTCACGATCTGCCCCGCGAGCCAGCCGACGACGGCGCCGATCACGAGGAAGTAGACGATCTCCATGGGGTCTCCCGGGGTCCTGGGCTGCGGGCTCCGCCGGACCGGCGCGCGTCGCGCGCGCCCGTGCGCAGTCGGAGTGCGGCGGGGGCCGCGCGCACGAGTCTACGCCCGCGCGGTGCCGGATGCTCCCGCGCCGCCCCGGGAGCCCCGCGCGCCGGCGCGGGGGCGCCTCAGGGCCGGGGCAGCCGCAGCACGGCGCCGGGCGCCAGGCCGGCCCACTCCACGTGGCCGGTCAGCGGCTGGCCGTCGCGCTCGAGCAGGACGTGGGCGTGGACGCGCGAGCTCGCGTGGCACAGCTCGCCGGCGCTGTCCTCGGCGTGGAAGCCGACCAGGCGGCCGTCGACCGCGTCCAGGGCGAGCTCGAACGGCGGCGGCTCGGGCGCCTCGCCGAGCATGCGGGCGCGCATCGGGCAGGCGCCGGCGATCACGTGCAGCTTCACCTCGACCAGGCCACCCTCGACGCGGAACGGGAACGGGCGCGACGTGTCGAGGCCGAGCTCGTCGGCGCGGCGCTTCACGTAGGCGTCCAGCTCGGACGGGTCGACGGCCTCCTCGACGGCCAGGTCGGTCCACGCGGGGACGTCCGTCGCGAACAGCACGGTGGCGCGGGCGTCGCCCGGCGCGCCGCGCGTCGTGCGGCAGCCGGCGGCGTCGCCCTCGGAGATCCACGCGACGCCGTCGGCCACCGTGACCTCGCCGCGGAGGTCCGCCAGGGCGCCGAGCGCGTGCGTGTCCGGGCCGACCGCGTCCGCGACGGCGACGCGGGCCTCGACCCGTCCGTCGCGCAGCGCCTCGCGCAGCGTGCCCCAGGAGCGCAGCTCGCCGGACCAGGTCGCTCCCGGCGCGGCGCCGCTGTCCGGGTCCGATACGAAAGCGCCGTCCGGCGCTGGGGCGCTCGCGCAGGCGGCGAACAGCAGGGCGGCGGGGACGAGCAGGGGGAGGGGTCGGATGGTCTTCATGCCGAAACGCTAGCGGCGGAGTCCGCGGGATGCTCTACGGCCGTCTCCGCAGCGGGCGCGGACCCGTGGCGGAGCTCGAGCGCGCGGCCGCCGGGTCAGGCGCCGGCCAGCAGCTCGGCGGCCTTCTCCAGCTCGAGGCGCGCGCTCGTGATGCAGCTGCGCACCTCGTCGACGTAGCCGTCGGCGGAGGCGGACCAGGCGCGGTTCAGGAGGCGCTCGCCGTTCGCGAAGGGGGACATGACGTCGGCGTAGCGCTGCATCCCCAGGCGCGGGATCATGCTCTCGCGCGCCTCGACGAACGTGTTGACGTCCTCCATCAGCTCGGCGTCGATGCGCCCGTGAACGGCGAGCTGGTCCTCGTCCTCGCGCGCGCTCTCGAGCAGGCGGACCTTCTCGATCAGCGCCGCCAGGCTGCTCTGCAGCACGGCCATGTCCTCGGCGTGCTTGTCGCCGGCGGCCTCGAGCTCGGCCGCCCGCGCCAGCCGCAGCAGGACCATCCCGGCGACCATGACGGCGGCGCAGACCCCGTAGGGCAGCCAGGACACCGCGTCGACCCGCGACACGGCGACGTACGCGCCCGCCAGGAACCCGACGGCGAGCAGCACCGAGCCGAGGAGCCTCACGCGCCGCCTCCGAGCTCGAGGGTGTTCATCGCCACGATCACCATCGCGTTGCCGACGCCGACGAGCGCCTCGCCCACGATCAGCCCGGCCGCGACGGGGATGCCGACGTCCTCGACCCACTTGTGGCCGTACACGCGGTCCGCGCCGATGCGCAGGAAGTTGCCGATCGTGTACGTCAGCACGATCGCGAAGGGCATGTAGAAGCCGAGGCCGACCAGCACGCCGATCCCGCCGAAGCCGGACAGCGCGAACAGCAGCCCGAGGCCCGCGCCGGCGCCGTAGCGGTACGTCGGGACGTCGCCGCCGACGATGCCCTGGATCATGGAGGCCAGCGCCTGGCCCTGCGGCGCGGGCAGCTTCTCCGAGCCCAGGCCGTAGGCCTCGTGCAGCACCAGGATCAGGCCCATCACGACGATCGGGCCCAGCCACGTCCCCAGGAACTGGCCGTACGCCTGCATCCTCGGCTTGGCGCCGACGAGGTAGCCGGCCTTGAGGTCGAGCATCATGTCGCTCGCCTGGGAGATCGCCACGCAGATGGCCGCGCCCAGGATCACCGACGACACGATCGTCTGCGGGTCGGTCAGGTCGCTGGCCAGGAACGTCAGGATCGTGACCGCGATCAGCGTCATGCCCGAGAGCGGCGACCAGTTCGTGCGACCGATGCACTCGGCCACGATGACCCCGGCGACCCAGATCCACAGCACGCCGACGGCGGCCATCGCCACCGCCGTGCCGATCGTCATGTCGGGCACGGTGAGGAGCCCGACCACGACGAGCAGCACCGAGCCGATGCCGACGCCGAGGTAGAGCTGGCGGATCGGCATCTCGTCGCTGCCGGCGCCGGAGGCGTCCTTGGCCGCCTTCTGCATCGACTGGATCGCGCTCTTGATCATCGGCGCGGCGAACACGATCGAGCCGACGGCGGCGCCGATCAGCATGCCGATCCCCGCCGGTCGGAACAGCACGCCGCGCAGCGGGCCGGGGCCGCCGGCGACGACCTCCTGCACGTCCGCGTCCCCGAGCTGCGCCAGCAGCGGGGCCAGGAACCAGTAGCACAGGAAGCCCCCGGCTCCGAACCAGAGGCCGTTGCGGCCCGACAGGAAGCCCACGCCGATCGTCATGACCGACAGGTAGAAGGTCACGTTCAGGTACGCGGGCAGCCCGAGCACGTCGCCGAGGTGGAACTCCTCGTGGTCGATGTGGACCGAGGCGCCGTCGGAGAACTTCAGCACCCAGAAGTACACGGCGCCCGAGAACGCCGCCGCGCCCAGCATCAGCATGGCCTTGCGCATGCCCGCGCCGGGGGACTTCAGGATCGCGGCCGTGGCGATGCCGCCCGGGTACGCCAGGCGGTTGAAGTCGATCATCTGCTTGCGCAGCGGGATGACGAACGACAGCCCGATCACCGCGCCGACGAAGCAGCCGACGATCATCAGCGTGCGGTTGAAGTCCGTCAGGCCCTCGTACTCGCCCGACAGGATGAACAGCGCCGGGACCGAGAACATCATCCCGGAGGAGGCCGCGTTCACGGCCGAGGCGATGCTCTGGTTGATGTTGTTCTCGACGATGCTCGTGCGGCGCATGAGCCCGCGCAGGATGCCCCAGCCGAGGATGGCGGCGAGCTCGGAGCCCTCGATCGAGAAGCCCAGGATCAGCGCGGCGTAGCCGATCGAGGTCGCGATGATCGCGCCCAGGAACCAGCCCACGAGGATCGCGGGCCAGGTGAGCTCGGGGTACGGACCTCTGCGGATCGCGGTCATGCGGCGCCTCCGGGCGGCGGGACCTTCTACCAAACGCGCTCGGCCGGCGCGCCCTCCGCGCCGGCGGAGGCTCGCGGGCCGCGCCGCGCGGAGACCGCGCGCGCGCCCGGCGCTAGGATGTCGGGACCATGCGAGCCGCCCTGGGGATGGCGACCCTCGCGCTGCTGCTCGGCGGCGTGGCGCTCCTGGCCGCGCTGAGCGGGCGGGGGGCACCGGGTCCGGAGCGGGACCCGCCCGCGCTCGCCCGCGCCGCCCCGAACGCGGAGCTGCGCGCGCGGCTCGACGCGCTCGCGTCGGAGAACCGCGACCTGCGCGAGCGGCTGGCGCTGCTCGAGGCGCGCCCCGCGCCCGACGCACGGGCGCCCGCGACCGCGGGCCTGGCGACGGTCGAGGAGCTCGAGGCGCTGCGCGCGGAGCTGCGCGCGGCGGTCGCCGCACGCGCGCGACCGGACGAGGGTGCGGGGGACGCCGCCCCGGTCTTCAAGGAGCGCGTCGCCGAGACGCTCTCGGAGATCCGCCACGAGGAGGCCGTCGCCAAGGTGCGCTCGCAGCAGGAGCGGCGCCTCGAGCGCCTGGACGAGACCATGCCGAAGGTCGAGGAGTGGCTCGGGCTGTCGCCCTACCAGTCCGACCGCATGCGCTCGGCGCTGCTGGTGCAGTACGAGCGCGAGGCCGAGCTCGTGCGGCGCTGGGAGGCGGGCGAGGACCCCGAGCTCCTCGGCGAGCGGAAGGTCGCCGACCGCGAGCAGCACCTGGCCGAGGTCGCCGCGTTCCTGAGCGCGCAGCAGTACGAGACCTACGCGGCGCGGGTGGGCGGCAAGTGAGCCGGCCGGCGCGCAGGGGAGGCGCGGCGTGAGCGCCGGCGCGGTCCGCGGCCGCTGCCTCTGCGGGGCGGTCGAGTACGCGCTGACCGGCGAGGTCCTGGGGTTCCAGTACTGCCACTGCTCGCGCTGCCGCAAGTTCACCGGCAGCGCCCACGCGGCCAACCTGTTCGTGCGCCCCGCCGACCTCGCCTGGACGCGGGGCGAGGACCGGGTGCGCACGTGGACCCTGGAGGCCGAGCCGCGCTTCCCGACCGCGTTCTGCAGCCGCTGCGGCTCCTCGCTGCCCGCGCTGTCCTCGACCGGCCGCTACTGGGTGGTGCCCGCCGGCACGCTCGAGGACGACCCGGGCGCGTCGCCCGCGCAGAACATCTTCTGGGGCAGCCGCGCCCCATGGTTCCGCGACACGGGCGGCCTGCCGCGCCACGACGAGCTGCCCGACGGCTAGGTCCGGCGGGCGCGCGTGCCTACATGAGCACGCCGTCGACCGGCAGCAGCGGCGGCGGCACGTCGGTCTCGCCGAGCTGCTGGCGCAGGTCGATCTCGATCGTCCGGCAGCAGGCGTCCATCGGCGTGTCGGTCGAGCGCCCCTCGAAGGGGTCCTGCAGCGCGCGCGCCGTGCGCTCGAGCAGGACGAAGATCGTCACCACCACGACCGTGATCGGCACCGCGATCCAGCCGACGTGCTCGACGAGCCCGAACGGCAGCAGCACCAGGAACAGGTTCAGCGCCAGGCGGATGTAGGCGCCGAAGGGGGTCGGGAAGACGGTCTTCTTGATGCGCTCGCAGGCCCCCATGTGGTTGCTGAAGCGCGACAGGGTCTCGTCGAGCGACAGCAGGGCGAACAGCTCGAGGTGCCCGGCGCGGTGGGCGTCCCGCAGGCGCTCCGCCTGGGTGACGAGCAGCGCCGCGTGGCGGTTCGAGCGCGGCTCGAGGGCAGCCAGCTCGGCGTCCGGCACGAGGCCGCGGACGGCCGGCAGCGGATCCTGGCCGCGGAGGGCGCGGTTCAGCGCCCAGCACCAGGCGATCTGCCGGTGCACCAGCTCGCGCTGCAGCTCCGTCGGCGCCGCGGGGTCCGGACCCTTCGCGTCGGTGTCGAACAGGCCGAGGACCTGCCGCGCCAGGGAGCGCGAGTCGTTGATGATCGCCCCCCAGAGCTTGCGCGCCTCCCACCAGCGGGCGTACGCGGCGTTGGTGCTGAAGCCGAGCAGGATGGACAGCGCCGTCCCGAGCAAGGTCGGGATGGCGAGCGGGACGGAGATCTCCCGGAGGCCCGCGCGGTACGCCAGGACCACGCTCGCCGCGAAGGCGGTCATCCACGCGAGGTGGGTCGCGTAGCTGCGCGCGACGGCGCCCCACGGCATGTCGGTGCGCGTGATCACGGGTGAGGCCCGGGGCACCTGCCCGGGAGCCCGGGACGATAGGCCGCTCGCGCGGCGGCGTCCAGCGCGCCGCCGCGCGTCGCCGCGCTCACGAGTCCTGGAACAGGGCGCCCGCGCGCCAGTCGTAGGTGCCGCTGACGCTGTCCCCGTAGCCGCCGCTCACGGAGGAGTACAGGCCCGCGGCCTCGTTGTCGTAGCCGCCCGACACGGTGGCGTCGCTGCCCGAGGCCGTGTTGAGCTGGCCCCCCAGGACCGCGGCTCCGGACCCCGTCGAGGTGTTCAGCCGGCCGCCGAGGACCGCGCAGTAGTCCGCCTCGGTCGTGTTCTCGCGGCCGCCTCCGACGAAGGCCCAGAACGACTCGGTCACGGTGTCGTTGTAGCGGCCTCCGGCGATGGTCGAGTACAGCCCCTGGGCCAGGTTGACGCTGCCGCCGCCCACGACCGAGTAGTCTCCCGCGGCCTCGTTGCCGAAGCCACCGACGAGGGCGGACTGGCTGCCGGACGCCACGTTGTTGCGCCCGCCGAGGATCGAGCTCGCGAAGGAGTCGGACGTGTTGTAGAGCCCGCCGAGGACCGTGCCGTAGAAGCCACCGCTGGTCGTGTTCTCCTGGCCGCCCCCGATGAAGCTGTAGAGCGCGCCGCCCGTCGTGTCGTTGTCGGTGCCCCCCGCGATCGTCGAGTGGTCGCCGAGCGCCACGTTGCGCTGGCCGCCGGCGACGACCGCGGAACTGCCCCCCGCGACGTTCTCGGCGCCGCCGCCGACCACCGCGTACGACGCCGTCGCTGCGTTCGCCGAGCCGCCGGAGACGTGCGCCGCGAGGCCGCTCGCGGTGTTGCCCGAGCCGCCGGCGACGGTGGTCGCCAGGCCGCTCGAGGTGTTCAGCAGGCCGCCCGCGACGCAGGCGCCCTCGCCGCTCGCGGTGTTCACGGAGCCACCCGTCACCGAGGAGCAGGGGCCCGCGACCGTGTTCCCGAGGCCCGCGACCAGCCCGCCGAAGCCGCTGTAGTCGTTCGCGTAGCCCGTCACGACGTTGTGCGAGCCCGTGCGGTCGTCCCCGGGCAGGAGCTCGCCGTAGCCGACGATCAGGTTGCCCAGGCCGTTGGTGTCGGTCAGCGCCGGGTCGACGCTTCCGGGGTCCGCGGGGTAGCCGTTGGTCGCGCCGAGGCCGTTGACGATCTGCAGGTTCACGCCGGTGACGCGGATCGTCTTGCGCAGCGTCCCGGTGCCGTCGTCGAGCCAGACGACGCTCATGTGGCCGAGGAGGTCGAGCTGCTCGCCCGTCAGCCCCTGCAGCACCTGGTGGCTGCGGACGGACTGGACCAGACCGAGCACGCCGAGGAGGAGCGCGCCGCAGAGCGCGGCGTGGCGCGTGGGAAGGGGCTTCATGACGGGACCTCCGGGTAGGGATTCGCGGCAGGATCCGGAGGGGCTACGTCGATTGCAACTTCCCTGCGCGCCCCCGGCCATGCGGCCGAGCGCGCAGCGCGCGTCGAACTGCGCCGTAGGGCGGCCCGGCGGGCGACGCCCGGTCTCAGTCGTCCTGGAACAGGGCGCCCGCCCGCCAGTCGTAGGTGGCGCTGACCGTTCGGGTGCTGCCGCCGCTGACGACGGAGTACGGACCCGCGGCCTCGTTGTCGTACCCGCCCGCGACGGACGCGTCGCTGCCCGAGCTCAGGTTGCTCCAGCCGCCCGCGATCGCGGAGTGGGAGCCGAGCGCCTGGTTGTTCTGGCCGCCGAGGACGACCGCGCAGTAGCCGGTGGCGGCGTTGCCTTCCCCTCCGAGGACCGAGGCGTAGTCGCCGACGGAGGCCACCTGGTAGCCGCCGGCTACCGCGGCGCCGAAGCCCGTGGCCGTGTTGAGGCGCCCGCCTGCGAGCGCGGAGTAGTCCCCCTCGGCCCGGTTGCCCAGTCCGCCGCTGACCGCCGAGCCCGGCGCCTGCGCGTCGTTGCCGGCCCCGCCGGAGACGGTCGAGTCGGGGCCGCTGGCCGAGTTGAACAGCCCGCCGGCCACGGAGGCGGCCAGGCCGCTCGCGGCGTTGCTCGTCCCGCCCGCGACGGTCGAGCAGGGTCCGTCGATCCGGTTCAGGCGACCCGCGACCAGACCGCCGAAGCTCCCGTGGCTGTTCCACAGCCCGGTGACGACGTTGTGCGAGCCCGTGCGCACGTCGGTCCCGCCGAGCTCGCCGTAGCCGACGATCAGGTTGCCCAGGCCGTTGGTGTCGGTCAGCGCCGGGTCGACGCTTCCGGGGTCCGCGGGGTAGCCGTTGGTCGCGCCGAGCCCGTTGACGATCTGCAGGTTCACGCCGGTGACGCGGATCGTCTTGCGCAGCGTGCCGGTGCCGTCGTCGAGCCAGACCACGCTCATGTGGCCGAGGACGTCCAGCTGCTCGCCCGTCAGCCCCTGCAGCACCTGGTGGCTGCGGACGGACTGGACCAGGCCGAGCACGCCGAGGAGGAGCGCGCCGCAGAGCGCGGCGTGGCGCGTGGGAAGGGACTTCATCACGGGACCTCCGGGTAGGGATTCGCGGCGGGATCCGGAGGGGCTCCGTCGATTGCAACTTCCCCGGGCGCCCCCGGCCATCCGGCCGAGCGCGCAGCGCGCGGCGAACTGCGCCGTACCGGGCGGCGGGGGACGGACCCCCGGACGCCGCCCGCTCCGCCGCGCGCCACGGCGTGTCGGCTCAGGAGTCCTGGAACAGGGCGCCGGCCTGCCAGTCGTAGACGCCGCTGACCGTCCTGCCGTAGCCGCCCGAGACGCCGGAGTACTGCCCCCCGGCCTCGTTGTCGTAGCCGCCCGCGACGATGGCGTGGCTGCCCGAGCCCGTGTTGAGCCGGCCCCCCAGGACGGCGGCGGCGTATCCGCTCGCCGTGTTGTACCGGCCGCCGAGGACGGCCCCGTAGTACGCCTCGGCGGTGTTGTTGTTGCCGCCGCCGACGAAGCCGTACTGCGAGGCGATCAGGGTGTCGTTGCCGTAGCCGCCCGCGATCGCGGAGTAGGAGCCCAGCGCCAGGTTGCTCTGGCCACCCACGATCGCCGCACAGTAGCCCGAGGACTCGTTGCCGAACCCGCCCAGCAGCGCGGCGTAGTTGCCCTCCGCGGCGCCCTGGTAGCCGCCGGCGACCGAGGAGGACTCGCCGGCGGCGACGTTCTCGTAGCCGCCGCCGACCGACGCGTACATGCCGCCGGCCGCGTTGTTCCGGCCGCCCGAGACGCTCGCGCAGTAGCCCTCGGCCGTGTGCGCGCGCCCGCCGGTGATCGTGGCGTAGCTGCCCGCGACCACGTTCTGGTAGCCGCCGCCGGCGACCGACGACGGGCCGGAGGCCTCGTTCGACGCGCCGCCCACGGCCACCGCGCCGAAGCCGCTGGCCGTGTTGATCGTGCCGCCGACGACCGACGAGCCGTCGCCGGTCGCGGTGTTCAGGTAGCCGCCCGTGACCGTCGAGCAGGGGCCGTCGATGGCGTTGTTGCGGCCGGCGATCAGGCCGCCGAAGCCCGCGTACTCGTTGGAGAAGCCGGTGACGAGGTTGTGCGAGCCCGTGCGGACGTCGCCGCCGAGGAGCTCGTTGTAGCCGACGATCAGGTTGCCGAGCCCGTTGGTCGCCGTGAGCATCGGGTCGACGCTCTCGGGGTCCGCCGGGTAGCCGTTGGTCGCGCCCAGGCCGTTCACGATGCGCACGTTGACGCCCGAGAACTGGATCGTCTTGCGCGGGGTGCCGCTGCCGTCGTCGAGGTACACGACGCTCATGTGTCCGAGGATGTCGAGCTGCTCGCCGGTCAGCCCCTGCAGCACCTGGTGGCTGCGGACGGACTGGAACAGGCCGAGCACGCCGAAGAGGAGCGCGCCGCAGAGCGCGGCGTGGCGCGTGCGAAGCGGTTTCATGACGGGACCTCCGGGTACGGTTTCGCGGCGGGATCCGGAGGGGCTGCGTCGATTGCACCGCCGCGCGGCGCCCGGGGCCATCCGGCGCAGCGCGCAGCGCGCCGTGAACTGCGCCGTAGCGAGGCGGGCGCCCCGCCGTCAGGCCCCGGCGCGCCGCGCCAGCTCGACGGCGGCCTCGATGGCGCGCCGCAGGCGCTTCGGCGGGCCCACCTCGCCGCCGCGGATGCGCTCGAGCACGTCCAGGGCGAGCTGCGGCTTCGAGCTGCGCTGGATGGCGCGCTGGATGGTGCGGCGGGCGCCCACGCCGCGCCGCGCGCTCCGGATGCGCTCGCTGCGCCAGGCGCCGCGGCGGAACACGTCGGCGAAGCCGCGCTCCCACAGGTAGTGCTCGACGTCGCTGGCCGGGAGCGGCGTCACGCGGTCCGCGTCGTCCGCACCGCGCAGCTCGCGGCGGGCCTTGGCGGCGTACGACTCGCCGGCCTCGTCGCCGTCGGCCAGCAGGTGCCAGGCGATGCCGAGGTCGTCGGCCAGCCGCACGAGCGGGGCCACCCCGCACTGCGCGTACTCCACGCACACCACCCCCGCGAGCGCCAGGTCGTGGCCCAGCTCGCGCGCCAGGCCCGGCAGCAGCCAGAACTCCGTCTCGCCCTCCACCAGCAGCCAGCACCGCGCGAAGAGCGCCTCGCCGCGGCGCAGGCGCACGTGGTAGCTGACGCGGCGCAGCTCCTCGGCGTTCAGCGTGCGCGGGCGGAGGCCGCGGCCGCGCACGCTCTCGCCGGAGCGCTCGAGCCGCTCGACGACCTCGAGCGGGACCTGGGCCAGGAAGGCCTCCGAGTTCGTCGTGACGATCTTCTGGACGTCGAGCAGCTCGAGCAGCCGCCAGACGGACGCCAGCAGCCGCGGGTGCAGGTGCGCCTCGGGGTCCTCGACGACGAGGATCGGGCGGCCTCCGGCGGTGCCGCCGTGCCCGCGCGCGCGGGCCTCGACCAGCGCGCCGGCCAGCATCAGGATCGCCAGCCGGTGCTCCGCGCCGGCGGCCCCGCCCGCGCCGGCGAGCAGCGAGCGGCGGCTCCACGCGGGCGCGTCCGCGGCCAGGTGCTCGCGCGCGAACCCGCGGATGCGCTCCACCAGCGCGTCCAGGTCCGGCTCCCCGGCGGCCGCGGTCGGCGCGAGCCCGCGCGAGTCGAGGAAGCCGCGGTACAGCGCCCGGATGCGCTCGCGCGTGTCGCGGTCGAGCTCGCCGGCGCGCCCCTCGCGCAGGTCGGCGGGCGCGGAGCGCAGGCTCTCGTTGCCGTAGGCGAGCCCGCCGCGGACGATCAGCAGGGGGAACGCCGCGCGCACCGCCCGCAGGGCCTCGTCGCTCCAGGCGTCGCGGAGCGGCTCTCCGTGCGCGTCGAGGAACGCGCCGGTGACCGCGATCGCGCCGTCCCGCTCGAGCCGG
>JAUIDW010000529.1 GCA_030428395.1 bacterium | reverse complement strand
CAGGGCGGGTTGTTCGTGGTGGCGGCCACGGCCTCGACGTCGACGTGGGGGACGCGGTAGGGGCCGCACGAGTGCCCGGCGGCGCGCTCGAGCACCTTGGCGCCGACCGACGCGTAGGCGCCCGTGTCGCCGACCATGCGGGCCTGCACCGCGGTCAGCCGGCCGTCGGCGTCGCAGCCGACGCGGTAGTGCATGCGGATCGGGTGGCGCTTGGGGTGCAGGCGGATGGACTGCTCGCGCGTCAGCGTCAGCAGCACGGGGCGGCCGGTGACGTGCGCCAGCAGCGCGGTCTGCGCCTGGATCGACATGTCCTCCTTGCCGCCGAAGGCGCCGCCGTTGGGGACCAGCTCGACGAAGAGGGCCTCCTCGTCCACGCCGAGGAAGCTCGCGACCTGGCGGCGGTCGTCGAAGACGCCCTGGCCCTGGGTGTACAGGTGCAGCCCGCCGCCCGCCTCGGCGGGGCGCGGCTCGGCCAGGCAGCTCTCGGGCTCGAGGTACAGGTGCTCGATGCGCTGGGTGTGCCAGGTGCCCTCGACGACGTGGGCGCTGTCGGCCAGGGCGCGGTCGGCGTCGCCGCGCTGCACGACGGTGTGCGACAGGCGGTTGGGGTGCGTCGGGTTGACCTGCGGGGCGTCCGGCTCGAGCGCGCGGTCGGGGTCGGTGACGGCCTCGAGCACCTCGTAGTCGACGCGCACCAGCGCCGCCGCCGCGCGCGCGGTGGCCTCGTCCACGGCGGCCACGGCCGCCAGCACGTCGCCGACGCAGCGGACCTCCTCGCCCTCGGCCACGAAGCCGGGCCAGTCGTGCAGGATCAGCCCGTACCAGCGCTCGCCCGGGACGTCGCGCGCCGTCACGACGCGCTCGACGCCGGGCAGCGCCTCGGCGGCGGACGTGTCGATCGACACGACGCGCGCGCGGGCGTGCTCGGACAGGGTGACCGCGCCGAACAGCATCCCGTCGCGGCGCAGGTCGGCGACGTAGGGGCGGTCGCCCAGGGTCAGCTGCTGGCCCTCGTAGCGCGCCAGGCGCGCGCCGACGCCGCCGTCGGCCAGGGGCTCGGGCGTGGCCTCGCCGCGGCGCGCGCGGGCGTACAGGTCGATCGCGTCGACGATCTTGGTGTAGCCCGTGCACCGGCACAGGTGCACGTCGATGGCCTTCGCGATGTCCGCCCGCGTGGGGGCGGCGTTGCGGTCGACCAGGTGCCTGGCGCGCAGGGCGATGCCGGGGATGCAGAAGCCGCACTGCAGGCCGGCGGCGGCGACGAAGCTCCTGGCCAGCAGCTCGCGCTCCTCGTCCGGCAGGCCCTCGAGCGTGACGACCTCCTTGCCGGCCGCCTTCTCCGCTGCGAAGGCGCAGGTGGTGACGGCGCGGCCGTCCACGAGCGCCAGGCAGCAGCCGCACTGGCCCTGGGGCTCGCAGCCGTCCTTGGTGGACAGCACGCCGCAGCGCTCGCGCAGGGTGCGCAGCAGCGACTCCCCCGGCCGGGGCTCCACCGCCACGCGCCGGCCGTTCAGGGTGAACTCGACGCCCTCCACGGGCGCGATTCTAGCCGCGCGGGGCCGCGGGGCGGGCCCTGAACACATCGTCACCGCCCCGCGCGGGGGGGCCGACTAGCCTCGTTCCGGGGCCTCCGGTGGGAGGGCCGCGGATCCCCTCCTCGCAGGCGATCCCGCGGGGGGCCCCGCCGCTCACCCCGGGCGCGCGCCGCGTCCCGCCTCCGGAATCCCGCGCGCGGGCGCCGCGCCCCGCGTCCGGGGCCCCCGGGCGCGCGCGCCGCGTCCGGGCCGCGGACGGCGAGGCGCCGCCCGCACCTGCTATGTTCGAGGCCGCCGCGGGCGGTGCCCGCCACAGGAGACCGATGCCATGCGAGTCCTGGTCGTGGACGACGACGCCGAGTTCCGCAAG
>JAUIDW010000183.1 GCA_030428395.1 bacterium | reverse complement strand
ACGGCGTCGACGGTGACCATCCCGCCCGTGCCCGCGTGCTTGGTGACGACGAACGAGCCGTCCGCGCGGGCCTCGACGACGGGGTAGCCGACCATGGCCAGGTCCTCGACGTCGCGCCAGTCGGTGTAGTTGCCGCCGGTGCACTGGGCGCCGCACTCGACGATGTGGCCGGCCACGGTGCCCGCCGCGAGGCGGTCCCAGTCGTCCGCCTTCCAGCCGAAGGCGTGGATCAGCGGCGCCAGGACGAGGCCGGGGTCCGTGCCGCGCCCGGTGACGACGATGCGCGCGCCCTGGTCGAGCGCCTCGGCCACGGGGAACGCGCCGAGGTAGACGTTGGCGCTGGTCACGCGGTCCCGCACGGCGGACAGCGGCTCGCCGGTGTCCATGTTGCGGAACTCCTCGCCCTTCGCCATCAGGGCGTCGAGGTCACCGAGGATGTCGTCGCCCTCGACCACCGCGACCTTCACACCGGCGGCGCCGTGCTTGCGCGCGACCTCCAGCACGGCGTCCTTGCACGCGTGCGGGTTCACGCCGCCGGCGTTGGCGATCACGCGCACGTCCTTCTCGAGCAGGTCGGGCAGCACGCGGTCGACCAGCCGCACGAAGTCCGTGGCGTAGCCCTTGGCGGGGTCGCGCGAGCGCAGCTTCTGCATGATGCTCATCGTGACCTCGGCCAGGTAGTCGAGGGTGAGGTAGTCGAGCGGCCCCTCGCGCAGCAGGCGGACCGGTCCGAGGATCGAGTCGCCCCAGAAGCCCTGGCCGTTGGCGACGAGCACCTTGTCGGGATTCGTCATGTCGCGGGTCGCGCGCCGGGCGCGCGGGGGCGCCAGTCTAAGGGGGCGAAAGGGGCGGGCAAGCGCCGGCCGGCGGGGGCCGCTACGATGCGCGCATGACCGCCGCCGAGGACTCCGGGGACGCGCTGGTGCTCGTGACCGGCTTCGGCGCCTTCGAGGAGGTCCGCGCGAACCCCAGCGGCGCGATCGCCGCGGCCCTGCGCGCCGCGCCGCCCCCGGGCGTGCGGGTCGTCGGCGGCGAGCTGCCGGTCAGCTTCGTGCGCTCGGCGGAGGTCCTGGACGAGCTGCTGGAGGCGTGCCCGCGGCGTCCGGACGTCCTGCTGGCGCTCGGGGTCCACAGCGGCGGCGACGGGTTCGCCCTCGAGCGCCGCGCGCGCCCCGGGCTCGACGCCGAGCGCGTCGACAACGACGGCCGCGCGGGCGACGCGCTGGACCTGTCCGGCCACGGCGAGGTCGCCACCGGGCTCGACCTGGAGCGCCTGGCCGCCGTCCTGCGCGCGGCGGGGGCGCCCCGCGTGAGGCTGTCCGAGGACGCCGGCCGCTACGTCTGCGAGCGCGTCTACCACCACGTGCTGGTGCGCGCCGCGGAGCTGGGTGCCGCGGGGCTGTTCCTGCACGTCCCGCCCGCGGACGCGGTCCCCCTGCCGACCCAGGTCGCGGCGGTCCGCGCGCTCGTGGCGGCCCTCAGCGGGCGCTGAGCTCCGCGAGCGTCTCCGCCAGCAGCGCGTCGAACGCGTCGGGGTCCTCCAGCATCGGGTAGTGCCCGACGCCCTCCATCAGGCGCACGTCGAAGTCGGCCAGGCGCCGGTTGCCCTCGACGTCGGTCGGCACGGACGAGCCGGCGGCGTTGATGCACCGGATCGGGACGCCGGCGGCGCGGAACAGCTCCTCCTGGTCGACCGACCAGCCGTCCTTCACGAGGGCGAGCAGCGGGCCGCGCGGGTTCGCGAGGGCGCGCTCGATCACGTAGTCGGCCACCTCGGGCGACTTCGAGCTCGCGAACATGCCCTGGACGAACTCGCGCATGGTGCCCTCCCAGTCGGCCTCGTAGCGCGCGACGACCGCCTCGAAGGCCTCCTCGGGCCAGCGGAAGTCCGCGTCGTGCAGCGTATCCACGCCCACGACCGCGCGGACGCGACCGGGCGCACGGCGCGCGACCTCGAGGGCCACGACGCCGCCCATCGAGTGGCCGACGAGCACGACGTCGTCGAGGTCGCTCCGCTCGAGCAGCTGCACGACCTCGTCCGCCTCGCCGAGCATCGTCCACGGATCGTGCACGACCGTGGTGTCGCCGTGGCCGGCGAGGTCGACGGCGAGGACCTCGTGGCGGCCCCCGAAGGTCAGGAGCTGGCGCGCCCAGTACGTGCGGTCGCCGGCCCAGCCGTGCAGGAACACGAGCGTGGGGGAGCCGCCCGCCACGCGGTCGACCGCGAGGCCGGGCACGGCGGCCTCGGCGGGCGCGGGGGCGGTGGCGGTCGAGCCGCAGGCCGCGGCGAGCAGGACGAGGGACGCGAGCGGGGCGAGACGCATGGGGGCCTCCGGGCCGACCGCAGTCTGTCCGCCGCGGCGCGGCCCGTCGAGGGCGCGCGCCGGCGCGTCAGCCCAGGTCGATCCGCGGGCGCTCCCCGGGGTCGCCGGGGGCGGACGCCACGAACGCCCGGAACGCGGCCAGGAAGCCCGCCAGGTCGAGGCCCATGTACTCCGGGCCCACGGCGCGCAGGACCTGCTCGAGTCGTCCGAGCCCCTGCTCCGCCAGCCGCTCGGTGCCGCGGGGCTGGCCCATCGGGATCTTCAGGCACGCGGCCGCGCACTGGATCAGGCCCTGCAGGAACTCCGCCTGCACCGCGTCGCCCTTCGAGGCGTGCCACAGCCCCTCCCACGCCTCGTGGGCCTCCCAGAGGTAGCCGTGGTTGTAGAGGTCGACCCCGTAGAGGTACGCCTCGTTCGCGGCCCACTCCTCCGGAACGCGGTAGGGGATCGGGGCCTCCGGCGCGTCGGAGTAGGAGTGCCCCTGCGGGTCGCGCGTGGGGTGCGGGTCCCGCCCCGGCAGGAACGCGTAGGGCGGGAAGGGGCGCTCGGTGCGGCGCGGGGGGGCGTCCATGACCCCAGGGTACTCGCGGCGAGGGGGCGCGCGCCCCGGCCCGCGCATTCCATCGCGCGCCCCGGCCCGCGCATTCCATCACGCGCGCCCCGGCCCGCGTGGTGCAACCCGGGCGCGCGATCGCGCGCCCGGGATTCGTTCCGCGGGCCGGGGCGCGCGCGCCATCGCGCGCGAGGGAAGCGGGAGCGCGCGACGCGTCGCGCGCCCGGTATTCACTTCGCGGGCCGGGGCGCGGGGGAAGGAAGCGGGAGCGCGCGATCGCGCGCCCGGTATCCATCACGCGGGCCGGGGCGCGCGCCCACGAAAAGAGGGGATGCGCGCTCGCGCGCGCATCCCCCGTGCAGCTGCGGAAGCGGGGCGGCGGCGGCCGCCCCTCACGCCTCGCGGGTCACTCCGTGGCGACGTTCAGCGTGAAGCTCCCGGACATCTCGAAGGACTGCTCGAGCTCCATGGAGCCCATGCCCTCGGCCTCCATCGACATGCCCATGTCCATGAGCATCGTCTGGGTGCCGGAGAGCTCCAGGCCGTACACGACGCCGGCGGCGATGTCCCAGAGCAGGGTGCCTTCGGCCTCGACCTCGAGCTCGATGTCCATGTGCTCGACCTCCATGTTGGAGACCTCGTCGGGCAGGTCCTGGTCCTCCATCTGCTCGAGCACCTTGTCCGTCATGTCGTTCGCGGTGGTGACCTCGATCGTCACGCTGATGACCGCGACCTTCTTGCCGTCGATCTCGCGCGTGCCCGTGAACACGCACGTGGCGCCGCCGTCGAGCTCGCCGAGCACGTCGGCCGGGTCCTGCGGGCCCTGGTTGAAGCCGCTCATGAACCCGTCCTCGTCGTCGAGCTCCTCCGGCAGCAGCGACAGCTTGCCGCCCGGGGCGATGAGGTGGCGCAGGTTCTCGCCGGGCACCTCCCACTCGTCGCCCTCGGAGGCCGAGCCCCCGCTGGGCAGCAGGAAGCGCATGTCCATGTCCTCGGCGAGGCCCTCGAGCAGGTCCGAATCGGCGTCCTCGTCCTCGAACGCGGCGGTGTACTCCTCCGCGTCGGCGTCCCAGGTGAAGGCGACGGTCTTGCCCTCGAGGTCGCTGGCCGACTCCATGCTGCGCTCGTTGGCGCCGCCCATCATCGGCATGTCGAAGCTGATGTCGGTGGTGCCGCCCAGGCTGTCGTAGGAGCGGGTCAGCTTGGTCGGCCGGCCGCGGCCCATCGACACGTAGCTGTCGGTGACCGTGATCGAGCGGCTGTCCACGACCGTCATCTGCATGTCGCCGAGGTCCATCGGCGGCGGCGACCCGTTGATCAGGAGCGCCATGTTGTCGAGGGACATCTCGGTCTCCGTGGTGAAGACCTTGGTCAGGCTGGAGCCCTCGGCGGGGTGGAACGACACTTCGTCGGCGGGCGTGGACCAGGCCAGCAGCGCGAGGGCCGACAGGGTGGTCGCGATCGGGATGGTTTTCTTCATGGGCTCGGGGCCGGCGCCGGGCGCGCGGCGGGGTGGGTCGGGTCGCTTCTCGACCTGGGGGTCTGTGCGAGAGGTTCGGAGCGTGTTCCGCAGGGCCCGGGCGTGGGCCAGAGGGGCCGCTACCGGGGTCCAGGGGGGGTATTCAGGCGGGCGGGGATTTTCGGCCCGCGCGCCGCGGCGGTCGGCCGCGGCCGGGCGGAGCCGCACAGTCTAGGGATCGCGGCTCCCCGACCCCAGCGCCGGGCCCGCGTCCCCGCGTGACCCTCCGCCGGGGGGGCGACTAGCCCCGTGGGGCGCGGCGGCGGCACTCTGGCGACGCCCCACAGGCAGCCCGCCGCCGTCGTCGCCCCACCCGGGCGCGCGGTTCGGGGCCCGGGGCGCGCGGGAGGGCCGCGACGCGGGCCCGGGGGCGCCCGCGGGCCGGCACGGAGGACGGACGGGGTGCGGCCCGACCGCGGCGGGCCGGGCCCCAGGAGAACGGGGCTCCCCCCGCGCGCAGGCGGAGGGAGCCCCGTTCGGGAGTCGCGGATTCAGCCGGTCAGGGCTGGATCGTGAACTCGACGCCGTCGGTCAGGCCGTCGTTGAAGAAGTCGACGCCCGGGTCGCGGTAGAAGAACTGGGCGTTGACCTGCTGACCGACCGTCAGCGAGGTGTCGACACCGCTCTGGATGCGGTTGTTGAAGTTCACGCGCAGCTCGCCCGGGCAGAGACCGCCGGCGGTGTTGCCGGAGTTCTTCGGGGGCAGCAGACGCACGAACGGCGCCTTCACGCAGAGCGTGCCGTTGTGGAAGTTGAGGTTCGAGCGCCCGTTGATCGAGTAGATCAGGAAGCCCGTCTCGTCCGGGATGATGTCGTTGCCGGTGATCCGGAACGGGAGCGTCGAGCTCACGCTGGCGGAGTTCACGGTGGTGAGGAAGGGCAGGCAGAAGTTCGAGTTGAGCTTGCCCTGGCAGTACGTCGAGGCGCCGCCGCAGTCCGTGCCGACGGAGCTGATCTCGAAGTCGTCGATGGCCGCCTCCACGAAGGAACCCGGGGAGTTGTCCGTGGCGACGAAGCGCACCTGGACGTTGGCGGACGTCGTCACGAAGTTCGAGAGGACGAAGGAGTGCTGGATCCAGCCCCCGCTCGTCCCGGCGCCCTGCGGACCGACGGTCTCGGCCGTCACCCAGCTGGCGCCGTCGTTGGTGACCTGGACGAGGAACACGTCGTCCTGGACGCCGTTCTCGCCGTTGGAGTACCAGCGCCAGTAGCTGACGAGCGCGTCGCCGGAGGCCGACAGGTCGTAGACCGGCGAGACCAGCGTCGTCGAGCCGTTGTCGACGTCGTTGGTGCCCGTGGTGCCGCCGACGGGTTGCTGGCCGGTGAACCAGCAGTTCACGCCGCCGGACGTGTTGTCGTCCTCGGGCTGGGCGATCGTCCCGACGGGGTCACCGCGCTCCCAGATGCCGGTCGTGGCCGTGTCTCCGGGCGCGCCAACGGTGAAGCCGGCGTTGTTGATCTCGAAGTCCGTGGCCGCGACCACCTGGACGTCACCGACCAGGAAGCTCAGCGACGCCGCGGCGCCGCCGTCGGGGAACACGTCCGTGTTGGCGCCGCTGTCCTGGGCCTCGACGTAGTAGTTCACGCGCGTGACGCAGGACTGGCCGGCGATGTCGCCGGACCAGGTGTTGCCGCCGGTGTTGGTCATCGCGACCGGCAGGTACGGGCCACCGTCGATGCTGACCATCAGGTTGGCCGAGGTCACCGAGGGGTTCACGTTCGGGATGATGTCGGCGTCCACCGTGTACGGACCGGACTGGTCCTGGGTGTTGGGCAGCGCCGTCACGTTCTGGAAGGTCAGGTAGTCGGGCGTGAAGCCGTTGAAGCCCTGGATCTGGAACGCGGAGTTGATGTCGTTGGAGTTCGGCGTGCCGTTGTTGATGTTCCCGTCGTTGTCGTCGAGGGTCATCAGCTGCTCGACGATGATCTCGCGGATCGTCGTCTGGTTGAAGCCGTTCTGCCAGCCGATGTAGAGCGAGCTGGCGATGACGCGGCCCATGGTGCTGCCGTGCGTGGCCTTCAGGTTCACCATCATCTTCCACATGGCGCCCATGAAGACCTGACCGCAGGCGTGCACGCCGCCGAGGTTGCAGCTGTTGCCGTCACCCCAGTACTGCGACAGGTTGTTGCCGTTGCGGATGTCGCCGCCGCCCTGGCCGAAGAAGTCCTGGCCGACGATGCCGACGTCGGCGACGTACATCGCCCAGATGTCCGCGCCGCCCTCGCCCATGCCGTCGGAGCCGTTGCCGGTCCCGTACAGCACCTGGTACCAGTGGCCCAGCTCGTGCACGACCACGGTCGAGTAGGCCGTGTTCACGCAGCCGCCGGCGTTCGGGTAGAAGTTGATCGAGCTACCGTTGAAGAACGCGTTGCAGGACGACGGCAGGTTCAGGTTCGACGTGGCCGCGAAGTCCGGCGTGTTGTCGGTCGGGTCGATGAACTTGATCCACTCGCGCGCCTGGCTGACCCAGTTGATGCTGTTGGCCTCGGGGGTCGTGAGGGCGTTCGGGATCCCGTTCATCAGGATCGTGTTGCCCGTCGGCTGGGTCAGGTTGACGTTCTGCGTGTAGTCCGTCTGGGCCTGGTTGTTGGCGACGTGGTACGGGCCGTCGTAGGTGACGGTGACCGTGACCGGCGCGGTGGCGCCGACGATCGTGAAGTTGCCGTTGACGTCGGTGACGGCGTTGCCCTGGGGGCTCGTCACGCGCAGGTTCGGCATCGGGATCTGCGTCGGCGGGTTGCCGCCGTGGTCGGGCAGGACGCCGGGGGTCGCCATCGAGGACACGGTCCCGGAGACGTCGAAGTGGTGGACGGTCGTCTCGCGGTTGGCGAGCGAGCCGGTCTTCGCGTTCACGCGGTAGATCCAGCCGGCGGGCTCGATGCCCTGCTCGAGGCGCTGGGCCTCGATCTCCCAGGTCAGCACCGGAACGCGCGCGCCGCCGCGGTCGACCTGGTCGATCACGAGCGTGGCGTCGCCGATGAAGGTCGCCGGGCTGCCGGCGTCCTGGCGGAACCAGCGCTCGACCGACGCGGTCGCGGTCTCCGCGGAGACCGTGGGCGTGACGTCGAAGGTCTCGAGCTCCGGCATGCCGGTGTTGTCGATGGCCAGGATCGAGCCGTCCATGGCGGCGATGACGTTCATCCAGCCGTTGACGACCGGGACGCCCTGGATCTGCTGGCGGAACTCGATCGCGACCTTGTCGGTCGTGCCGGCCAGGCTGAGCGGCATCATCTTGACGCGCTCCTCGACCAGCGAGGCGGGGTTCACCCCGTGCAGGTCGACCGACTGGGCCACGGCGTGGCGCGCGGCCGTGAACCAGTCCGCCTCGCCCTGGGGCAGGAGGACGGGCTCGGTCGAGCCGCCGAAGAGCATGCGGGAGAAGCCCGTGGCGGGGTCCTGGCGGACGTGCCACGACTCGCCGTGCTCGGCGCGCCAGTCGTCGATGCGCTGGGGCAGCTCGCGCCGCACCGCACGGTCCTTGAACGGGGCGGGTTCGAACTCTTGAGCCTGTGCGGGGAGCAGGCTGGCCCCGACGCAGAGCGCCAGGAGCCCGGGGATGGCTCTTCTCATGGGTGCCTTTCCGGAACTGGGGTTGCAGGAGAGAGAGGAGCGCGCTGGGAGAACGCGCGGCCTGGGGAGAGGGAGGGAGCCGTCAGGGGCGGCCGGGCCTCGCCGAGCCGCCCCGCCAGCCGGAGCGAACCGGGCGGGCGAGGGCGAGCTATTCGAGAAAAGACGCATCCAAGTCTAGGGCGGGTTCCCCATCTCGCCGGGATGTCGGCGGGAATTCGCCCCGGGGGCGCCCCGGGGCGCCGTCGGCGCCTCCCCGGGCGGCCCCGGACGGCTCCGGGACCGGGGGAGTTGAGCCCGGCGTGGCGCCGGCCCATGCTGGAGCCCTCACCCCTCCCGACGACCCAGGACCCCCCCCATGAAGATCCGGATCGAGTACTGCGTGCAGTGAAACTACGAGCCCCAGGCGGTCGGTCTGGCCGCCGAGCTCGGGAAGGCCTACGGAGACGCCGAGTTCGAGCTGGTGCGCTCCGGCGGGGGCGCCTTCGAGGTCGACGTCGACGGGCGGCGCGTGTTCTCCAAGCTGGAGCTGGGCCGCTTCCCCGCGTACCAGGAGGTGCCCGGCCTCATCGGCTAGGAGCGAGGTTCGGCCGCGGGGCCGCTCCACCGCGCGGCCTCGCAGACCGCGGTGCGGAGCGGGTCACGGAGGGCCCTTCGCCCGTTTCGGGGCGCTCGCGCGGGCCTGCTCGCGCCGGGCGGGGCGCTGGAGGTGCGCCCCGGCGTCCCCGGGGGTCAGCCGGTGAAGACGGCGATGAGGACCAGCGCCACGACGAGGGCGCCCACGACGAGGGAGATGATGCCGTTGGTGTGGTCGGCTGAGCTCAGCGAGTCGGGCTTCATGGGGGGGGAGAGACCTTTCAGGAGCGCGCGAGCTACCAGGTTTCCAGGAGTACCACGATCTCGCGGGACGTGGCGGCTTTTTGCAGGTCTCGTCGCCGGCGCGCGCGCCGTTCCTTCCCTCCTTCGGCCTCCGGCCTCCCGGAATGGAGGCGCACCCGGGTTTGCCCTCGCCGGCGGCTGGCTCGTCCTCGCGCTCCTCGCCGCCCCGGCGGCGGCCCAGGGGGATCGGACGGAGCCGGAGCGGGGCGAGCGCGGCCGCGTCGCGCCCGAGGTCACCGACTCGAGGGCGGGCCCCGCGGTCGTCCACGCCGAGGGCCGCGCGCGCTGCCGCCACGCCCTCGTGGGCCTGGCCGGCGCGGCCGGGGCGGGCTTCGTGGCGGTCTGGCGGGACGAGCGGGACGGCATCGACGGCATTTACCGGGCCCGCCTGGACCCGGCGGGAGAGCGGCTCGGCCCCGACGAGCCGATCCACGGCTCGGACCCCGACCACCTCCACGACGAGGCCTCGGTCGCGATCACGCCCGCGGGGGCCCTGGGGATGGCCTGGGTGGCCGACGTCGGCCGCGGCCGCGAGCTGCGCCTGCGCATCGTCACCGAGGAGGGGGAGGACCTGGGCGAGCTCGCCCTGGGCCCGGCCCTGGCGGCCACGCCCGAGCTCGGGCCCCAGCTGACGGTCGGCGGGGACGGGGGCTTCGCCCTCTCGACCTACCAGGGCACGCGCGCGCTGCTGCGCCGCTTCGGACCCGACCGCACGCCCCGCGGGCCGGTCCTCCCGATGGGGGGCGCGACCCGCCCGGCCCTGGGGCCGCCCTGGCTCGCGCAGAGCGAGGCCGGGGACCTCCTGGCCGCCTGGAACACGGAGGGGGGCATCGCCCTCGACCTGCGGACCGCCAGCGGCGAGCGCCGTCCCGTGCCGGTCGAGCCCGGCCAGGTGCGCGACGTCCTGGCCGACCCCGAGGGCGGCTGGTACGTGCTCGTCCAGACCCAGGAGCAGCTCCTGCTGCGGCACCGCGACGCGCGCGGCGACCTCGACCGCGGCGACGTGCTCGTGGGGCGCGGGTTCTACCCGGTGGCGGACATGGCGGCCTGGAGCGAGGGCGTCGCGGTCGTCACCGAGGAGCTCGCGCGCGACGACGACCGCCGCACGCGCCTGGGGCCGATCGCGCTGCACCGGCTCACCCGCGCGGGCGAGCTCCCGCCCGACCACGTCCCCCAGCAGGTCCTGGCCGAGGGCTCGCGGGGCGCCACCGCGCCGCGCGTCGCCGCTTCGGGCGACCGTCTGATGGTCGCGTGGGACGAGCTGCGCGGGGTGAACCAGGACGTCTACTACCGCATCCTCGGCGGCGCGGCCGGGGCGGGCCGCGTGCGCCGCCTGAACGCCGACGTCAGCAGCTCGCACCAGCGGCAGGGCCACGTCGCCACGACGGCCGGTGGCGACCGTGCGATCGCGGTGTGGCTGGACGACCGCAGCGGGCGCTCGCGCGCCTACGCCCGGAGGCTCGGCACCGACGGCGGCTTCGTCGGGGACGAGATCGCCCTGCCGGCGCCCCCGCCGCCGCCGCCCGGGTCGCAGGAGACCGCGGACGCGGCCGGCGGCCCCGGGCGCGCGCGCGCCCGCAACCGGGTGCGTCGCGGCGGG
>JAUIDW010000182.1 GCA_030428395.1 bacterium | reverse complement strand
GGGGCGCGTGCTGTGGATGCAGCGCGGCCTGTTCTGGCACCTGCTCGTGCAGGCCTACCTGGCCGGCCTGGCGCTCGCGATCCTGGTGCGGCCGTGGTTCGGGTGGGGCGACGACGTGCTGGCCATGATCGCCGCCCAGCTGACGGCGGCGCTCGTGGTCCACGTCGGCTTCGACGCGCTCGCGCCGCTGCTGTCCCCGCGCGGCCGCCGCGAGGAGTACCGCCGCGCCGTGGCCCTGTGGAAGCGCGGCCCGCTCGCCCGCCGCCACCGCCTCGCCGTGGGCCTGGCGCTGGCCGCCGTGGCCCTCCTCCTGCCCCTCGACCCGGCCCTCGCCAGCTGGCTGGCGCCCGCCGGCGCCGGCCTCGCGCTGCTCGCGCTGCTGGCGGCCGAGGACACCTTCGTCCGCGCCGGTCAGGCGCTGCCCATCAGCTGACCGCCGCCGCGCCATGACCGACTCCGACGCGACCCCCTTCGCACCGCCCTCCCGCACGTCGCCCTGGGAGCTCTCCGCCGGTCCGCCGCCGGAGGCGTGGGACGACTGGGTCGAGCTGGACGCCGACGCCTGGCCGCGCCGCGTCGAGCGCCGCTACCGCTGCATCCCGACGATCTGCTTCAACTGCGAGGCGGCGTGCGGGCTGCTGGCCTTCGTCGACCAGGGCACGGGCGAGATCGAGAAGTTCGAGGGCAACCCCGTGCACCCCGGCAGCCGCGGCCGCACCTGCGCCAAGGGGCCCGCGACGATCAACCAGGTGCGCGACCCCGAGCGCATCCTGAAGCCGCTGAAGCGCGTCGGCCCGCGCGGCGGGGGGCAGTGGAAGGAGGTGACCTGGGAGGCCGTGCTGGCCGACGTCGGCGGCCGCGTGCGGCGCGCGCTCGACGAGGGCCGCCAGGACGAGGTCATGTACCACGTCGGCCGACCGGGCGACGACCACTTCGTCCCGCGCATGCTGCAGGCCTGGGGCGTCGACGGGCACAACAGCCACACGAACGTCTGCAGCGCGTCGGCGCGCACCGGGTACCAGCTGTGGATGGGCGCGGACCGCCCGTCGCCGGACTACTCCGGCACGAAGTTCATGCTGCTGCTGTCGGCGCACCTCGAGACGGGGCACTACTTCAACCCGCACGCCCAGCGCATCCTGGCGGCGAAGGAGGCCGGCGCGCGCCTGGCGGTGATCGACACGCGCCTCTCGAACACCGCCTCGCACGCCGACCTGTGGGTGTCCTCGTGGCCCGGCACCGAGGCGGCGCTGCTGCTCGCGGTGGCGCGCGAGCTGCTGCGCTCCGGCCGCTTCGACCGCGACTTCGTGCGCCGCTGGACGAACTGGAAGGACTACCTGGCCGCGCGCGACCCCGGCGGCCCGGGCACGTTCGAGCGCTTCGTCGAGTGCCTGGTCGAGCTGTACGACGAGTACACGCCCGAGTACGCCGCGCGCGAGTGCAAGGTCCCCGCCGACGTCGTCCCGCGCCTGGCGGACGAGATCGCGGCGGCCGGCTCGCGCTTCTCGAGCCACCTGTGGCGCAACGCCGCCAGCGGCAACCTGGGCGGCTGGCAGGTCGCACGCGCGCTCGTGTTCCTGCACGTCCTGTCCGGCAGCGTCGGCACGCCCGGCGGCGTGAACCCGAACGCCTGGGACAAGTTCGTGCCGAAGCCCAGCGAGATGCCGCCCCACGGCGAGCGCTGGAACGAGGCCATCTGGCCGCGCGAGTACCCCCTGGCGCACTACGAGATGAGCTTCCTGCTGCCGCACCTGCTGCGGCGCCAGGACCGCCGCGTCGACGTGTACTTCTCGCGCGTCTACAACCCGGTCTGGACCAACCCCGACGGGTGCTCCTGGATCGAGATGTTCGAGGACGAGGACCGCATCGGGTGCCACGTCGCGCTGACGCCGATCTGGTCGGAGACGGCCCAGTGGGCGGACTACGTGCTGCCCATGGGGCTCTCGCCCGAGCGCCACGACGTGATGAGCCAGGAGACCCACGCCGGCACGTGGATCGGCTTCCGCCAGCCCGTGGGGCGCGAGTACCGCCGCCGCTTCGGCACGCCGGTGGACTCGACCGTCGAGGCCAACCCCGGCGAGGTCTGGGAGGAGGCCGAGTTCTGGATCGCGCTGACGTGGCGCGTCGACCCCGACGGGTCGCGCGGCATCCGGCGCTACTACGAGTCGAAGGAGCGGTCCGGCAGCCCCGTGTCGCTCGACGAGTACTACGCGGACGTGTTCTCGAACGTCCCGGGCCTGGCCGAGGCCGCGGGCGCGGCCGGGCTCGAGCCGCTCGAGTACATGCGCCGCTACGGCGCCTTCGACGTGCCCTACGCCGGCCAGGAGCGCTACGAGCGCGCCGCGCAGGAGCCCGCGGACGGCGGCGGCTCCGCTGGCGTCGACGTGGACGGCCGCCGCCTGACCGGGTTCAAGACGCCCAGCGGGCGGCTCGAGTTCCTCTCGCCGACGCTGACCGAGTGGGGCTTCGACGACGTGGCCCTGCCGGGCTACCTGCGCTCGCACGTCCACTGGAGCCACCTCGACCTCGTCGCCGGCGACCGCGTGCTGCTGCCGACGTTCCGGCTGCCGACGCTGATCCACACGCGCTCGGGCAACGCCAAGTGGCTCCAGGAGATCTCGCACACCAACCCGCTGTGGGTGCACCCCGAGGACGCGGACTCGCTCGGGCTGGAGAACGGTGGGCTGGCCAAGGTGCACACCCGCATCGGCTGGTTCGTCGTGCGCGCCTGGGTGACCGAGGGCATCCACCCGGGCGTCGTCGCCTGCTCGCACCACGTCGGGCGCTGGCGCCTGCACCGCGAGGTGGGGGGCGAGCGCCTGTGCTCCTCCCACGTCGACGTCGTGCGCGAGGGCGAGACGTTCCTGTTCCGCCAGCGCGAGCCCGTCGGCCCGTACCGCAGCGCCGACCGCGACACCGGCCGCATCTGGTGGAAGGAGTCGGGCGTCAACCAGAACCTGACCTTCCCCGTGCAGCCCGACCCGGTCAGCGGCATGCACTGCTGGCACCAGAAGGTGCGCGTCGAGCCCGCGGCCGACGGCGACCGCTACGGCGACGTGTTCGTCGACCTGCGCCGCTCGCGGGCCGTCTTCGAGGAGTGGCTCGAGCACGCCCGCCCCGCGCCGGGGCCCGGCGGCCTGCGGCGGCCGCTGTGGCTCAACCGCCCGCTGCGCCCGGTCGACGCGGCCTACCGCCTCGACGGCGAGGGCGGCGGTGCCGGCGCGAACGGGGGGGCGGCGGAGTAGGCGCCGTGGCCGAGCCGTCGCGACCGCGCCCCGTCCTGCGCCGGGCCCTGCTGGCCCTGACGGCGCTCGCGGTCTCGCTGCTCTCCGCGGAGGTCGGCTGGCGGCTGTACCGCCGCGCGGGCGGCGCTCCCTACGACGCCGCGGCCGTGCGCGAGCGCCTGCGCGGCTTCGCCGACCAGGCGACGACGAACCTGCCGGTCCCCGGCGTCGCCGAGGGCGAGGAGGCCGGCGAGTGGCGCACGGGCCTGCACCCGTTCCTGGCCTTCGACGCGCTGCGCTCGCTCGAGCAGGTGCGCGCGGACGAGCTCTACTTCCGCACGCCGGCGGCCGAGCGCAGCTTCGACGTCGTCGTGCTGGGGGGCTCCGTAGCGGCCAGCTACGGCTTCCAGGCGGGACCCGTGTTCGCCCGGCTGCTCGAGCGCGCCCCCGGCCTGGAGGGGCGTCCCGTGCGCGTGCTGACCTACGCGCGCGCGGCGCACAAGCAGCCGCAGCAGGCGATCGCCCTGACCTGGCTGCTGAGCCTGGGCATCCGCCCCGACCTCGTCCTCAACCTGGACGGCTTCAACGAGGTGGCGCAGTCGAACGTGAACGCCGCGCTCGACACGAACCCCGCGTACCCGTCGATCGCGCAGTGGTCGCCCTTCGTCGGGGGCGTGGGCGGGCCCGAGGAGGTGGACCTGCTGCTCGACGTGCGCGCGACGCAGAACGCCGCCGGCGCGAGCGCGAGGCGCTGGGCGGACTCGCCCCTGGTCGCGAGCGCCGTCGGTGGCGAGCTCGCCCTGCGCCTGGTGGGCCGCGCGCGCGCGCGCATGGTCCGGGCGCAGAAGCGCTACGTGTCCTCGCGCGGCCGCTCGCCCTTCCTGCGGGGGCCGGAGTTCGACGCGGGGCGGGACGCCGTGCTCGCCCGCGGCGTGCGCACGTGGGTCGAGGGCTCGCGCGCGCTGCGCGCCCTGTGCGACGCGAACGGCGTGCTGTACCTGCACGCCCTGCAGCCGACGCTGCACGACGGCGTGAAGGCGCCGACCGACGAGGAGCGCGCCTCCGGCACCGCGTCGGGCGAGTGGATGGAGGCCGTCGAGCACGGCTACCCGCTCCTGCGCGCGGCCGGCGCGGAGCTGGCGGGGGAGGGCGTCGCCTTCGTCGACCTCACCGACGTCTACGCCGAGGAGGCGGGCACGATCTACGTCGACGCGTGCCACGTGAACGAGCGCGGCAACGCCCTGATGGCGCGCCGCCTGGCGCGCGCCTGCCGCCGGCGCTTCGCGGCGCAGCTCGGCGCCCCCGCCGACGGGCCCCGCTGAGGGGCCCCCAGGGATCCACCGGGGCTCCACCGGGAGCCCAGCGGGGCCCCGTCATGCGCGCGTAACGATGCGGACGGCCCCGCGCCGCGGCCGGCGGCCCGGCGGCGCGGGGGGGGAGTAGACTCGAGGTACCGCGTCACCTGGCGCGGCGTCCCGAACGACGGCGCATTCGACGGAGGACGTCCGATGCTGAGACCGACCCTCGCCCTGACCGCCCTGGCCCTCACCGCCCTGGGCACGCCGACCCCGCAGCGCCCCGCCGGGCGCTTCAAGGAGGAGGCCATCACGATCGAGTACACCGCCACGAACGGGGAGGCCGCCCTGAAGCTCCAGGCGGAGACCGAGGTGGCCTTCGAGGCCGTCGAGCTGCGCAGCCCCTTCGGCGGCACGGTGCTCGAGATGCGCGGCCCCGGGGGGCAGCCGCTCGTGCTGTCGGGCTTCGTGCTGGAGTCGCGCGAGACGACGCTCGACGAGCTGGTGGCCACCTACCCCGACGGCCTCTACGACCTGCGCGGCCGCTCGACCGACGGGCGCGCGCTGGTGGGGCGCGCGAAGCTCTCGCACCGCATGCCGGCCACGCCGGACCTGCTGTTCCCCAGCGAGGGGCTCGCGGGCGTCTCCACCAAGGACCTCGAGGTACGCTGGACCCCGGACCCCGCGGTGGCGCGCTACCGCGTGGTGCTCGAGCAGGGCGACAACGACGGGCTGAGCGTCGAGCTGCCGGCCGGCTCGTCCTCGCTGCGCGTGCCGGAGGGCGTGCTGCGCCCGGGGACCGAGACGCTGGTCGAGATCGGCGCGGTCGGTCCCGAGGGCAACTGCACCCTGGTCGAGGCGGTCTTCACGACCGGCTGAGCGGGGCGGGGCGAGCGCGATGCGCGTGCTGATCGTCGAGGACTCCGCGCCGCTGCGCGAGTCGCTGCGGACCGGGCTCTCCCGCGAGGGCTTCGCGGTGGACGTCGCCGCCGACGGCCGCGCCGGCCTGCTGTACGCGCGCAACAACCCCTACGACGTGCTCGTGCTCGACCTGATGCTGCCCGAGCTCGACGGCCTGGGCGTGCTGGCGGGCCTGCGCGAGAAGACGGACCGACCGCACGTGCTCGTCCTGACGGCGCGCGACCGCGTCGAGGACCGCGTCGGCGGCCTGAACGCCGGGGCGGACGACTACCTCGTGAAGCCCTTCGCCTTCGACGAGCTGCTGGCGCGCGTTCACGCGCTCGTGCGGCGCCGCTACGAGGAGCCGTCCACGGTCGTGCGCGTCGGCGACCTCGAGCTCGACACGCTGGGGCGCACCGTGTGCCACGCCGGCCGGCCGCTGGAGCTGACCGCGCGCGAGTACGCGCTGCTCGAGTACCTGGCGCTGCGCCAGGGGCAGACGGTCTCGCGCGAGGAGATCGAGGACCACGTCTACGGCGTGAACCGCCTGCCCTCGAGCAACGCGGTCGACTCGACCGTCTGCATCCTGCGGTCCAAGCTCGGGCCCGACGGCAAGGCGCTGATCCGCACGCGCCGGGGGCAGGGCTACGCGCTGGAGGCGCCCGGGCCGTGAGGTCCATCCGCGGCGACCTGCTGGGCCGGCTGCTGGGCGGCGCCGCGCTGGTGCTCGCCGTGGCCGGGACGGCCGTGTACCTCGCGGTCGCCGGCGCGCTCGAGGAGCAGTTCGACCGCAACCTCGCCGACCGCGTGCAGGCGCTCGCCTCGATCCTGTTCCAGGTCGAGGACGAGGTCGACTTCGCCTTCTCCGACGAGCTGATGCCGGAGTACGAGCGCGCCGAGCGGCCCGCGTACTTCGAGCTGCGCTTCGACGACGGAGCGCTGCTCGAGCGCTCGAACTCGGCCGGCGAGGAGGCGCTCGTGCCGCCCGCGCCCCTGGGCGCCCGGCCGACCTTCTGGGACGCGCCCCTGCCGGACGGCCGCCGGGGTCGCTTCGCGGGCCAGCTCGTCGAGATCCACCACGTCTTCCCCGAGGAGGGGCCCGGCCGTCCCGACGTCCGCTCGGTGTCGATCGTCGTCGCGCGCGGGCGCGAGGACCTGGCCGCGGCGTCGCGCGCCGTGCTGCTCCAGTGCGCCGGCGCGGCGCTCCTGCTGCTGGTCGCGCTGGCGGTCGTCGCGGTGCGCGCGGTGGGCCGCGGCCTGGCGCCCGCGCGGCGCGTGGCGGAGGCCCTGGACGCGGTCCGCATCGACGACCTGCCGGAGTCGCTCGACCTCGGACCGCTGCCCGAGGAGCTGGCCCCGATCGGCGAGAAGACCGACGCGCTCGTGCGGCGCGTCGAGCGCGCGCTCGAACAGGAGCGCCGCACGGCGGCGGACATCGCCCACGAGCTGCGCACGCCGATCAGCGAGATCCTGACGGTGTCCGAGGTCGCCCTGCGCGACGACGGCGACCCCGCGGGGGCGCGCCGCGCGCTGGGCACGGTGCGCGACGTCGCGCGGCACATGGGGCGCTCGGTCGCGACGCTGCTGAAGCTCGCGTGGCTCGAGATGGGCGCCGAGTCCCGCGACCGCGTCGTGGTCGACCTCGGCGCCCTCGTGCGCGAGCAGCTGCGGCCGCTGGAGGCCGCGCGCGCCGAGCGCGGGCTGCGCCTCGCGAACCAGGTGGCGCCGGGGACGCTCGTCGACGAGGACGAGGACGTCGTCCGCATCGTCGTCTCCAACCTGCTGGCGAACGCGGTGGCCTACACGCCCGCGGGCGCGGCGGTGCGCTGCGCGCTGGAGGAGGACGCCGCCGGCTGGGCGCTCGTCGTCGAGAACCCCTGCGGGGACCTCCGGACCGCGGACCTGGACTCGCTGTCCCGCCCGTTCTGGCGCAAGGACCGCGCGCGCACCGACCGCGGCCGCTTCGGCCTGGGACTGGCGCTCTCCTGCGCCCTGGCGGACCGCGCCGGCCTGACCCTGTCCTTCGAGCTCGCCGACGGCCTGTTCCGCGCCCGGCTCGCGGGCGCGGGCCGCGCGGCGCGGCGCTCGAGCCGCGCGGGCTGAGCGCTACCCGGGCAGCTCCGGCCGCCGCAGGTGGTGGTCGGTCGCCTCCTGCCACGCCTGCGCCACCGCGAGCAGCTCGGCCTCGCGGAACAGCTTGCCGTTGAAGGTGATGCTGGTGGGCGTGCCGTCGTCGGCGAAGCCGTGGGGGAGCACGACGCAGGGGTGCCCGGTCAGGTTCGTGCGCAGCAGGTTGGCGCCGGCGAAGGTCGGGTGGATCCACAGGTCGACGCCGGAGAGCGTCTCCTCCATGGCCCGCATCAGCTGCGTGCGCACGCGGTTGGCGCGCAGGTAGTCGACGGCGGGGATCGTGCGGCCCTGGCGGAACACGTTGGGCCAGGCCTGCTCGACCTGGCGGACCAGCTGGTCGTCGGCGCCCGAGCGCGACAGCTCGTCGAAGGCCGCGGCCGCCTCGGCGGTCAGGACGAACGACAGCGGCTCGACCGGCACGTCGGGGAACGCGACCGGGACCAGCTCGCAGCCCAGGCCGCGCAGGACGTCGAGCGCGCGGCGGTCGTGGGCGCTCCACGCCGCGCGCCGGGCGGCGGGGCCGTCCTGCTCGTCCCCGGCCGGCGGCTCGAACAGCGCCGGGACGTAGCCCACGCGCAGGTCGGACACGTCGCCGCGCCAGGGCCAGGGGAACGGCAGGTCCACCGTCGTCGGGTCGTTCCCGTCGGGGCCCAGCAGGGCGCCGAGCACGAGGCCGCAGTCCTCGACGGTGCGCGCGATCGGGCCGAGCTTGTCCATGCTCCACGACAGCGCCATCGCGCCGTGGCGGCTGACGCGGCCGAAGGTCGGGCGCAGGCCCGTGGCGCCGCAGCGGGTGCAGGGCGACACGATCGAGCCCCACGTCTCGCTGCCCAGGGCGAAGCCGACCAGGCCCGCGGCGGTGGCGGCGGCCGAGCCCGCCGACGAGCCGCTCGAGCCCTGCTCGACGTTCCACGGGTTGCGCGTCGTGCCGCCGAACCACACGTCGCCCCAGGCCAGGGCGCCCAGGCTGAGCTTCGCGACCAGCACGGCGCCGGCCTCCTCGAGCCGCCGCACGGCGGTGGCGTCGACGTCGAGGTGCTGGTGCTCGAACGGCTTCGCGCCCCAGGTCGTGCGCGCCGCGCGCGCCGCCAGCAGGTCCTTGGCGCCCCACGGCACGCCGTGCAGCGGCCCGCGCACGTCGCCGGCGTCCAGCTCGGCGTCGGCGCGCGCGGCCGCCTCGAGCGCGGGCTCGCGCAGCAGCGTGACGACGCACGCGAGCGCCGGGTCGTGGCGCTCGAGGCGGGCGAGGGACAGCTCGGTCAGCTCGACCGACGTGACGCGGCGCTCGCGCAGCAGCGCGGCCAGCTCGGCGACGGGCGCGAAGGCCAGGTCGCCGGCGTTCGCCGGCCGCGGTCCGGCCGCGGCGGGCGCCCACGCCGACGCGCCCCGCGGCGGGTCGAGGGCCGCGCCCGCCGGCACGGGGTCGAAGCGCAGCGCGGGCGGCACCGCGTTGTCCAGCGGCAGCGCGCGCAGGGCCGCGTACTGCTCGCGCAGCTCGTTCAGGCCGCGGGCCATCAGCTCGCGCTCGTCGGGCGTGAACGCGAGACCGGTCAGCGCCTCGGCGCGCTCGACGTCGGCGGCGGTCAGCTCGCCGTCCTGCGCGCCGAGGGCGCGGGACAGGGACGGCGCGGCCAGGCCGGCGGTCGCCAGGAGCGCGTGGAAGCGGCGGCGGTCGAGGGGCGGGCTCGTCACGGCGGGCCATCCTACGCGGCCGCACCCGCGGCGAGGCGTCGCTACGGCCCGGCCAGCACCTCGGCCACCCGCGCGGCGCGCTCGGGGTCCGCGCGCAGGGCGGCCAGGTCGGGGTCCCCGCGCGCCAGCTCCCGCAGGTCGGGGTCCCCGGCGGCGCCGGCGAGGGCCTCGAGCGCCTCGTCGAGCCGCCCCAGCCGCGACAGGGCGCAGGCCAGGTTGTAGCCCGCGCTCGCGTCGCCCGGGCGGGCCGCGGCGAGCCAGGCGAAGTGCTCGCGCGCGCCCTCCCAGTCGCCGCCGGCGACGCAGAGGAAGGCGAGCTGCTCGCGCACGCGGGCGTCGCCGGGCGCGACCCGGAGTGCGCGTCCGTACGCCGCGGCCGCCTCGGCGTCCCGCCCCAGCGCCTGGAGCGCGCGCCCGAGGTGGCGCAGCGCCACGGGGTCCCCCGGCGCCAGCTCGACGGCGCGCTCGAGCTCGGCCGCGGCCTCCGCGAGGCGGCCGTCGGACAGCAGCGCGCGCCCGCGCTCGCGCACGAAGCTCGGCACGTCGGGCCGCAGCTCGCAGGCGCGCCCGAAGCTCTCCGCCGCCTCGCCGGGGCGGCCGAGGTTCTGCAGGAAGACGCCGAGGTTGTAGTGGCCGAACGGGTTGCGCGGCTCGAGCCGCAGGCCGAACTCCATGGTCTCGACCGCGTCCTCGGGCCGCCCCGAGCGGGACAGCGCCGAGGCCAGGCTCTGGTGCGCGTTGTAGGACCGCGGGTCCAGCGCGACGCTGCGCTCCAGCGCCTCCAGCGCCTCCTCCAGCCGGCCGAGGCGCGTCAGGCAGACGCCCAGCTCGTCGAGCGCGCGCGGGTCGTCGGGCGCCAGCTCGAGCCCGCGGCGGTAGCTCGCGACCGCGTCCTCGTTGCGGCCCATGCGCGCCAGCGTCGTGCCGCGGTTGAACCAGGAGGAGGCGACGTCCGGCTTGTGCTCGGCCAGGCGGTCGAACACGGCCAGGGACTCCGCGTGCCGCCCGAGCTGGGCCAGGCTCGTGGCCTCCAGCCACAGGAACTCGTCGGCCAGCTCGCCCTCCTGCGGGGCGTCGCGCGCCAGCGCCAGGGCGAGCGCGGCGTCGCCGCGCAGCCCGGCCAGCGTGCCCTCCGCCAGGCGCACGCCCGCGGCGAGGTCGGGGCCGCCGCCGCCCGCCGCGCCGCCGCGGTCCAGCGCGCGCGCGGCCTCGTGGTCGGCGACGAGCCCCTCGAGGACGCTGGCCACGTGGCGGGTGTCCGGCAGGCGGCGCTCGCTCGTCTCGCGCACGATCTCCGCGCCC
>JAUIDW010000181.1 GCA_030428395.1 bacterium | reverse complement strand
AGAACTGGAGGTAGAGGTGCAGGTAGGTGATGTACACCCGGCTGCAGACGCCTTCGCTCTCGCGCTCGATGGCGCCCTTCAGGGGATTGACCGGGCGCAATTCGGGCTGATCCGAGAGGTCCTCGAAGGGGACTTCCATCCGCCCGGAGCGCCCCTGCGAGCGCAGGTGCTTGAGGACGGTGTTGCGCACGATCATCGCCGACCACACGCGGAACGCGTCCTCGCGCTCGCAGTTGAAGCGGTGCGGGTAGCGGTAGATGTTGAAGAACACCTCCTGCAGCACGTCGCGCGGATCGGAGCGGCTGGAGTAGCGGCGCAGGCAGCCCGCCACCTGGGCGAGGAGGTGCTGGCTGTTGAGCTCGAACAGCAGCCCGAAGCACGCGCGCGTCTGGCGCAGCCGGAAGGCCTCCATCAATCGGGTCGACAGGGCGTCGCGGACGCTGTCCCCCGTGCGCTCGGGGTCGTCGACGATGGCGACCATGGTCGCCAGCTCTCGCTTGGGCACGTCTCCGCGCAGGGCCAGGGTCTTCTCCCGGAGCGTGGCGAGCTCCAGGCCTCCGGCGACCGTCGCGCTGGGACGTCCGTCGCGCATCAACCTTGCTCGGGAGGGAGGACCATGGGGAGGAGAACCGCGGCTCCGGGAAGAGCACGAAGGACTCCTCGGCGTGGTTCCGACCCGTCATCCGACCGGTTCGGCCGCCACCGGCACGAGCTCGGGCCCGATTCGATCGCGGCGGTCCGGGCGAAGCGATGGGACCGGAGAACCCGGGGACCCTCGATCAGCGCTTCCCAGCCACCAGGACCCATTAAGGGATGCCTTGCCGGCCGTAACCGACCAATTGTCCGCCGATCGCGCGCGGAACCGCGGGCCGTGTCCCCAAGCCCTTGAACGACAAGAACTTGAGGATCACGTCGGGAATCCCGCCCGCGGGCCCGCGCTGGGAGCTCGCGACGGCGCCGGCGACAATCCCCGGCATGGACCCCCGCCAGCGCGCCCTCGAGCTCGCCCGCGAGGTCGGCTTCGACCTGGCCGGCGTCGCGCCCCTGGCCCCCCCTCCGGACGCGGCTCGCTTCGACGCCTGGCTCGACGCCGGGCGGCACGCGGGGCTCGACTACCTGGAGCGCAACCGCGACCGCATCGCGGACCCTCGCGCGCTCGACCCGCGGGGCAAGAGCCTGCTCGTCGTCGGCCTGGCCCACTCGCGCGCGCCGGTCGCGCTCGCGGACGGCGCGCGCGTCGCGCGCTACGCCGCGGGCCGCGACTACCACAACGTCGTCGGGCGCATGCTGCGCAAGCTCGCGCGACGGCTGCGCGAGGACGCCGGCCTGCGCGCCGGGCGCGGCGTCGTGGACGCGGGCCCGGTGCTCGAGCGCTCGCACGCCGCGGCCGCCGGCGTGGGCTTCCCCTCCAAGGCGACCAACCTGCTGCACCCGCGCTTCGGGCCGTGGTTCTTCCTCGGCGAGCTGATCCTGGAGGACGAGCTCGAGCCGACCCCGACGCCGCCCGCCGGCTCGTGCGGGACGTGCACGGCGTGCCTCGACGCGTGCCCCACCGACGCGTTCGACGCGCCCGGCGTGCTCGACGCGCGGCGGTGCATCAGCTACCACACGATCGAGAACCGCGGCGAGGTGCCGCGCGAGCTGCGCGCCTCCTTCGGCGAGTGGCTCTTCGGCTGCGACGTCTGCTCGGAGGTCTGCCCCTGGGGGCACGACGCGCCGGACCTGGCCGAGCGCTTCGGCGTCCACGACGAGGTGGCCGGCGGGTCGGCGGTGCGCTGGCTCGAGCTCGACGAGGGCACGTTCGCCGAGCGCTTCGTCGGCTCGCCGCTCAAGCGCCCGCGCCGCGCCGGCCTGGCCCGCAACGCCGCGATCGTGCTCGGCAACCGCCCGACCGCCGCCGGCCGCGAGGTGCTGCTGCGCGCGCTGAGCTTCGACCCTTCGCCGCTCGTGCGCGAGACCGCCGGGTGGGCCCTCGCGCGCGCCGCGGACGCCGCCCCGTCGGCCGCGGCCGCGGCGCGCGCGCGCGACGGGCTGGCCCGCGCCGCGACCGCGGACCCCGACGACGACGTCCGCGCGGCCCACGCGCGCTCGCTGGAGGGCTCCCCCTGAGCGCCGCGGCGCCGGCGGATCCGGCTGGCGGCGGCCCGGAACCAGCCTCGCGGCGCGTTGCGCGCGATGGACGTCCCGCCGGGCGCGTCCATCCGGATCGACGCCCCGCCGCGGGCCCGGAAACCCGCCTCCCGGGGCCGCCCGGGGCCCTCGCGCTCCGCCGGGCCCGCCGGGGCGCCGCCGGAGCCGTCCGCGGCGTGTCGATCCGCCTGGACACGCCCCGCGCGCGTCCGCTGCGGGCCCCGGGGCGCGCGGTACGCACAAGTCGTCTCGGGGCAGCGACTTGGAACCGGACCGCGAGGATCGAGGAGCTTGGCAACCCGCTTGCTCCTCCGGGACCACCCGCCCGGACCGTCCCTCAGCGAGCACCGCCATGGACCACCTCGACTTCTACGACGACAAGAAGTACTGCGCCGCCTGCGGCACCTACGTCCGCTACCTGGTCAGCGTCGACCACTCCTACTGCGTGCAGTGCGGGGGGGTCGTGCAGCTCTTCTCCGAGCAGGACTGGTCCAGGTTCCAGGAGTCCCTCCAGGCGCGCCGTCCGAAGGGCGGGCGACCGCGCAAGGGGAAGGGGAAGGAGAGCGCCTAGGGCCTCGCGTTCCTGGCCCGCACCGACTTCGCACACTCTCCCTCTCGGTTCGAGCGGGGTCCGTCGCCTTCCGGGCGCCGGGCCCCGCTCGCTGTTCCGGCCGCGACCGCGCGCGCCGCGGCGCGCCGGGCGGCCCGTTAATCGGCCGCGGCGGGTTCGCGCGCCCCCGGCGCGGGACCATGATGGCGGGTCCCCCCAGGAGGCCCCGCCATGACCGACTCCCCCGCCCCCGCGGCCGACGTGCTCGAGAGCGTCCGCGACCGCTACGCCGACGGCGCCCGCCGCCAGGTCCCCGAGCTCTGCTGCCCGGTCGACTACGACGCGAGCCTGCTCGAGGTCATCCCCGACGAGGTCGTCCAGCGCGACTACGGCTGCGGCGACCCCAGCAAGTTCGTGCGCGAGGGCGACGTCGTGCTCGACCTCGGCTCGGGCAGCGGGAAGATCTGCTACATGGCGAGCCAGCTCACCGGCCCGACGGGCCGCGTGATCGGCGTGGACGCGACGCCGGACATGCTGGCGCTCGCGCGCGAGCACCGCGACGCCGTGGGCGAGCGCATCGGCTGGAAGAACGTCGAGTTCGTCCACGGGCGCATCCAAGACCTGGGCCTCGACCTGGACCGCGTCGAGGCGTGGCTCGCCGACCACCCCGTGCGCACGGCGGGCGACCTGGTCCGCCTGCGGGCCGAGGAGGCGCGTCTGCGCCGCGAGGAGCCGCTGGTGGCCGACGACTCGGTCGACCTCGTGCTCTCGAACTGCGTGCTGAACCTCGTGGCCGGCGAGGACAAGCAGCGCCTGTTCCGCGAGATCCACCGCGTGCTGAAGCCCGGCGGCCGCTGCGCGATCTCCGACATCGTCTCCGACGAGGACGTGCCGGAGGAGCTGCAGCGCGACCCCGAGCTCTGGACCGGCTGCATCTCCGGCGCGCTGCGCGAGGACCGCTTCGTCCAGGCCTTCGCCGACGCCGGCCTCCACGGCATCGAGGTCGTCGCCTACCAGCGCGAGCCCTGGGCCGTCGTGCAGGGCCTCGAGTTCCGCTCGATGACCATCGTGGCGTACAAGGGCCAGGACGGCCCCCGCCGGGACCACGGCGAGGCCGTCGTCTACCGCGGCCCGTGGAAGCAGGTCGTCGACGACGACGGGCAGGTCCTGAACCGCGGCGAGCGCACCGCGGTGTGCCGCAGGACCTTCGAGCTCTACGCGCGCCCGCCCTACGCCGCGCACGTCGAGCCGGTCCCGCCGCTGGTCGAGGTGTCCGACGCGGACGCGCAGCCGTTCGGATGCGGCGGTCCGCGAACGCGCGCGCCCGGCGAGACCAAGCGCGGCGCGGTGCGCGAGGACGTGGCGCCGGGCACCGGCGAGGCCTGCGGCCCGACGGGCTGCTGCTGACTCCCGGGGAGCCGCGACGCCCGTGTCCTGGGACCCCGACGAGCTGCGCGCGCGCCTGGCCGGGGCGCGGGTGATGCTCGTCTTCACGCCGCACCTCTGCGGCGAGCGCGAGCCGCTCGACGTGCTGGCGCAGGTGCTGCCCTGCGTCGACCTGGTGCAGGTCCGCCCGAAGGAGCCGGACGCCGGCCTCGACGTCGCGGGGGGCGCGCCGCCGCGCGCGGTCACCTCGGCGCGCGAGGCGCACGACTGGTGCGTCCGCGTCCTCGAGCTCGTCGGGACCGCCGCGCCGGTGCTGGTGAACGACCGCGTCGACGTCGCCGCGGCCCTGCGCGAGGTGGGCTGCGCCGGCGTCCACGTGGGCGCGGACGACTGCCCGCCGGAGGTCGCCCGGGACGTGCTCGGCCCCGCGCCGCTCGTCGGGCTCTCGACCCACTCGCTGCGCGACGTCGGCGCCGCGCCGACCCCGCCCGTCGACTACCTCGGCTTCGGCCCGGTCCGCGCGACGGACACGAAGGGCTACGCGCGCGGCCTGGGCGCCGACGCCGCCTGGCTCGCCGCCGGCGCCGCCGCGGTCCCCGTCTTCGCCATCGGCGGCATCGGCGCGCCCGAGGCCCAGGACCTGGCGCCCCGCGGCCGCGTGGCCGTCGGCTCGGCCCTCCTCGCCGCCCCCGACCCGGCCCGCGCCGCGCGCGAGTTGCGCGACCTCCTGACCACCGACCCCGACGCGCCGTCCTGACGCGCGCCCGCCCCGCGCCGTGCTGCACGCCTCGCTCGTCCTGCTGGCCGTCGCCTTCGCGGCGCAGCAGCCGCCCGCCGGGGCGGCCGGGCCCGCCGTCGAGGCCGCGCTCGCCGACCTGCTGCCCGCGCGCCCGGCGGAGGCGCGCGCGGCCGCGTTCACCGCGGTCCGCGAGGCGCGCGACCGGCGCCTGCTCGCGCCGCTGGTCGACCTGCTGCGCTTCGCGGACACGCGCGAGGAGTGGTTCGCGGTGCTCGACGCGGCCGGCGCGATCCTGGGCGAGGACCTGCGCGCGCTCGAGCGGCCGTGGCGCGCGCTGACGCTGCGGCTGGCGGCGGACGACGCGTACGAGCCGCCGCCGGGCTACGCGGCGTGGAAGGGCGAGCTGCTCGCGCAGCGCGTCGACCCGCGCTTCCGCGAGTTCCTGCACGCGGGCGTCGAGACGCGCGTGCGCCTGAACGAGGTCGTCTGGGGCGGGGTCCCGGTGGACGGCATCCCCGCGCTCGAGTCGCCGCCCGTGCGGGAGGCGCTCCACGCCCTGGACCTGGACCCCGCCGAGCCGGTGTTCGGCGTCGGCCTGAACGGCGCGCACCGCGCCTACCCGCTGCGCGTCCTCGACTGGCACGAGCTGGCCAACGACGAGCTCGGCGGCGTGCCGATCGCGCTGGCCTACTGCACGCTCTGCGGGGCGGGCGTCGTCTACCGCCGCGAGGTGGAGGGCGAGGCGACCACGTTCGGCACCTCGGGCCTGCTGATGCGCTCGAACAAGCTGATGTTCGACCGCGCCACTCGCACGCTCTGGAACCAGCTCACCGGCGAGCCCGTCGTCGGGCCGCTCGCGCGCTCCGGCGCCGTGCTCGAGGTGCTGCCGGGCGTCGTGACGACCTGGGGCGCGTGGCGCGCGCGGCACCCGGACACGACCGTGCTCGACCTCGACACCGGACACGACCGCGACTACCGCCCCGGCGCCGCCTACGGCGAGTACTTCGCCTCGGCCGCGACGATGTTCCCGGCGCACGGCGCCGACGCGGGCGGCTCCGGGCCGTCCGCGAAGGACCTGCTCGTGGCCGTGCGGGCCGGCGGCGCGGCGACCGCCTTCCCCGTCGAGCGCCTGCGCGCGCGCGGCGTGTGGAACCACCGCGTCGGCGCGACGCCGGTCGTCGTCGTCGGCCCGCCGGCGCGCGAGCCCGTGCCGCTGCCGGACGGCTGGCGCGAGGCCCTGGCCGGGCTGCGCGAGCGCCGCGCGGAGGACGGCGGGGCCGCCCCGGACCCGCTGCCGACCACCGTGGACGAGCTCGCGCCCGCGGACCTCGCCGCGCTGCTCGGCGAGCGGCCGAGCCGGATCGGCGACCTGCACCGCGACGCGCTGCTGGCGCTCTCCGCCGCCACGCGCCGCGCGCTGCTCGCGCGCTTCGGCCCCGACGGTCCCGAGCCGCTGCTCGACGCCCGGACGCGCGACGAGCTGGCGTCCTTCGCGCTCGCGCACCCCGCGCGGGCGTACGAGCGCGGCGCGCAGTCCTTCCGGCAACCGGGCCGGCAACCGGGCGAGCGCCCGGGCCCCGGCGCGGACGACGCCGCGCACCTGCTCGACGAACGCGGCGCGCGCTGGACGATCACCGAGGCGGCCCTGGAGGGCCCCGACGGGGAGCGCCTGCCGCGCCTGCCCGCGCACATGCTCTTCACGTTCGCCTGGGAGTCCTTCTTCCCCGGCGGCGAGCTGGCCGAGTGACGCGGGCGCGCTACGGCAGCAGCAGCATCGCGTCGCCGTAGCTGTAGAAGCGGTACCCGCGCTCGACCGCCTCGCGGTAGAGGCGCAGGATCCGTTCGCGCCCCGCGAAGGCCGCCACGAGCATCAGCAGGGTGCTGCGCGGCAGGTGGAAGTTCGTCAGCAGCGCGTCGACGACGCGCAGCTCGCTGCCCGGCGTCAGGAAGAGCTCCGTGCTGCCGTGGCCCGCGGCGACGCGGCGGTCGGGCGCGGGCGAGCTCTCGAGCGTGCGCACGACGGTCGTCCCCACCGCGACCACGCGCCCGCCGCGGCGGCGACAGCGGTCGACGGCCTCGGCCGTGCGGACCGGGACGTCGAACGCCTCCGCGTGCATCGCGTGGTCGGCGGTGTCCTCGGCCGTGACCGGGCGGAAGGTCCCCTCGCCGACGTGCAGCGTGACCTCGGTGCGCTCGACGCCCGCGGCGGCGAGCCGGCCGAAGAGCTCGAAGGTGAAGTGCAGGCCCGCGGTGGGCGCCGCGACCGCGCCGGGCTCGCGGGCGAAGACGGTCTGGTAGCGCTCGCGGTCCTCCGCGCGCCGCGGGTCGTCGCCGCGCGGGCGCTTCACGTAGGGCGGCAGCGGCATGCGGCCGACGCGCTCGGCGATCTCCGCCACGGGCGCGCCCGTGGCCGCGGGGTCGACGAGCTGCAGCAGCCAGGCGCCGGGCGCGTCGTCTTCGACGAGCCGCTCCACCAGCCGGGCGCGGAGCGCGCCGCCCTCCAGCTCGAGCTCGTCGCCGGGCCGCAGCCTCCGGGACGGGCCGACCTGGGCCCGCCAGCGGTCGGGCCCGCGCGCCTCGAGCAGCAGGCACTCGACCGCGCCGCCGCTGGCCTTGCGTCCGCACAGCCGCGCGGCGCGCACCTTCGTCTCGTTGACGACCAGCAGGTCGCCCGCGGCGAGCAGCTCCGGCAGGTCGCGCACGCGGCGGTGCTCCGTCGCGTCGGCGCCCACGCGGTGCACGAACAGCCGCGCGGCGTCCCGCGGCTCGACCGGGCGCTGCGCGATGCGCTCCGGCGGCAGCTCGTAGTCGAAGTCGGCGACCCTCACGCCGCGCGCGCCTCCCCGTCGCCGAAGGCCGCGCGGGCCGCGTCGACGACGAGCAGCACGAGGAACGGGACCGCGACGCCGGGCCAGAGCCAGGCGGGCTCCTCCCAGACGCCGGCGTCGCGCCAGCGCGCGAGCGGCGCGTACAGCCACGGCGCCGCCGCGAGCAGCCACGTCCAGGCCAGCCCGGGCCGCAGCGCGACGAACGGTACGACCCAGGCGAGGTACCACGGATGCAGGGTCGGGCTCAGCACGAGGAAGGCGCCCACGAGCACCCCGCAGGCGCGCACCGGCTCGACGCGCCGGAACCAGAGGAACGCGGCCAGCGCGAGCCAGACCCCGCCGATCGCCGCGCGCCCCAGGCGGCGCGGGTCGGCCCAGCCACCCTCGAGGCCGAGCGCGGCGGCCAGCGAGTCCGCCAGCGGCTCGACGTGGCGGTACAGCAGGCTCGTCGACTCCCACCGCAGCGCGTACTGCGACAGGCCGGCGCCGAGCCCGGAGAAGCCGCCCTCGAGGGCCAGGAGCGGCGCGAACGCCGCGAGCACGAGCAGCGCGGCGACGCCCGCGTCGCGCAGCGCGCCGCGCCCGCGGTGCACGAAGGGCAGCCCGCAGACGGGCAGGAGCTTCACGAGGACCGCCGCGACCTCGAGCGCGAGGCCGACGAGCCGGCGCGCGGGCGTCGCGGCGCTCACGGCGGCGAACGCCAGGCCGGAGGTCCACAGCAGGATGCCGAGGCTGTCGAAGTGCGCCGCGCCCGCGAACTCGAGCGCGACGAGCGGCGACCAGCCCCAGGCGACCAGCGCCGTCGGCGGCCGCCCGGCGCGCCGCAGCAGCACCGCCAGCGGGATCAGCACGAGCAGGTCGCACAGCGCGAAGAACGCGCGCATGCCGAACAGCGCCGCGCGCTCGAGCTCGTCCCCGCGGTCCGCCCCCACCGCGGCCGAGGCGGAGGCGACGACGCCGGCGAAGGCGGCCTGCGCCACGGGCGGGTACGCCGCCGACACCTCGGGGTGGTTCGTCCCGGCGTGGATCGCGGGCAGCCGCGCGCGGACGTCGGACAGCGCGGGGTCGTCGGGGGCCCACGCGTACGGGCTGCGCCCGCCGCGGACCAGCTCGCCCTCCCACACGTAACGGTTCACGTCGTCGGAGGTCTGCGGCGCCGGCGCGAGCAGCACCGCGGCGCGCAGGGCGAGCGCCACGACGACGAGGAACACACCCGCGCCGCGGCCCGCCGCGCGCGGGGCCGTCCAGACCGCCAGGGCCCAGCCGGCCCCGGCCAGGCCCAGGGCGGCCGCGGCCCAGGGCTCGAACGGGTCCAGGGGGCGGCCGCCGTCCCGGCCGACGAGCAGGGCCGTCCCGGCCACGCCCGCCAGGACCGCGGCCCCCGCCGCGATCCACATCGCCCTCCCCGCCCCGACCGAGTGCCGCGCGCCGCCCACGGGCCCCTGGATAGCGCCCCGGAGGTCCGCTGGCACCCCCGACGGCCCCCTTCCCTCCGGCGAGTCCCGCCGCGGGGGGCCTCCCGCGCGGCCCGGTTCTCGGACAGGGTTTCAAACCTGAACATTTTTGGGGCAACTGTTCAGGTCTGAACCACGCCAGCCGTTATGTCTGTGCGAAGCCGAACGGAGACCCGGACCCCGGGCACGCCCGGGGGGGCCGTTGCACGGGGCCCGGACCGCTCGGAAGGTGAACGCAGGGGGCGCCGAGGCCCCAAGCTCGGCGCCCCCTCTCCCGGCCCGGAGCGGGGCGAACCCCCTGCCGCCGACCCGGGCCGTTCGCGTCCGCGACGGTCCGCGCACCCGGGAGTCCGCGCCCCGGAGCCCGGGCGATCGCCGGCTTCGGCCAGCGAGGCGCGCGGTCGGCCGGACTACGGCTCCGAGCCCTCGGCCAGGCCGAGGTCGCGGAGGCGCGCCGCCAGCGTGTCGGGGTCCCAGCCGAGCAGGGACGCGGCGCGCGTCTTGTTCCAGCGCCCGCCGCGCGTGCGCGTAGCGTCGAGCGCAGCCTCGACGTCGCGCCGCTCCGGTCGTCGCGACGGCAGGCGCCGGAGCAGCGGGCCCGAGCGGCCCGCGCCCTGCTCGAGCAGCTCGACGCCGACCGCCCCGCCCTGCGCGAGCAGCACGACGCGGTGCACGAGCGCCTCGAGCTCGCGCACGTTGTCGGGCCACGGCTGGCGCCACAGCGCGGCGCACGCATCCTCGTCCCAGCGCGGGCGCGGCAGGCGCTCCTCGTCGGCCGCCTCGAGAGCGAAGCGCTCGACGAGGCCGGGGATCTCGCCGCGGCGCGACGCGAGCGCCGGGACGTCGAGGGCGAGCTGCTCGAGCTCGCGGCGCAGCTCGGGGAGCAGCCGGGCCGCGTCGTCCGCCGCGGAGCCCGTGGTCGCCACCACGCGCACCGGATGCACCGGACCGGGCGTCCGCAGGCGCTCCGCGAGCGCGAGCTGCGCGTCCGCGTCGAGGCGCTCCACGCGGCGCAGCACGAGCGTCCCCTCCGCCGCGCGGCGCCACGGGCTGCCGCGCGCGTCGGCGGGTCGCGCGACGAGCGGCGCCGCGGCGTCGCTTCCCGGGGCGCAGCTCCACGTCACGCAGGGCCCCGCGCCCACGGCGCCGGCGAAGTGCAGCCAGCGCGCCACGACCTGCTTGCCCGCGCCGGCCGGCCCCGACACGAGCACCGCGCGCCGCGAGCCCGCGAAGGAGAGCACCGGCGCCCACCAGGCGCGGCGCTCGTCGCCCTCGAAGTACGGCGCGACGCCGTGGCGCTCGCGGTGCCACAGGGCGAACCGCGCCGCCGCCAGGGCGAGCGCGTGCCGGCGCGCGGCGAGCGCGAGGCGCTCCACGTCCGCGGCGCGGAAGTCGCGGCGGCGGCGCGACTCGACCGCCAGCATGCCCTGGAGCCGCCCGCGCGCGCAGAGCGGCACGACCACGCC
>JAUIDW010000528.1 GCA_030428395.1 bacterium | reverse complement strand
GCCCCCGGGGCGAGGCGCGCGCGCGCGCGGTCGCGGCGCTCGAGCGCGTCGGCCTGCCCGACGCGGCCCGCCGGTACGACGACGCGCCCGGCCAGCTCTCGGGCGGCATGCGCCAGCGCGCGTGCCTGGCGATGGCGCTCGCGGGCGCGCCCGAGCTGCTCGTGCTCGACGAGCCGACCACGGCGCTGGACGTCACGGTCCAGGCCCAGGTGCTCGCGCTGCTGCGCGACCTGCAGCGGGACGGCGGTCCGGCCCTGCTGCTCGTCACCCACGACCTCGGCGTCGTCGCGAGCTGCGCCGACGACGTTGCCGTGCTCTACGCGGGTCGCGTGGTCGAGCGCGGCCCTGTACGCGCGGTGCTGCGCGCGCCCCGGCACCCGTACACCCGCCTGCTGCTGCGGGCGGTGCCCGACCTCGCCCGCCCCGAGCGCGCGCCCCGCCCGGTGCCCGGGCGCGTGCCCGATCCCCGCCGCCGCCCGACGGGCTGCCGCTTCCGCGACCGCTGTCCGCTGGCCCGCGCGGACTGCGCCGGGGAGCCGTCGCTCGCCCCGGTGCCCGGCGACGCGCCGGAGCACCGCGCGGCCTGCCCGCACGGCGGGGAGGAGCTGCCGTGAGCGCCGCCGACGCGCCTCTGCTGGACGTCCGCGGGCTGTCCGTGGAGTTCGCCCTGCGGCGCGGCGCGTGGCGCCGCTCGCGCGGCGTGGTCGCGGCCGTCCGGGGCGTCGACCTGACCGTGGACGCCGGCGAGACGCTGGCCCTGGTGGGGGAGTCGGGCTGCGGGAAGACGACGGTCGCCCGCGCCCTCCTGCGCCTGGTCCCCGCGCGGAGCGGGCGCGCGACGCTGCGCACCGAGGGCGGACCGGTCGACCTGCTCGCGGCCCGCGGGGCGGAGCTCGAGCGCGCCCGGCGCACGATCCAGCTCGTGTTCCAGGACCCCGCCGCCAGCCTCGACCCGCGCCAGCGCATCGGCGACGCGGTGGCCGAGGTGCTGGCCGTCCACCGCCGCGTCGCGCGGCCCGGGCGCGCGCGGCGCGCCGCCGAGCTGCTCGAGCGCGTGGGCCTGCCGGACGTGTCCGCGCGGTTCCCCCACGAGCTCTCCGGCGGCGAGCGCCAGCGCGCGGCGATCGCGCGCGCGCTCGCGGTCGAGCCGCGGCTCCTGGTGTGCGACGAGGCCGTGGCGTCGCTGGACGTCTCGGTCCGCGCCCAGGTGCTGGACCTCCTGGCCGACCTGCAGCGCGAGCGCGGCCTGGCCTACCTGTTCGTGTCCCACGACCTCGCGCTGGTGCGCCACTTCGCGCAGCGCGTCGCGGTGCTTTACCTGGGCCGGGTGGTCGAGTGCGGCGCCACGGCGGACGTGCTGGAGCGGCCGCTGCACCCGTACACGCGCGCGCTGGTGGAGGCGTCGCCCTCCCTCGACCCCGACGCGCGGCCCGCGGGGCCGCCGGTCGAGGGCGAGCCGCCCAGCGCCCTCGCGGCGCGGCCGGGCTGCGCGTTCCACCCGCGCTGCCCCGTGGCGGAGCCGCGCTGCGCCCGCGAGGACCCGGCCTGGCGCCGGCTCGCCGCGGCCGGCGGGGGGCGCCCCGCGCGGGGCGTCGCCTGTCACGTGGCGGCGGCGGACGAGTCGCGGCCGGAGATCTCGACCCCGTAGTCCCGGCGCAGGATCTCGCGCAGCTCGCCGAAGCTCCAGATCTCGTGGGTCGGCGGCCGGGGCGACTCCTGCTGCTTGGACGCGCGCCGCGCCCAGACCGTCACCATCCCCAGCTCCGCGGGGGGGACCACGTCGTTGAGGGGGTTGTCGCCGACGTACATCGCCTGCGAAGCCTGGAGCTCCATCGCGCGCAGCGCGGTCGAGTAGATCTTCGGGTTGGGCTTCGAGATCCCGATCTGGTCGCTGATGAAGATCGCGTCAGGGTCGAAGTAGCGCACG
>JAUIDW010000180.1 GCA_030428395.1 bacterium | reverse complement strand
GCCCGATCTCTGCCCGCGCCCCTGTCGCGCGCTCCCGGCCCTCGATCTCTGCCCGAGCGCCCGCGCTCGCTCCCCCCTGCACAGCCCCCGCCCGCCGCCGAGCATCTCCGCCCGCGGCCCGCCCGGTACCCGCGGCCGGACCGCCGCCCCCCGGAATCTCTGCCCCAGGGCGCCAGCCTCCGCCGCGCCAGGAACTCTGCCCCGGCCGGAACGTCCCCGCCCCGATGCCCCCCCACCTGGAACTCGCCCTCCCCGCCCGCGAGGCGGACCTCCTGGGAACCCCCATCCGCCGCGCGCTCCCGCGACGCCAGCGGCGCTCCCTCGGCCCGTTCGTCTTCCTCGACCACATGGGCCCGCGCGCCCTCCAGCCCGGAACCGGCGTGGACGTGCCCCCGCACCCGCACATCGGCCTCGCGACCCTCAGCTACCTCTTCGAGGGCGCCCTCCTCCACCGCGACAGCCTCGGCCACGTCCAGGAGATCCGCCCCGGGGAGGTGAACTGGATGTCCGCCGGCTGCGGCATCGTCCACTCCGAGCGAACTCCGCCCGCCGCGCGCGCAGCCGGCGGGCAGCTCCACGGCCTCCAGTTCTGGGTCGCCCTGCCCCGCGCCCACGAGGAGGACGACCCGAGCTTCCAGCACGCCGCGCGCGAATCTCTGCCCACCCTCGACCGCGCCGGCGCGCACCTCGTGCTCGCCGCGGGAACCGCGTTCGGCTCCCGCGCCCCGATCGAGACCTCCTCCGAGCTCTTCCTCCTCCACGCCGAGGTCCCCGGCGCAGGAACTCTGCCCCTGCCCGACGAGCACCCCGAGCGCGCCGCCTACCTCGTCGCGGGCAGAGTTCGGATCGACGGCCAGGAACACGGCCCCGGCTCGCTCCTCGTCCTCGCCCCGCGCGCCCGCACCCTGGAAGCCCTCGAGCCCACGACCCTGGCGCTGTTCGGCGGGGCCCCTCTCGACGGACCCCGCCACATGCGCTGGAACTTCGTCTCCAGCGATCCGGCCCGGATCTCCGCCGCCGAGCGCGCCTGGGAGAGCGGCGGCTTTCCGCAGGTGCCCGGGGACGACGAGCGCGTCCCGCTGCCCGCGCCCTGAGGGCTACCGCCCCTCCGCGCCGCGACGGGGCCCGGGAAACCGCTCCGGGATCGAGTACCGGAACACCGCGCCGCGACCCCCGTCCGCCCCGGGAGCGCCGACGAACAGCGCGTCCCCCGCGACGGCGATCGCCGTGCCGAACTCTGCCCCGGGCCAAGGCTCGCCCACGAGCGGCGGCCCGGCCAGCTTCCAGGGACCCCCGGGCTGCCGCCGGTAGCCGTACACGGCGCCGGGAGAGCAGGGCCGCTCGCCGGCAGGCAGGCAGGGGCGAGCCGAGGAGACAAGGAGCAGGCCGGGCTCGAGGTGCAGCGAGGCTCCGAACCACACCACGGGGTCCGACTCGGGGGGCTGGAGGCACTGCGACGTCCGCCACTCGCCCGCGATCCTCTCGAAGATCCACACCGCTCCGCACGGTCCGGCGTCCGACGGGGTGGGAGCGCCCACCGCGACGACGGTCCCCGCGATCGCGACGGAGACGCCGAAGTTCCGGCCGCGTCGGTACGAGTCGGGCGGCTCGAAGGGTGAGCCGGAGCGCGGGCCGATGCTCGGTCGAAGCAGGCCGTCGAGGACCCACTCGCCGCCGCGCCGCTCGAACACCTGGGTGGGCCCTCCTCCGATCGTGAACGGGATGCCCGGCGCGCCGGCCACGAGCCGATCCCCGTCCAGGTCGAGCGCCCGCCCCAGCTCGCCGCCGCCACGGACCGGATCGGGCGCCACGAGGCGCTCGAGCGGCGTCCAGCGCGGCCCGTCGCGCTCGTAAACGCGCAGCGCCCCCCAGTCCGAGTACGAGCTCATCTCCGACGGCGCGCCCACGACGAGAGTCCCTCCGGACAGGGCGACGGCCGCGCCGAACTCGCTCGTCCGGTAGGCCTGCAGCAGGCGGCAGGAGGTGCGCCACTCTCCTCCCGCAGAGCGTTCGTGGACCGTGACGAGCGCGCCCGGCCCCTCGGGAGCCTGCCGCCAGCCGGCGACGTACATCCCGAACTCGCCCGGCGTCCCGACCACCCACCGACCGTCGTCCACGGCGAGCCCGACACCACGAACGCGGCGCGACGCCCCGGTCCACACGTCCACCCGGGTCGGCGAGTGCAAGTCCCCCTCGGTTCCCTCGTAGAGGTACACGGACACGAGCCCCCGTGGCTCCTGGCGCTCGCGCAGGTGGTCGCTCGTGACGGCCAGGAGCCCTTCCTCGGCGGCCAGCACCGCCCCGAAACGCCGCGGAGCTCCCTCGGGCGCCAGCAGCATCGCCTGAAGGACGAGAACGAGCGTTCGGTGCGACGCGAGCATCCCCATGCCGGTCCAGGGAGGGTGCCACGCGTTCCGATCCAGACTCGCCGGATCGAGAAACCCGCGCAGCGGCCACAGGTGCACTCCGGTACGAACGCGGGACGCTCGTTGCCGCTCTCTGCCTTCCCGAGCCGCGCGATCTCTGCCGGAATCAAGCGGGGAATCCGCAACCGTTCCCGGCCCGGTCAGTCGTTCCTGCATGTCGAAACGAAGCAGGAAGAGGGCCGAGCAACTCCGACTGGACCGACACGCGTGGGGCGGGTTTCGTCCTGGCTGCGGAAGACCGCGGGGGCGCCGCTCGCGGGTGCCGCACCGGCCGCGGGCAGAGTTCCGGGAGCGGTTTCCGCTGCACGTCACGCTGAGGTTGCGGGCGGGTCTGCCGAGCTTGCGACGGCCCGTGCCCTACCGTGCGCTCTGCGTGCATCTGGAACGCGGGTGCGAGAAGCGAGGGTTCCGCGTCGTCGAGTACTCGGTGCAGAGCAACCACGTGCACCTGATCGTCGAGGGCAGTGATCGCGAGCGGATCGCGCGGGGCATGCAGGGGCTCTGCGTGCGGATCGCGAGGGGGATGAACCGTCTCTGGGGTCGGAAGGGGGCCGTGTTCGCGGAGCGGTACCACGACGTCGTGCTGCGGACGCCGCGGCAGGTGCGGGCGGCGCTGCTGTACGTGCTGCAGAACTGCAGGAAGCACGGCGTGCGGTTCGCCCGGTCGGATCCCTACTCGTCGGGGCCCTGGTTCGGGGGCTGGCTCGCGGAGGACGATCGCTCGCCCGGGTTGCCGCGCCGGAAGCCGGCAGCGCGCGCGGCGACCTGGCTGCTCACGCGCGGGTGGCGCCGCTGGGGTCGGCTGGGCTGGCACGAGAGCCCGCGCGGAGCGGGGTGACCTCCGCGCGGCGCCTCCGCCACCGCGCGGGGATCCACGTGCCGGACTAGCAGCTCCAGCCGCGGGCCCCGACGTCGGCCTCGGCTCGCGCCGCGCGCCCCCGGGCCAACTCGGCCGGTGGGAGCCTCTCGGCCTGAACCGCGCAGCCCGGCCCACCCGCTGCGCACGTCGCGGCCCGAGCAGCGCGGCCCGAGCAGCGCGGCCCGATCAGCGCGGCCCGAGCAGCGCGGCCAGAGCAGCGCGGACCGAGCAGCGCGGCCCGAGCAGCGCGGCCCGAGCAGCGCGGCCCGAGCAGAGCGGCCCGAGCAGAGCGGCGCGGGCCGCTCGGCCTCGGCCGCCGAGGCGGCCGGGGCCGTGCGAGGCGTCAGGGCAGCGGCAGGGGCTCGCTGGTCCGGCAGGTCGCGGGCTCGACGACCTGGACGACGAGGTCGGTCGGGGTGCGGGTCAGGAAGGCGGGGAGGCGGAGGGTCACCTGGCCGGTGCCGTCCGCGACGCCTGCGGCGACGGGGCGCAGGGCGGAGCCCTGGAGCGCCGTTTCCGGGCAGCCGGGGAGCCGGGTGCGGCCGTGGGGGTGGCCGACGAGGGCGAACACGCGCTCGCCCGGGGTCAGGTCGCCGGCATCGACGACGAGGCCGCGGGTCCCGCCCAGCTGGATCGTCACGCTGCGGGGCGTGCCGCCCGAGGTGTTCGCGCTGGCGCCGTCCGGGTTGCCCTGGATCGTGGCGACGAGCTGGACGGTGAGGTCGGGCAGATTGGTGGCGCCGGCGAGCGCCTGGTCGTCGCGCGTCGAGAGGACGAGGTCGGCCGTGTAGGTGCCGACGGGGCCGCTGTCGTCGAAGGCGATCGTCAGCGGGACGGGGGTGCCGCCGACGCTGAAGGGCGCGAAGCCGCCGACGAGGGAGAAGCGGGCGGCGTCGGCGCCGACGAACTGTGCCCCGTAGACGTCGAGCAGGCCCTGCAGGGCAGAGAAACCCTGGTTGTGGACGTCGACGGACTGGTCGCTGAAGCCGCCGGGGGGCGCGGTGCCGAAGTCGGCCAGGACGGTCAGGGTCTGGGAGGCTCCTTCGAGGGACGGGACGGCGTGGCCGAGGACGGTTCCGGAGAGGGCCACGGCGGTGCTGGGGCTCTCCGGGTCGTCGGAGAGGACCTGGAGGTTGGCGGAGCGGACGGCAGGGGTCGAGGTGTCCATGTCGACCGCGTGGCCGTTGCCCCCGAACCCGGCGAGGGCGATGAACGTGCCGGCCGGGGCGGAGAACCCGGCGGGGGCAGAGATCGAGTAGTCCAGGTCGTCGACGAAGCCGAACAGGGCAACGTCTCCGACGTTGGAGACCACCAGCACCTCCTGCGCCGCAGCGCCCACGAGCACCGTGCCGAAGTCCAGGGACGCCGTCGCGCCCGCGCGGGACGGCACCTGGAAGTCGACGACGACCGGGAGGTGGTCCGAGGCGGTGTGCAGGGCGTTCGCGATCGCCGCGCCCTCGGGGATCGTGGGCGGGTCGTTGATGTCCGCGTTGAAGTGCAGCCCGTCGTTGCCGTACGTGTGGTACGTGCCCGGCAGGACGGCGAAGCCCTCGAGGTCGTCGAGGGAGGCCGACACCAGGATCTGGTCGAAGCGGTCGTCGACGCCGCCCGTGGCCGCGCCGGGGGGCGCGCTCGCGTTGTTGCTGTGCGGCGACTGGGTGTGGATCTGGGCGAAGAAGCTGTTGTTGTTCCAGTTGCCCGGGGCATTGATCGGATCGAACGCGCGGCCATCGTTGTCGGCCTGGGACCCGACCATCTGCTGGTAGGCCGCCTCGCTGCTCGAGCGGATGTTGAAGTCGCCCGTGTAGAGGAAGTGCGTCCCGCCCGGCAGCTGGTTCGCGTTGGCGCGCAGCAGCATGGTCTCGCCGAGGCGCTGGTTCTGGTCGGACGAGCTGGAGCCGGCCTTCAGGTGCATGGTGTAGACCGTGAACTGGCTCTCGGCCGAGGCGTACCCGTTCAGGCCCAGCGTCCACCGATCGATCTGCCGCAGGCTGGTCGCGATGTCCGCGTGCGCGGAGGCGCCGGCGAAGGTCACCTTCGCGGGCCGGTAGAACAGCGCGTTGTCCGAGTCGAACCCGTTGGTGAACGTGGCCACCGCGAAGCCGCCGGGGCCGCCCGCGCCGTTCAGCACGTTGTTCAGGAACGCGCTGACGTCCGTGGTGTTGTCCACCTCCTGGCAGACGATCACGTCGGGATCGATGGCCGCCAGGACGAGCCGCATGCTGGACTGCGAGCTCGACGGCAGGTGCAGGATGTTCCAGGTGACGACGCGCAGCGCGTGCGCGGGGGCCGTCACGAGGCCGAGGAGCAGGGCCGGGACGAGGAGGCGGCGAGCCAGGATGCGGAGGGAGAGCGCGATCATGTTGAGAGGTCCGACGGGAGGGGCCGGAGGCGGGGGGGTCGCGGCGGGAGGCTGGGAAGCGAGATCGTAGCAGCCCGCGGCGGCCGGGCCCCACCGCGGGGGCCGGCATTCCGGGCGCTCCGGAGGCCCCACCGCGGGCCCCTACGAGAGCCGGGGAGGCGCCTCGCGGCGCCCCCCCGGCGGCTGGACCCGTGGATCGGGGTCGCCGGCTAGGGGTTGATCACCCGCACGCAGTCCCGGGCGGCGAAGTCCGTGCCGTCCTGGAGCTGCCCGGCGAGCTCGAGCTCGACGTACGAGAAGTGAGGCTCGCCGTCGAGAGCGAGCATCTGCACGACCTGCTGCTTCGAGAACTTGAGCGACAGGTCCGTGATGCCGTCGCCCGTGAGCGTGTGGCAGTCGCAGCCCTCGCCGTCGAAGGGCGTGGCGACGTCCTCCAGCCGGATCCGGACGGGAACGGCCGAGCCGCCGACGCCGTCGGAGCGGCGCAGGACGAGCGTCGAGGGATCGACGTCACGCACGTCGAAGCCCACGGACCCGACGAGCGCGACGGGCAGCACGCCGCCGCTGTTCACGTTGATCGGGTTCGGGCACGAGCCGGGCTTGATGTCCAGGTACGGGTCCTCCATCGGAGGCTCCTCGGCCTCGACGTAGATGACCTGGTCGCAGGTGGCCGTGTAGCAGCCGTCGTCGGCCGTCCACGTGCGCGTGATCGTCTCCACCAGCGGCGTGCTCGGATCGTTGTCCGGCGTCACGACGTCGGAGAAGGTGACCGTCGGGGTCGAGTTGCAGGTGTCCGACGCGCTGGCCATGCCCGTGGCCGCCGGGTCGGTCGGGGCGCCCTCGAGGACGGTCACGTCGGCGGGGCAGGTGATGTCCGGGGGCGTCGTGTCCTGGACGAACACGGCGGTGTTGCAGGTCGACGAGCCCGTGCTGTCGGTCACGGTCAGGCGGATGCCGCCGCACTCGTTCGAGCACTGGCCCTGAAGGTCGATCGAGAGGATGGGCGTGGGGCTGGTCGGGTCGTCGAACATGGCGTTCGGACACTCCTCGACCCACGAGTAGGAGAGGGTCCCCGTCCCGGTCGAGCCCGTGGCGTCGAGCTGGACCATGGTGATGGGGCCGTTGCACTCCACGACGTAGACGCGGGGGCCCGGATCGCAGACCGGGCCGCCAGCGGCGGCGGGAGTGGCGGGAAACAGGGGGACGATGGCGCTCAGCGCCAGGCTTGTGAGGAGCATGATGGTGGACTCCGGGGAGTTCGGGACGGGACCAGGCGACGTCGGAGGCCCCCTGTGGGCCCGTCGAGCGCCGTCCGGTCCGGTTGTTCAGGATGCGAGTTCCTAACGATTCTACCCGCCCCTGGAACCCGAGGAGGGTCCATTCGCCCCGGCTCCCGTTCGGACCGCTCGCCGGCAGGGCGGAAAGAAAGGACGCGCTCGGGCCTCAGCCGCCGGTCCGGACTCCCCGCACGTACGTCCCCGTCCGCAGCGAGTCGACCGAACCGTCCGCATGCCAGTACGTCCACTGCCCGTCCTGCTCGTCGTCGACGTACGGACCGCGCGCCCGGGCGGTGCCGTCCTCGTAGTGCAGCGTCCACGTACCACAGCGCACGCCGAGGCGGTACTCGCCCGACAGCGCCGGGCGCCCGTGCTCGTCCCACAGCGTCCAGGGTCCGTCGCGCTCGCCGTCGACGAACGCACCGAGCGCCATGCGCTCCCCGCCGGGATGCCACCACTCCCAGGGGCCGTCCTCGACGCCGAAGCGGTAGGCGCCTCGTTCGTGCCGCGCGCCGTTCGCGTGGAACGCCTCCCACGCGCCGTGGCGGGTCCATTCGCCGTCGCGGTCCTCGAACCCGTGCGAGGTGTAGAGCAGCGCGCCGGTCGCGTGGCGCTCCGTGGCGACACCGTCGCGGATCGTCGCGCCGGCCGGGTCGAGCGCGCGCTCCTCGCGTTCCACGCCGTCGCGGTCCTCCGCGGCGGGCCGGAGGGCCGCAGGCCGGTCGTCCGCGGGCGACGCGACGCGCCCCGGTCCGCCGCCTCCCGGGTGGGAGCGCTCCGCCCCGCCGGACCCGCCGCGGGGGAGTCCCGCGCTCCGCGGCTCGCGTGCCGCGCCGAGGCTGCTCGCGCGGCGGGGCCAGGAGGCGGATCCGGGACGGGCGAGCGATCCCGGACCGCCCGCGAGGGAAGCGGCGGGCGGACCGCCGCGGAGCGCCACGGCGAGCACCACGATCCCCGCGGCGGCGGCCGCGGCGGCTGCGAGGAGAGCGCGCATCGATCTCTGCCCCGCGTACGCAGGGCGCGGGCGGCGGTTCGCTCGCGCCGGGCCCCACGACCCTAGAATGGGCCGGCCTCCGGGCTCCCCATGACCCTCGACGCCCCTCCCGGCACGCGCCCGCCGCGGCTGCGCGCCCTGATCGACAACGTGGAGCGCGTGATCTTCGGCAAGTCCGAGGCCGTCACGCTGTGCGCCGTCGGCCTGCTCGCGGAGGGCCACGTGCTGCTCGAGGACGTACCCGGGACCGGCAAGACGACGCTCGCGCGGGCCCTGGCGCGCTCGGTCGACGTGCGCTTCCGGCGCATCCAGTTCACCTCGGACCTGCTGCCCGCGGACGTCCTGGGGGTCTCGCTGCCGGGCGAGCACGGCCGCCTCGAGTTCCGCGAGGGTCCGATCTTCGGCAACGTCGTGCTGGCCGACGAGCTGAACCGGACGACGCCGCGGACGCAGTCGGCGCTGCTCGAGTGCATGAACGAGCGCCGCGTGTCCATCGACGGCGAGGTCCGCGAGCTGTCGCGCCCGTTCCTCGTGCTCGCGACGCAGAACCCGCTCGAGTTCGAGGGCACCTACCCCCTCCCCGAGTCCCAGCTGGACCGCTTCCTGCTGCGCGTGCGGCTGGGGCACCCGGCCCGCGAGGACGAGCGGCGGGTGCTCGAGAGCCGGCTGGGCGGAGATCCGCTCGACGCGCTCGAGCCCGTGATGACGCGCGCCGAGTTGCTCGACGAGATCGAGCGCTCCCGCGCGGTCCGCGTCGACGGGGCGCTGCTCGACTACGTGCTCGACTTCGTCGCCGCCACGCGGGACCCGCGGCGCTTCGCGCTGGGGGCGAGCCCGCGGGCGGCGCTCGGGTGGACGCGCGCGGCCCGCGCGCTGGCGTGGATCGAGGGCCGGGACTACTGCGAGCCCGACGACTTCAAGCGCCTGGCGCTGGCGGCGCTCGCGCACCGCGTGGTCCCCGCCTCCGGGACGATCGACGACTTCTCTGCCCGCGCCGAGGAGCTGCTCGCCGAGCTGCTCGACACCGTCCCGGTCCCCGTCTGAGGAACCCGCCCACTCCCCCACCATGCCCGTCGCCGCGCCCGGCCGAGCCCCCCGGATCGCCCGCCAGGACCCGGCGAACGCGCTGGCGGGAGCGCGGGGCAGAGTTCGGACGCAGGCGAGCGCGCCCCGCGCCGTCGAGACGAGCCTGGTCCTGACGCCCGCGGGTCGGGTGCTGCTGCCGTTCGCGATCGCCGGGGCCGTGCTGTCGTGGGCCGCGGGCGGCGCGGCGGGGCTGCTGGCGGCCGCGGCGCCGGGGCTGTTCGCGGTGTCCGCGCTGGCGTCGTGGGCGCAGGCCCGCGCGGTCGTCCCGCGGCCGTGCCGGCGGCGGCGCGCGTTCGCGGGCGTCCCCGTCGTGCTGGAGGTGCCGTTCGAGAACCGCTCGTCGTGGCTGCCGGTGCTCGACGCGGTCGTCGCGCACGGCGGCCAGCGGGGGGCACGCCCCGCCGGCCTGCTGGGGCTGCTGCGCCCGCGCGAGGTGCGGCCGCTCGCGCTCGGCGTGCGCTTCGGTCGGCGCGGGCGGCGCCGGCACCTGACGGTCGCGGTCGCGACGTCGTTCCCCTTCGGCCTCGTCACGTGCCGCCGGGTGCACCGCCTGCCCTGCGACCTGCTCGTCGTGCCGGTGCCCGGCGAGCTCGAGGACGAGGCGCCGCCGCGCGGCACGGCCAGCGCCGCGCCGGTGCGGCGGAGAGCCCCCGACGCGGGGGACGAGGACCTCTGGGCCGTGCGCGAGTGGCGCGAGGGCGAGAGCCTGCGCCGCATGCACTGGCCCCTGACCCTGCGCCGTGGTCGGCGCGTCGTCCGGGAGCTGCGCCAGCGCACCGATCCGCCCGTTCACGTCGTCCTGGTCGCCGCCGAGGAGGCCGACCCGCTCGACCTCGGAGCGGTCGCCGGTACGCCGGGGACGGATTCGCGCGGGATCCCAGCGGAGCCCGGGTCACCGGCGACCCCGACTGGCCATGCCTTGGCGCACGACCCTGTGCGAGTCGCGGTGGACGACCCGGCGTCCAGCCCGGGGCCCGGCTCGAGCTCCGGCTCGACGTCCGGCTCTGAACCCGACCGGGCGCGCGACCCGGGGCAGAGATCGCAGCGGAGTCCGCGGCCGCGGGCGTCGCGGGGGCGGGGGGAGGCGTTCGAGCGGGCCGTGCGCGCGGCGGCCGCGGTTCTCGCGCAGGCGCTCGCGGCGGACGGGGTCGCCTGGCTCTCGGTCGCCGCGCGGCCGGGGACGACGCGCCCGCTGGGGCCGCTGCGGGGTCGGCGGGGCCTGGTCGGCGCGCTCGAGGTGCTCGCCGAGGTCCGCCGCGTGGCGCTCGGGCCCGGGGAGGCGGCCGCGGCGGTGGCCGCCGCCTGGGCGGGCGGGCCGCGCGGGGCCCGGCGGGTGCTGGTCGGCGCGGGCTCCCGTCGCCGGCCGCTGGCGCGGCTCGCTCCGCCGGGCGGCGCGCGCGTGGTGGACGTCGGCGTGGCCGCGCCCGGGGAGGGCCTCGCGCCCTGGTCGCGGCGCGGGTCCGGATCCGGCCGGGCCGACGGCGTCGAGCGGCTCGACGGGTTCGAGCTGGAGGGCCTGGCGTGAGCGAGCACGGCGCGCGCGCGGCGGGCAGAGATCCGGAGGCCGAGCTCGACGGGGTCGCGCTGCGTCGCAGCCGGCTGTC
>JAUIDW010000179.1 GCA_030428395.1 bacterium | reverse complement strand
GGTTCTCGCGCGCGACCCCCGTCGCCGGCGCGCCGCCCTGGGCGCCGTCCCGCGCCGCCGGGGCGAGCCCGCGGCCGGCGGCCGCCGAAAGCAGCAGCGCGAGCAGGCCCGCGAGGGCGGCGGGGACGGGCGGCGCGGTCATCGGCCTCAGGCGTACAGGCGCGGCAACCGGCGGCCGCGGGTGTGGCGCGCCTGGGCGCCGAGCAGGTCGCAGACGGTCGGGCAGACGTCCACCACGCCCACCTCCTCGCGGACGATCGTCCCGCTGCGGAAGTCGGGGCCCCAGCACACCGCGCTGACGTAGTTCAGGTCGTCGGAGCCGTCGCCGTGGTCGAGCCCGCGGCGCGCGTTCAGGTCGGCGTCGCGGCCGAACTCGGGCACGACGACGAAGGCGGTCGTCGCCGCCAGCTCGGGGTCGGCCCGCACGGCGTTCCACAGCTCGCCCAGGGCGGCGTCGTTGCGCCGCACGACCTCGAGGTACGCGTTGAAGCTGCCGTGGGCCACGTCGGCCTGCTGCAGCACGACGCCGGTCAGCGTCGGCCGGAAGATCGCCACCAGGTTGCGCGCCACCCGCAGGGCCTTCGCGTCCGCCGCGTTCGCCCCGCGGATGTCGGCGGTGCCGCGGGCGAGCTCGCCCAGCACGTACTCCTCGAGCTGGGCCGCCGCCTCGGCCGCGCCGGCGCCCTCGCCCCCGCCGAGGCTGGCGCGCATCTGCGCGAGCAGCTCGCGCTCGCGCCCCTCGACCGACCGCGGCCGGCCGTAGGACGCGATCATGTCGCGGAACTCCGCGTTGAAGAGCCCGTCGCCGTCCAGCGTGTTGGCGCCGTACCGGGCGCCGTAGTCGGGGTGCACGCCGTGCGAGAAGTTCGTCTGCTGCGTCCCGCCCGACGTCGCGATCCAGGCCTCGCCCGGCGGCAGGCCCAGGTCCTTGCGCACGTACTCGAACAGCGTCGGCGAGGGTCCGCGCGCGTTCTCGCGGATGCCGCGGGGCTCGGCCACGCCCGTGAGGATCGACAGCGACGCGCCGAAGTGGCCCAGGTTCGCGGTGCGCACGCGCGTGTACAGCACGCCCTCGGACGCCATCTCCTCGAGGAAGGGCACGCTGCCCTCCGCGCCGAGCGTGTCGCGGCTGCGCACGCCGCCGGCGAAGGCCACCACGACGACGCGGCGCGTGGCGCGGTCGGCGCGCGCGGGCCGCGGCCGGGCCAGGCCGGGCAGGGCCAGGGCCCCGCCGCCGACGGCGGCGGAGAGCAGCGCGCGGCGGTCGAGGCCGCGGCGGGCGGAAGGGTTCCGGGTCGGGTGCGGTTCGGCTTCCATGGGGGCTCCTTCAGAAGCGCTGGTACTCCGGGTGCGAGCAGAGCGCGACCAGCACGGTCTCGGGCCGGCACGCGGGGTCGCGGAAGGCGACGGCGAATGCGCGCAGCTCCTCGGGGCTCGCCTCGCGGCCGAGCAGGCGCTCGAACAGGCCCGCGATCCAGGCGGTGGGGTCCTCGATGTCCTCGCGCGCCGGCACCGGGGCCTGCCCGGAGTCGATCAGGAGGCGCGCCAGGACCGACCGCAGCGGGCCGGGGTCGCTGAGGCCGTCCAGCGCGCCGCGCATGCGGCGGGTCTCCTCCTCGCTGGGCAGGCGGTCGACGAGGTCGACGAACAGCGAGCGCACGAACAGGCGGTTGGGCGGCGAGACGCGCAGGTCGAGGCGCTGCTCCCACGCCTCGGACAGGTACCAGCCGCGCAGGATGCCGGGGAACTCCGCGGGGTCGCGGTGCACCGCGCGGGACCACGCCGCGAGGTCCTTGCGCTCGGGCTCGGCCCGCAGGAGCCGCAGGTGCTCCCGCGCGACCAGCGTGCGCGCGAAGGCGGGGTCCTCGACCGCCACGCGGACGAGGTCGGCCTGGCTGCTCGCCAGCTTGCCGAGGAAGCGGCCCTCCCCGCCGTCGTACACGTGCTTGCCGATCTCGAGCTCGCCCGGCTGCTTCTGGACCGTGATCCCGCAGAGCTGCTCGAGCACGACCGACACGAACGTGTCCGGCCCCGGGTTGCGGCGGTCGAAGGCGGGCGAGATCGCCACGCGGTGCAGCGCCTGGCGCACGTCGAGGGCTCCGCGCGCGAGGTCCGCCGGGATCGCCCGCACGCGCTCCGAGCCCGGCTCGAAGTTGTCGACCAGCAGGAAGTAGTAGAGCTGCTCCTCGAACCAGTGCCGCCACGCCTCCTCGCCGCCGAGGTGGGCGTCCAGCAGCTCGTGCAGGCCGCGGCCCGACCACTCCGCGCGCTCCGCCAGGGTCGGCGGCCGGCCCAGCAGGTCCTGGAACCCCGCGCGCAGCCGGCGCGCGTCGAGGGGCCGCGCCGGGTCGGCCCGGGTGCGCCCGTCGTCGCCCTGCGCCCGGCCGGGGCGCGGGGGGGCGGAGCGCGCGAGGCCGGGGCCCGCGCGGGCGGCGGGCTCGGGGGAGCGGGCGGGGCGTGCCGCGGGCATCGCGTTCATCGTAGCGGGTGGGCCTGGACGCGGCCCGGGGAGGCCAACGCCGCCGCGGGAGCGCTTCCTGGGCCTTTCCCGGGCCGAGGCGCCGGCGCGGGGGCCCCGGGGGGGCCTCACCGGGTCGGGAAACGCCCCCTGGAACGACCGCGGGGGCCGTGGGTTTCCCACGACCCCCGAAGATCCGCGACCGGGGCGAGCCCCGTCCGCGCATGCGGTCAGTTCAGGAAGGGCTCGGCCTGCCGGCGGAGCAGCGGCGTGCGCATCTTGTGCACCGCGCGCACCTGGATCTGGCGCACCCGCTCGAGGCTGACGCCCAGCTCGGCCGCCACCTCGGCGAGGGTGTGCTCGCGCTCGACGCCGATGCCGAAGCGCATGCAGACGACGAAGCGCTCGCGGTCGCTGAGGCGCTCGAGCGCCTGCGAGATGCTGTCCTCGAGGGAGACGTCCTCGATCGAGGCGTCGTACGGGTCGCCGTCGTCGTCCGACTCGAGCAGGTCGCGCAGGCGGCCGCCCTCGCCGTTGTCCTCGAACTCGACGTCCAGGGAGTAGCTGCTGCGCGAGGCCCACATCGCCGTGGCGACGACGTTCTCGCCGAGGTTGGTCTTGTCGGCGATCTCCTCGACGCTGGCGTTGTCGTCCCCCAGCTGGCTCTTCGCGTCGTTGATGTGCTTGAGCGCCTTCTGGAGGTACACGGGCACGCGCACCGTGTGGCTGAAGTTGTAGAGGTAGCTGCGGAAGGCCTGGTTCAGCCAGTGCACCGCGTAGGTGCGGAACAGCAGCCCGCGCCGCCAGTCGAAGCCGTCGACGGCCCGGAAGAGCGCCGCGGAGCCCTCCTGGATCAGGTCCATCGGCGCCGCCGTGGTGTGCGAGTAGCGCTCGACGTTGATCAGGACGAGGTAGAGGTTGCGCTCGACCATCTCGGAGCGCAGGGCGTGCAGCTCGCGCCAGCGGTCCAGCACCTCGGCCGGGAGGCGGCACTCGGTGGGCACGCAGCCCGAGGCGTCGAAGGAGCCCGGGTCCAGGTTGGCCTGCAGGTCCTCCTCGTCGAGGTCCGCGCGCTGGAGCGCGAGCTCGAGGCGGACGCGCGCGAACTCGATCCGCCGGGCCAGGCGGGCCTCCTCCTCGCGGTCCATCGGGAGGATCTCGTCCACCTCGCTGCGGAACTGCTGGGCCAGGGTCGGCCGGGCCGTGGGGCGACCCGACTCCTCCTCGGTCGGCTTGCGCCACGCGCTGGGCGGGTCCAGCTCGAGCGCGGCGCCGCGGCGGTCCAGGTCGCGGGCGATGCGACGCGCGGACGCGACGAACTTGTCGGGGTCCTTCGCGGCGCGGTCGAGACGCCGGTCGAGGTCCTGCATGCGGATGGTGTTCTTCACTGCCTTTTCCTGCCTCCGGGCGGGCGCGCCCGGTCTGCCACTTCCTTTACCGACGCGGCCGGGGGACCGCGCGGGAGCCTGCCTGTCGGGCATGCGGCCGGTGGGGCCAGCGCGCCTGCCCGACGCCTGGAGGGAGGCTCCGTCCGCTGCCCCGGAGGGCTGCCCAGCGGTCGGAGCGCCGCCTCGTACTGCCTGGTACCCCGGGACTGCCGTCCGGGGACGGACCCGTACGGTGCCCGCAACCGAGCTACGCCTTACGGTTCCGTGAGGTTTGTCGAAAGAGCCCTTGAATCCCATGCGACGCCTGTTGGATGCCGGCGCCGGGCCATTCGTTTCCCCCTTCCGGGGATCCCGGGAGGAACGGCGCGGGCGCCCACGGGCGTGCCTGGTTCGATGGGATTTTCGCGGCCGGCGTGTCGGCGGATGCCCCTTCCGGGGGGAATCCGCCGCCCCGGGAGACCCCCTGGGGGGCAGCCCCTGGACGCCCCGCGCAGGGTCCTCTTCCCCGGAGCGGCCCCCCCACCTGCCAGCGGGGCCGCGGAGCCGTCCGCGGGCTCCCCCGGAGGTCCGGCGGGCGCCCCGCGAGGCCGGAGCGGCCCCGGGGGGGTGCGGACGACGGCCGTCGGCGGGCGCCCCCGACGCTCGGCCGGCGGACCGGCCGGGTGGCGCCGGGTCGGCGCCGGGAGCCCGCGGGCCGCGCGCAGCCGCGTCGGCGCGCTGGACCCGGCGCGGATGCGGGGCCGGCCGGGGGGCCGGCTGCGCGCGTCAGGCGTCCACCGGGACCTCGTCGCCCCGGTAGCTCACCTGCTCCTCGTTCGGGATGTAGTCCTCGAGGTGCGCGAGCGACTCCGCTTCCTTGATGAGGTTGCGGGCGATGACCATCCGCTGGATCTGGTTGGTGCCCTCGTAGATCTGGAGGATCTTCGCGTCGCGGAAGTACTTGGCGATCGGGTAGTCCTCCATGAAGCCGTAGCCGCCGAACACCTGGACGGCGTCCGTGGCGACCTCCATGGCGACGTCGGTGGCGAAGCACTTCGACATCGCGGCCCCCTTGGTGGTGTTCTTCAGGCCGGTGTCGATCGCGCTGGCGGCGGCGTAGACGAGCCACCGCGCCGCCTCGGTCTTCATCGCCATGTCGGCCAGCATCTTCTGGACCATCTGGAAGCTCGAGATCGGCGCGCCGAACTGGCGGCGGCGGTTCGCGTACACGAGCGCGAGGTCCAGGGCGCCCTGAGCGGCCCCGACGGCCTGCGCGGCGACGCCCGGGCGGGCGCTGTCGAGGGTCATCATGGCGTGCTTGAAGCCCATGCCGGGCCGCCCGCCGATCAGGTTCGCCTTGGGGACGCGCACGTTGTCGTAGTGCGTCTCGACGACGGGCACGCAGCGGATGCCCATCTTGTTCTCGACCTTCTTGACCTCGAAGCCCGGCGTGCCCTTCTCGACCACGATGGCGCTGATGCGGCGCGACTTCGAGGTCGGGTCGGTGACGCAGAAGACGCTGTAGACGTCGGCCACGCCGCCGTTGGTGGTCCACTTCTTCTCGCCGCAGATGACGTACTCGTCGCCGTCCTCGACCGCCGTGACCGACAGCCCGCCGGCGTCGGACCCGGCGAACTTCTCCGACAGGCAGAAGGCGACGAACTTCTCCCCCGCCGCGATGTGGGGCAGCCAGCGCTGCTTCTGCTCCTCGGTGCCGCCCAGGATGATCGGGAACGACCCCAGGGCGTTCACGGCGAAGGCCACGCCGAAGCCGGAGTCGGCGCGGGCCAGCTCCTCGGTGACGCGGGCGAGGGCCAGGATGCCGGCCCCGTAGCCGCCGTACTCCTTGGGAATGAACACGCGGAACAGACCGGCGTCGGCGACGGCCCGGGCGGCCTCGTGGTTGTACTCCTGGAGCTCGTCGTACTTCTTCGACATCGGCCGGACGTACTTCTCCGCGATCTCGCGGGCGGTCTCGGCCAGCTCGTTGCACTGATCGGTGAAGACGATGTCGTGGGGCATGGGGCGCACCTGGGCTCGGGGTGTCGAAGCGGGGGAGTATAGCGCGCGGGGACGCCGGTTCCCTGCGCGGTCCGGAGCCTTCGCCCGTCGCGGACCCCGCGGCGCGCGGCGGCCCCTGTGGACCGCCGGAGGGACGTGTGGAAAGGTAGGCGCTCGATCGCAGGGTCGGCGCGGGTGAGGCGCGCTTCCGGCGGATTCCGCGCAACCCGCGGCCGCCCGGAGCGTCGTCGTGCCGGGCGCGCCGTCCGCCCGCCACCATGACCCCCGACACACCGCTCCGCGACCGCCGCGCCAAGGAGGCGGTGGAGGCCCGCGACCTGGCCCCCTGGGCGTCGCGCAGCGCCGGTTCGCGCGGGCGCCGCCACGCGGAGGCCGAGGACGAGCTGCGCACGGTCTGGGAGCGCGACCGCGACCGCATCGTCCACAGCACGAGCTTTCGCCGGCTCATGTACAAGACCCAGGTCTTCATCAACTGGGAGGGCGACCACTACCGCACGCGGCTGTCGCACACGCTCGAGGTCGCGCAGGTGGCGCGCAGCGTCGCCACGGCCCTGGGGCTCAACGAACCCCTCACCGAGGCGATCGCCCTCGCCCACGACATCGGGCACCCGCCCTTCGGACACCGCGGCGAGCGCGCCCTGGACCGGCTGATGGCGGACCACGGCGGGTTCCGCCACAACGCGCACGTGCTGCGCGTCGTGGACAAGCTCGAGCGGCGCAGCCCGGACTACCCCGGGCTCAACCTGACGCGCGAGACGCGCGAGTCGCTGCTGAAGCACGAGACCTCGGCCGACTGGCCCGAGGAGTTCCGGCCCAAGCCGCGCCGGCCGTGCCTCGAGGCCCAGGTCGTCGACCTCGCCGACTCGACCGCCTACAACATGCACGACCTGCAGGACGGCCTGATGGCGAGCATGTTCGCGGAGGAGCAGGTCGAGGCCGAGGTGGCTCTGTGGCGCGACGCGCGCCAGGCGGTCGAGGCCCGCCACCCGGGGTTCCTGGCCCGCGAGCGCGGGCGCGACCGCAACCTCTACCTCAAGCGCCTCACCAACGACGTGATCAAGATCTGCATCGGCGACCTGATCCGCGCGAGCCACGCGCGCGTGGCGGAGGCCGGCGTCGCGACCGTCACCGACGTGCAGGCGCACGACCGGCTGCTGATCGGGCACTCGCCGGAGCTCTCGCCGCGGGTCGCGGAGCTGTCGCGCTTCCTCTTCGACCGCTTCTACAGCCACGCCCACCTCGGCGAGCTGACCGCCCACGCCGACAAGGTCCTGTCGGCCCTGTTCGCCGCCTACGTGGACCGCCCCGCCGAGATGGCCCCCTGGTTCCGCAGCTGGGCGGACCAGGTCGGCCTCGAGGTCGCCGTGTGCGACTACCTGGCGGGGATGACCGACCGCTTCGCCGAGCAGGAGCACGCGCGCCTGGTGGAACCGTGAACGACCGCCCCATCCTGATCGTCAAGACGGGCACCACGGTGCCCTCGGTCCTCTCGCGTCGCGGGGACTTCGAGGACTTCTTCCGCGCCGGCCTCGGCCTGCCGCGCGACGCGCTGCGCGTGGTCGAGCCCCCCGCGGGGGACGAGCTGCCCGCGCCGGGCTCGGTGGCCGGCGCCGTCGTGACCGGCTCCAGCGCGATGGTGACGGAGGCCCCGGACTGGAGCCGCCGGACGCGCGAGTGGCTGGCCGCGGCGGTGGCGGAGGGCCGCCCCGTGCTCGGGGTCTGCTACGGCCACCAGCTCCTGGCGACGGCGCTCGGCGGCGAGGTGGGCTGGAACCCCGCCGGCCGCGAGATCGGGACGGTCCAGGTCGAGCTGCTCGACGCGGCCGCCGACGACCCCCTGCTGCACGACCTGCGCAGCCCGCTGCCCGTCCAGGCCTCCCACAGCCAGTCGGTCCTGCGCCTGCCCGACGGCGCCGTCCACCTGGCCCGCAACCCGCACGACGCCCACCAGGCCTTCCGCGCCGGCGACCGGGCCTGGGGCCTCCAGTTCCACCCCGAGTTCGACGCCGACATCGTCCGCGGCTACGTCACGGACCGCGCGGACGACCTGCGCGCGGAGGGCCTCGACCCCGACGAGCTCGTCCGCGCCGTCCGCGACGACCCGGCCGGCCCCGAGATCCTGCGCCGCTTCGCGCGCCTGGCGTCGAGCCCGTAGCCGACCGGGCCCGCCCGACCCCCGGGGACGAGGACCCGGCGGCGAGTCCGCCCGGAGGACGCACCGGGGGACGCACCGGGGAGCCGCCGCACGGCGGGCGGGCGCGCCGGGCTGCTAGCGAGGGCAGTCGGCGCCGTACGGGCCGCGCGCGCCGCGCGCCCCGCGCAGGCCGGGCCCGGCGCGCGCGGGCAGGTTCCCCTCCCCCTCGCCGTCGGTCCGGGCCGAGCCGTTGCCGCCGTAGCCCCCGGTGCCCGGCGGCTTGCCGGCGCCTCCGCCCCCGCCCGTCCCGCCGGAGGCCGCGGCCGAGCCCGGCGAGCCGGCGAAGGCGAAGGCGTCGCCGCCGCGACCCCCCACGGCGTGCGCGTCGCCGCCCTCGGACCCCTGGCCGCCGGGCGCGGGGGGCGAGCAGTGGCTGGCGCCCGGGAGTCCGTCGGGCCCGGTCGCCTCGGCGTCCCCGCCGACACCCCCCTCGCTCGGGATCGGCGCGGGGAAGGTCAGGCCGCGCCCGCCGGCGCCGCCGAATGCGCGCGCCGCGCCCGCGTCGCCCGCGCGGTCTCCGAACAGGCTGCCGGGGGCGCCGCCGACGGCGACCGCCAGGCCGCCCGCGCCGCCGCGGGGCGAGAACCCGAACACGAGCTCGAGCTCGGACGCGCGCAACCCGATGCGCGCCAGCCTGCCGCCGGCTCCGCCGCGCGCCTCCGCGTCGCCGCCGCGCTGTCCGGGCGCACCCGGACCGCCCTGGGCGACAGATGGCTGCCCCGCGCCCGCGACCCGCCAGCCGCGACCGCCCTCGCGACCGCCCGGCGGCAGGTGGTGACGGCCCCGGCGCTGCGAGCCGGGACACCCCGGGGTCACCGACCCCGCCCCCGGCGAGCCGGCGCGTCCACCGGAAACCGGGAAGCCGGGATCGTCGACGTACAGGAACCCGTCCCGGCGCAGATCCCAGCGCGACAGCCACACGTCCCCCGCGTCGCCCCCCACGCCGGGGAGCGCCGTCCCGAGGCCCGCCTGGGTCGAGCCCTCGCCGTCCCCGCCGGTCGCCGCCGCCGCTCCGCCCGCGCCGCCCTCGCCCACGACCACGACGCCCGGGCGATCCGCGAGGTGCAGCTTGCCGCCGGCGAGGATCAGCCGCCCCCCCGGGCCGCCGTCGCCCCCCTCCGCCTGCGCGTCGCCTCCGAGCGCCAGGGAGACCGCGCGGGCCCTGCCCCCCGCGCCCCCCGCTCCCGAGGCGAGCCGCGCGCGGCGCGCGACGTGGATCGAGTCGAGCGCGAACACGTCCAGCGCCCCGCCCGGACCGCCGGGGCCGGCGCGCGCGACGACCGGCGAGCCCTCGGCCGACTCGACCTCGACCGGCGGCGCGCCGAAGCCCGACCCGGCCCGGATCTCGCCGAGCAGCTGCAGCGAGCCGCTGCAGGCGATCCGCAGGTCGGACGGCGGGACGGAGGGCCGCTCGGGCGTGGGCGGCGAGCCGTCCCCGCCCGCGAGCCGCGCGCCGTGCTCGACGAGCACGTCCCCGAAGGCGACGAGCTCCAGCGCCCCGCCGGCGGGCACGCGCACGGTGGCGCCCGGGCGCAGCGTGACCGAGCGCGCGACGAGGAGGCCGCTCCACTCGAGCACCTCGCCCTCCACCACCTCGAGGTGCAGGAGGTCGTCGGCCTCGTACTCGACGAGCTCCAGCGCGCGCTCGGCCGGCAGCCCCAGCGCCTCCGCGGCGTGGTGGTGGTACGCCTGCAGCCGCAGCCGGTAGCGGCCGCCCGGCAGCGCGGGCGGCGGGGTCCACGTGGTCACGACGGCCTCGCCGATCAGGAGGTGGTCGCGGGTGAACTCCAGCTCGGCGCGCTGCAGCAGCTCGCCCCGATCGTCCAGCAGGTCGAGCCGGTACCCCGTCGCGCCGGGGACCGCCTCGAACAGCAGGCCGACGGGCGGCGCGGGGAGCCCCGGACAGACGGGGTGCAGGGTCCCCTCCGCCGGGGAGATCCAGCCGGGGGCGCGGTCGGTGGGGCCCGGCGGACGCACCGGGTGGGCCCGGACCCACGTCGCGAAGCCGGTGCGGACGCCGGCCTCGTTGCGATCGGTGGCGTCCGGGTCGAGACCCGCGGCGCGCTCGATCCCGTCGGGCACGAGGTCGCCGTCGAGGTCGACCAGGGTCTCGGGATCCAGGCCGAGGCCCTGCAGCGTGGACGCGACCTTCTCGGCCTCGAGCAGCACCTCCGCGCTCGGTTCCGCGAACAGGTCCACGTCGCGCGCGAACGCCGCGCGGTGCAGCCCGCCCCTCGGGATCGCGCGCACGTCGTACACGCCGGCGGGGAGCTCCAGCTCGAACTCGCCGAGGTCGTCGGCCGTCGCGCTCGCGTGACCGAACGCTCCCTCGAACAGGACGTCGACGCGCGCGCCGGGCAGGGGCTCCCCCGACTCCCGGTCGACGACCCGACCGACGACGAGCGCGGCGGGAGCCTGGGGATCCGGCTCCTGGGCCGGCGGCACGGTGAGCAACGCGAGGGCGGCGACGAGTACGACCTGCATGGAGAGCCTCCGGGGATCGCGAGGGGCGCGCGGCACGCGCCGGCGGCGCCCGGCGGAGCAGGAAGCATGCCGGATCCCCGCGGTCCAGCGAGCGCCCTGCGCGGCCCCGCGGGTGG
>JAUIDW010000527.1 GCA_030428395.1 bacterium | reverse complement strand
GCGGCCGGCGGCGCGCCATGCTGCTGGTCGACCCGCCCGCCGCCTGGGCCGCGCCGGCCGACGCCCTCGCCGGCGTCGCGCGCCTGCGCGCGGCGCTCGGCCGCCCCGAGGACGTCGCGGTGTACTGGCCACGCGTGCGCGCTGCGGACCCGTTCGCGCCGCCCGGCGGGGGCGCGTTGCGCGAGGTCCCGCCGGCGGGCGCGGTCGCCGGCGTCGTGGCGCGCACCGACCGGACGCGCGGCGTCTGGAAGGCGCCCGCGGGCGCGGCCGCGACGCTCGCCGGGGTCGCCGGGATGGCCTTCTACCTGGACGACGCCGCGCAGGAGCCGCTGAACTCCGCCGGGGTGAACGCGCTGCGCGACATGCCGACCCTGGGCCCGCTGGTCTGGGGCGCGCGCACGCTCGCGACGCCGCCGTCGGACTGGACGTACGTCCCGGCCCGGCGCCTCGCGCTGCACCTGGAGGAGTCGCTCGCCCGCGGCCTCCGCTGGGTCGTGTTCGAGCCCAACGCCGAGCCGTTGTGGGCGCGCGTGCGCCAGGCGGTCGACGGCTTCCTCGACGGGCTGTGGCGCGCCGGCGCCCTGCAGGGGGCGACCCGCGACCAGGCCTGGTTCGTCCGCTGTGGCGCCGACACCACCACGCCGTCCGACGTGAGCCGGGGCACGCTGAACGTCGAGCTCGGGTTCGCGCCGGTACGGCCGGCGGAGTTCGTCCGCCTGCGCCTGCGCTTCCGGATGCCCGTGTGAAGCGAGACCTGACTGGGTTCCTTGTGGACGGAGCGCCCGGTTCTCGCCGGATCCCCTGCAACCGACCGCGGTTGGAGCAGTCACCCTCCGGCCGAGGGCCCCTTCACCCCCTCGGTGAAGGTGAGTTTCCGTGTTCGAGCCCCCGCGCTGTCCATACGGCTCCTGCCCCCGACACCTCGATCCCCAGCCCCGCTTCCACTATCGGCACGGGTTCTATCACCCCAGGTGTCGACCGCGCCCAGTGCCACGCTTCCGGTGTCGCACCTGCCGCCGGACGTTCTCGCGGCAGACCTTCCGGATGGACTACCGCGACCACCGCCCGCACCTCAATCCACACCTCTTCCGCCTGCTCGCCTCGGGCCTGGGGATCCGACAGTCGTCACGCCTGGTCGGCCTCAGCCTGCGCTGCACCGAGCTCAAGTTCCGCAAGCTCGCCCGGCACCTCTGGCGCCTCAACTTGAACCTCCGCACCCCCCTCCCCGCAGGCTCCCGCCTGCAGCTCGACGAGCTCGAGACCTACGAGTGCCGCCGCCGCACGCGCCCGCTGAGCGTGCCCGTCGTGATCGAGGCCGAGACGCGCTTCATCGTGTGGGCGGAGGCGGCCACGATCCGGCCGCACGGCAAGATGACCCCGGCCCGACTGAAGGCCCTCCAGGAGGACGAGGAGCGGCTCGGGAAGCGGATCGACCGCTCGCGCAAGAGCGTGAAGCGGGCGCTCAGGAGGGCGGCCCAGCTCGCTACCGGACTCGAGACCGTGGTGCTGCAGACCGACGAGAAGTCGAGCTACCCGGGCCTGGCGCAGGGGGCCTTCGGGGCGCGTCGGCTGGTCCACGAGACGACGAACAGCAAGCTCGCGCGGATGACCTGGAATCCGCTCTTCCCGATCAACCACACCGAGGCCATGGCACGAGACCTGGTGGGTCGACTGCGGCGCGAATCGTGGCTCGTGAGCAAGAAGAAGCGCTATCTGAACCTGGGGCTCGCCGTGTTCATGGCGTACCGCAACTTCGTGCGGCGGCGCTTCAACTGGGACGCGATGTCGCCCGCCCAGATGCTGGGCCTGACATCGCGGCGCATGGGGTGGGGGCAGCTGCTGACGTGGCGGCAGGACTGGCGGGGTCGGAGCCTGCACCCGTGCTGGAACGGGTCGAGTTCGTCCGCGCTCTCGGGGGTCGCCTAGTCTCGACCGGGAAGGAACCTCGACGACAGCTC
>JAUIDW010000178.1 GCA_030428395.1 bacterium | reverse complement strand
CCGTCCGTGTCGGTCGAGCGCACCTCCACGGCGAACGGATCTCCGGGCGGACGCCCGGGCGCATCGGCGGAGGGGCCGCGCGACATCCCGTGGGGAGGGCCGTCGGCGAACACGTACCGGACCCGCAGGTCGCCCCGCCGATCCGGCGCGAGCGGCAGCAGCTCGACCGCGGCGAAGGTGCGCTGGCCCGCGGTGAGCTCCACCTCGACCTCGGTCGGCTCGTACGCGTCCGCCCACACCCGCGCCCGGTACCGACCGGGGGGCAGCCCCGGCACCCCGAGGCTCTCGCGGGTGCTGGCCGGGAAGGTGCCCGCGTACCCCGCCTCGGGGGCGACGCGGACGAGCTCGACGACCGGGCCGCGCTCCTGCGCGAGGCTCCAGTCGCCGTTGGGCAGGTCCTCGCGCGGGTTGGGTGCCAGGCGGACGTCCAGGTCGAGCGAGGCGGCCGGCACCGGGTGGGCCGTCCACGACCTTCCGGCGGCCCCGTCCGGGCCTCCCTCGGTCCCCGGGGGGGTGGGGTCGAGGCGGGCAGCCAGGAGTCCGTCGTCGCTGAGGACCACGAGGTGCCCGGGCAGGGACCCGGGAGCCGAGGACGGGCCGCCGGTGGCGGGGCCGGAGAGCGGGACCTCGACCGCCCCGTCCGCCCGCAGCCGCCGGCCGCGCGCGTAGAGCGCCCGCCGGGACAGGGCGGAACCGGGACCACGCACCGCGGCCACGAAGTCCTCGGCGCGGTAGCCCGCCGGGGGATCGACGTGGACGCGGACCCGTACCGGACCGCGTGGGGCGGAAAGGAATTCCCGGTCCGCGGGCGCCGATTCAACGGGGGGGGGTTGCGGCGCGCCTAGCGGAAGGCGGGGGGTTCCCTCGCCGGCGAGCAGCGCCGCGAGGAAGAGGGGGGAGAGCATTCGGCGCCCCTACCGTGGGACGCCGGATTAGTTACTCCAAGTGGGGTCAAACCCGACTATTCGCCGGTGACCCAGTAGCCCAGCCGCAGGTAGCGGGTCATGTGGCGGAGCGCATCCGCACGCAGGGTCATGCGCTCGGTGTCCTCGCGCAGGGCGTGCATGGCCGGCACGTCCTCGAGCAGGTCCTGAACGTAAGCCTCTTGTTCAGCGTCGGTCATGTGCTCCTCGCGCACGGCGTGGAACTCCCCGGAGTCGAGGAACATCCCGCCGCAGGAGTAGCACTCGTCGACGTTGACCTGCTGGGCCCGCGGGTAGCGGTGGGCGTGCATCGGCATCGCGCAGCGCGGACAGTTCAGGCGCCCGCGACCTTCGTCGTTCGCGCGGGGGCTCTCGACGGCCTCGCGGAGAGCTTCCCCGAAGCCCTCGTGGGACTCGTCCAGCCGGGTGAGCTCGTGCCAGTCGAACCAGATGCCCTTGCAGCCGGACTTGCAGACGTCGACCTCGACGCCGCCGAAGTCCTCGGTCTTCATGGTCTCTTGACAGGCGGGGCACTTCACGGGGCTCTCCTTGGCGAGGCGGTGCGCGACGGGTGCGGGCGGACCGGAAGCCCCGGCCCGCGGGCGTTTCAGCCTCGATCGGCACGCGCGCCCTCCACCTGAAGCCGATCCGACCAATCAGCCTCCCCGGGCCGCCCGCGGCGGGACCGCTCCCGGATGAGGCCGATCCGCGCCGGGCCTGCCCCGCAAGAGCTGGTTCCGCCGCGGGGCTCGCGCCCCTCCGCCCACCCTGCTGCCCGCGCCACGGGCCTGCGCCACGGGTCCGCGTCCCTGGCTCGGGCCACGGGCCCGCGTCACTGGCCCGGGCCGCCGCCCGCTGGCCGATCCCGTCGGCCCGCCGCATGGGCCCACGGCACCGGCCCGCCCGGGCTGCTCACCTGGGTGGCCAGTGGGGCGACCCCGGTCGGGACGGGCGAGTGCCGGGTCCGGAGGGGGTGGTGAGGGCCTGGCGTTCAGTAGTTGCGGGCGAACAGCACGCGCTGCGCGGAGGGCTGCCCGGTCTTCACGCACTGGCCGGGCTCGGCCTCGGGGCCTTCGCCGGGGAGCGGGATGCAGCGGATGGTGGCCTTGGTGGCGTCCTTGATGGCCTTCTCGGTCTCCGCCGTGCCGTCCCAGTGCGCCCACACGAACCTGGATTCCTGGCCGGTGAACACGGCCTGGAACGCGTCCCAGTCGTCGACCTGCAGGGTGTTCGCCTCGCGGAACGCGAGCGCGCGCGCGAAGAGCGTTTCCTGGAACTCGTCCAGCACGGCACCGACGCGCACACCGAGTCCTTCGAGCGGGAGCTTCTCCTTGCCGCCCTTCATCTCCGCGTTCTCCGGAGCGATGCGGCGCTTCCCGACCGCGGCGCCCTCGGCGAGGTCGCGCGGACCGAGCTCGATGCGCAGCGGCACGCCCTTGCGCTCCCACTCGTAGTACTTGGCGCCCGGCTTGATGCCCTCGCGGTCGTCCACCTTCACCGTCAGGCCGTCGTCGCGCAGCTCCTGCGCGAGCCGTCCAGCGGCCTCGAGCACCGCGACCTTCTCCTCGTCCTTCCGGTAGATCGGGACGATCGCGACGTGAATCGGAGCCAGGCGCGGCGGGAGCACCAGGCCCTGGTCGTCGGAGTGCGTCATGATCAGCGCGCCGACCTGCCGCGTGGACATGCCCCACGAGGTCTGCCACACGAACTCGCGTTCGCCGCGGTCGTTCTGGAACGTGACGTCGAACGCCTTGCCGAAGTTCTGCCCCAGGTCGTGGCTGGTGCCGGCCTGCAGGGCCTTGCCGTCCTGCATCATGGCCTCGATGGTCCGGGTCTCGAGGGCGCCCGCGAACCGCTCGGTGGCGGTCTTGACGCCCTTCACGACCGGCATCGACATCATCTCGCGGCTGAAGTCGGCGTAGACGTCGTGCATGCGCGCGACCTCTTCCCGGGCTTCCTCGTGGGAGGCGTGGGCGGTGTGCCCCTCTTGCCACAGGAACTCGCCGGTGCGCAGGAACATGCGCGTGCGCAGCTCCCAGCGCATCACGTTGCCCCACTGGTTGATGAGGAGCGGGAGGTCGCGCCAGGAGTCGATCCACCGGGAGAAGAAGTGCCCGATGATCGTCTCGGAGGTCGGCCGGATGACGTACGGCTCCTCGAGCTCCTTCCCGCCGGCGTGCGTGACGACCGCCAGCTCGGGCGCGAACCCCTCGACGTGCTCCGCCTCCTTCTGGATGAAGCTCATCGGGATCAGCAGCGGGAACGAGGCGTTCTGGTGGCCCGTCTCCTTGAAGCGGCGGTCCAGGTCGGCCTGCATCTTCTCCCAGATGGCGAAGCCGTGCGGCCGGATCACCATGCACCCCTTGACGACCTGAGCCGGCTCCGCGAGCTCCGCCGCGGTGATGACGTCCTGGTACCACTGGGCGTAGTCCTCGGAGCGGGGAGTGATGCGCTGTTCCGCCATGGGGCTCGTCTCCTGGGGTGGGGCCGGGTGGGCCGGCGACCGCGGACCGCGTGAGGGTCGGATCGCGTTCCCCGCGACGGGAGTGCCCGCGGGGAAAGGCAGGAGAGGGTAGGGCAGGCCCGCGGCCTTGGCCAACGATCCCGCGTCGGACGCACGGCCGACGGCCGACCTGCGGCGGACGGTGGAGGCGGAGGCCGGTGACGCGGCGAGGACGCGCGCGGACGGGGGTCGGGCGAACGGACTTCCGGCGGCGCGACCGGGCGCGTGGAGGCGGCGGGTCGACGGGGGCGTTCGGGTGGACACGTCTGGGAGGATCGCGGAACGGCGGGGGAGCGGGGCCTCCCCTTCGCCTGGGAGGAGGCAGGCGAGGAGGAGGCCCCAGGGGGTGGTGGTGAGAAGCGGGCGCCCGGGCAGGCGGCACCCACTCACCGGGCCGTGGCCCGGACGGAGCGAGGACTGGCCCGGCGCGGATCGGTTGCGGATCCCGTCCGAAAAAGTGCTCGGGCGGCGCGGCGCTGGTCTCGTCGTCGGTCGCCGCGAGAATCCGGCGGACGAGGCGTCACCGGGGCGGTGGCGGCTCGGTCTTCCCGGGTGGGTGGGGGAGGGTGGGTGGGTGCGGTGCCCGATCCCCGGAGTCGGTTCCGTGCACTAGAATCAACCTCCGCGGACCACGGTCGAACCGTCCCCCTCCGCGCCCCCACTCCCCCGACCCCACCCACGAGGCACCCCGTGACGCTCGAAGTCTCCCTCTCCATGACGATGGAGGAGATCCTCGCCAAGGCCCCCTCCGCCCAGCGGGCGCTCTTCCAGCGCTACCACGTCGGCGGTTGCTCCTCCTGCGGCTTCGAGCCGAGCGACACGCTCGAGAAGGTCTGCAAGGACCACAACCTGCTCGACACCCGCGGCGTCGTCCAGACCATCGTCAACGCGCACGAGGTCGACGCGAAGATGCAGGTCGACCCGCGCGAGGTGCAGGGCTGGATCGACGCGGGCGAGGAGTTCACGTTCATCGACGTGCGACCGTCCGACGAGCGCGCCGTGGCGAGCTTGCCGCACGCGGAGCCGCTCGACTTCGCGGACCAGGATCGCTACATGGCGATGCCGCGCGAGCGCATGATCGTGTTCCTCTGCGGAGACGGCGTGCGCAGCCTCGACGTCGCGGCGTACTTCGTGGGCCACGGGTTCCAGAACGTGCGAACCGTTCGCGGCGGACTCGCGGCCTGGACCGAGCAGGTGGGTCCGCCCGCGAGCCGGGCGTGAGCCTCGCGCCCCCCGGTGTACCGCGGTCGAGGGGTTGAACCTGGACGTTCCCGAACCACGATGAGGCGCCGGGGCGTGGGGGCGCTCCTCGTCCTGGCCCCGGAGAAGGCCGACGACTGGGGGAAAACCCCTAACGAGCGGGACCCGGCGCGGCCGATTGGTTCCCACGCCCTCTTGCCAGTTTCGAAGAGCGCCTGATAACTTTGGAAGACCCGGTCGTGCGATCTGCCACGCGTGGCCGGGAGCGGAAATCCTAGGAATCCGCAGCCCCGGAAACGGGGCGACCCCGCTCCTTCGGGGGCAGGGTGCCAGGGAAGGAATCTGCCGCCTGTCCTTGGCTCGGCAGTGGCGGGCGACGCCACTGCAAACCTCACGGAGCCGTCTCTCTCGAGAGGCGGCTCCGGTTCGTTCCGGGGGCGTTCAGGAACCCGGCGGGACGGTGGCGCGCGCCAGGCCCTCGACCGAGAGCTCGTGCGTCTGGGCGTCGTAGACGACGCGGCGCCGGCCGTCGCCGAAGCGCAGCTCGACCGAGCCGCTCGCGTGGCCCAGCCCGTAGCGGTCGAACGTCAGGGCGGGCTCGCCGCCGAAGTCGACTCGCCCGATGGTGACGCCCTCGAAGACGCCGTCCGCGTCGTAGTGTCGCACCAGGCGATGGCGGGACTCCGGGTGGCGGACGGGTTCGCCGCCGGCGAAGCGCACGGCGTAGCCCGTCCCGTCCTCCTCGAAGTCGACGACCACGGACGTCCCGAGGAAGGCGGCGCGGTTCTGGGCGGAGCGGAGCTCGCGCACCATCAGGAGCGCGGCGTTGTCGAGCGTCACCGCCTCGCGCGAGAAGAACCCGGGGATCGCCACGATCGCCACCACCGCGACCACGAGCAGCAGCCCGAAGACGTGGCCCAGGGTGAAGCCCTGCCGGGGTCGGGCGTGCTGCTCGGGAGGGCTCAAGAGGGCGAAACCTGGACGGCCGGGCGGCCAGGCTAGCCTTTCGACCGGGCTCCCGGGGTTCTTGAGCGGGCGCCGCCGCGCGGGAGTCCCCGGGGCGGGCCCGGACACGCGCCGCGGAATCCCGGACAGGATCCGTCACCGACGCGCTCCGCCCGGGTCCACCCCCCGGGGGCGGGGGACGCGCCCCGGGCCGGCGGCGCAGGTACCGGGCGCGTGCCCCGCGCCGCTCGGCTGGCGACTCCTCGCCCGCGGGCCGACAATGGCCCGCCATGGACGCCTTCGGTCCCGCCGCGCGCGCCTGGTTCGCCGAGGCCTTCGACCGCCCGACCGCGGTGCAGCGCGAGGGCTGGGAGGCGATCCAGCGGGGGGACCACGCGTTGCTGCTGGCGCCCACGGGCAGCGGGAAGACGCTGGCGGCCTTCCTCTGGGGCATCGACCGTGCGACCGGGCTCGAGCCGGGCGCGCCGCCCGGGGTGCGCGTGCTCTACGTGTCGCCGCTGAAGGCGCTCGTGTACGACGTCGAGCGCAACCTGCGCGCGCCCCTGCGGGGGATCCAGCGCACGGCGGAGCGGCTCGGGGCGGTGGCGCGGGACGTGCGCGTGGACGTGCGCACGGGGGACACGCCGCAGCGCGACCGCCGGCGGCAGCGGACGGACCCGGCGGAGATCCTGGTGACCACGCCGGAGTCGCTGTTCCTGCTGCTCGGCTCGGCGGCGCGCGAGACGCTCGCGACGGTGCACACGGTGATCGTCGACGAGGTCCACGCGGTGGCGGCGACCAAGCGCGGGGCGCACCTCGCCCTGTCGCTCGAGCGGCTGTCCGAGGTGGCGGCGCGCGATCCCCAGCGCATCGGACTCTCGGCGACGGTCCGGCCGGTCGACGAGGTGGCGCGCTTCCTCGGAGGGGACCGCGAGGTCGCCGTGGTCGACGCGCGCCAGGCGCCGCGCCTCTCCGTGCGCGTGACGGTGCCCGTGCAGGACATGGAGCGGCCGGTCCTGGCGGCGCCGCCGGGCGGGGCGACTTCGGGGGAGCGCGGCGGGCCGCTCCTGGGCGACGCGCACCTGCGACCGGCGCCCGCGCCGGCGCGCCGCGGCGGCATGTGGCCGGCGATCCAGCCCGAGCTGCTGCGGCTCGTGCGCGAGCACCGCTCCACGATCGTGTTCGTCAACAGCCGCGGCCTGTGCGAGCGGCTCGCGCAGGAGCTGAACGAGCTGGCCGGCGAGGAGCTCGTGCTCGCCCACCACGGCAGCGTCTCCCACGAGCAGCGCCGCGAGGTCGAGGAGGCGCTCAAGGCGGGCCGCGTGCGTGGGCTGGTGGCGACCAGCTCGCTCGAGCTGGGCATCGACATGGGCGCGGTCGACCTGGTCGTGCTGGTCGAGTCGCCGGGCTCGGTCGCGCGCGGCCTCCAGCGCGTCGGGCGCGCGGGGCACGGCGTGGGCGAGCTCAGCCGCGGCGAGATCTTTCCCAAGTTCCGGGGCGACCTGCTCGAGTGCGCGGCGATCGCCGAGCGCATGGCGCGCGGCGAGCTCGAGGCGCTGCGGATCCCGCGCAACGCGCTCGACGTGCTGGCACAGCAGATCGTCGCCCTGGTCTGCGACCGCGAGCGGGCGGTGGACGAGCTGGGCGCGCTGGTGCGGCGCGCCGCGCCCTACCGCGACCTGTCGCCCGCCGCGCTCACCGGCGTGCTCGACATGCTGACCGGGCGGTACCCGTCCGAGGACTTCGCGGACCTGCGCCCGCGCCTGGCCTGGGACCGGACGCGCGACGTGCTGACCGCCCGGCGGGGGGCGGCGATGATCTCGCGCCTCAACGCCGGCACGATCCCCGACCGCGGGCAGTTCGGCGTCCACCTCGGCGCGGACGGGCCCCGCCTGGGCGAGCTGGACGAGGAGATGGTCCACGAGTCGCGCGTCGGCGACGTGCTCCTGCTCGGCGCCTCGTCGTGGCGCGTCGTGGAGATCACGCGCGACCGCGTGCACGTCGAGCCGGCGCCTGGGGAGCCCGGGCGGCTGCCGTTCTGGCGCGGGGACGCGCCGGGGCGGCCGGTCGAGCTCGGGCGCGCCGTCGGCGAGCTGACCCGCCGGGTGGACGAGCTGGGGCCCGACGCCGCCCGCGCGATGCTGCGCGAGGCGTCCCTCGACGAGCGCGCCGCCGACAACCTCGTCCAGTACGTCGCCGACCAGCGCGAGCACGCCGGGACCCTGCCGACCGACCGCGCGGTGGTCGTCGAGCGCTTCCGCGACGAGCTCGGCGACTGGCGCGTCTGCATCCTGACGCCCTTCGGCGCGCGCGTGCACGCGCCGTGGTCGCTGGCGCTGCAGACGACGCTGGGCGCGCGCGCCGGGTTCGAGGTGGTCGCGATGTACGGCGACGACGGCATCGTCCTGACCTTCGCCGACGGGGACGCCGTGCCGGACGTGGACCAGCTGCTGCCCGACCCCGACGAGCTCGAGGAGCTGGTGACCGAGCAGCTCGCCGGCTCGGCGCTGTTCGCCGCGACGTTTCGCGAGAACGCCGCGCGCGCCCTGCTGCTTCCGCGTCGCAACCCGCGCGCGCGCTCGCCGCTGTGGGCCCAGCGCCTGAAGGCCAAGAACCTGATGGCCAGCGTGCTGCGCTACCCCGACTTCCCGATCGTGCTCGAGACGTACCGCCACTGCCTGCGGGACGTGTTCGACCTGCCGGCGCTGCAGGGGCTCCTGCGCGCGGCGCGCACGCGCGAGCTGGCCGTGGACTACGTCGAGACGCGCGGCGCGTCGCCCTTCGCGCGCTCGCTGGTGTTCGAGTACGTCGCCGCCTACCTCTACGAGTACGACCAGCCGCTGGCCGAGCGCCGCGCGCACGCCCTGGCGCTGGACCGCGAGCTGCTGCGCGAGCTGCTCGGCGAGTCGGAGCTGCGCGAGCTGATCGACCCCGACGTCCTGCGCGAGGTCGAGGACGAGCTCCAGCGCCTCGCGCCGGAGCGCCGCGCGCGCGACGCCGACGAGCTGCACGACCTGCTGCGCTGGCTGGGCGCGTGCACCGCGGACGAGCTGCGCGCGCGGTGTGCCGCGGACCCCGCGGACTGGCTGGCGCGGCTCGAGTCCGAGCGGCGCGCGGTGCGGGTGCGCGTCGCCGGCGCCGAGCGCTGGATTGCCGCGCAGGACGCCGGCGCGTACGAGGCGGCGCTGGGGGCCGTCGTGCCCGCGGGGTTGCCGGCCAGCTTCCTCGAGGCCGGCCAGGACGCGCTCGGGCGCCTGGCGCGGCGCTTCGCGCGCACCCGCGGTCCGTTCCCGGCGGGGGCGCTGGCGGACGCCCTCGGCCTGGGCGCCGAGGCCGCGGAGACCGCGCTCGAGCGCCTGCGCGAGGCGGGGGCCCTCGTGCGCGGCGCGCTGCGGCCGGGCGGCTCGGGGATCGAGTGGTGCGACGAGGACGTGCTGCGCCAGCTGCGCAGGCGCACGCTGGCGAAGCTGCGCGGCGAGATCGCGCCGGTCGAGGCCTCCGCGCTGGCGCGCTTCCTGCCCGCCTGGCAGGGGGTCGGTACGGGCCGCCGCCGCGGGCTCGACGGGCTCGAGGACGCGATCGCGCAGCTCGAGGGCTGCCCGCTGCCGTGGTCGACGCTGGCCGGCGAGGTGCTGCCCGCGCGCGTGGCGGAGTTCGCGCCGGAGATGCTCGACGCGCTCAGCGCCGCCGGCCGCGTGGTCTGGATCGGGCGCGCGCCGCTGGGGTCCACCGACGGCCGCGTCGTGCTGCTGCGCCGCGAGAGCGCGCCGCTGCTGCTCGACGAGCCGGCGCCGTACCCCGACCCCGGGCCCGTGCACCGCGCGCTGCTCGACACGCTCGAGCGGCGCGGCGCGTGCTTCGCCACCGAGCTGTCGCGCGCGGTCCGCGCCGCCGAGCCCGACGTGGACGAGCGCGGCTTCGAGGCGGCCCTGTGGGACCTCGTGTGGGCGGGCGTGGTCACCAACGACACGTTCGCGCCGCTGCGCGGTCTGGCAGGACGCGCGAGGCCGCGGCGCGGGCGCGGGACGCCGCCGCTCGCGGGCGGCCGCTGGTCGCTCGTGCGCGAGCTCGTCGCGGGCGGCGCCACGCCCGAGGCCGCCGCGCACGCGCGCGCGACGTGCCTGCTCGAGCGCTACGGCGTCGTCGCGCGCGAGATGGCCCTGGGCGAGGAGGTCCCCGGCGGCTTCGCCGGCGTGTACCCGGTGCTGAAGGCGATGGAGGCGGCTGGCCGCATCCGCCGCGGGCACTTCGTCGCGGGCCTGGGCGGGGCGCAGTTCGCGCTGGCGGGCGCGGTGGACCGCCTGCGCGACGCACGCGAGGCCTCCGGCGAGCCCGAGGTGCGCGTGCTGTCCGCCGCGGACCCCGCGAGCCCGTGGGGCGGGATCGTGCCGTGGCCCGCGACCGGCTCCGCGGACCGCCGGCCGCGGCGCGTGCCCGGCGCGAAGCTCGTCACGGTGGACGGCCGCCCGGCGCTGTGGCTTGCGCCCGGCCGCCGGGGGGTGCTGACGTTCCGCGACGCGGCGGATCCCGACGTGCTGGGGCGCGCGATCGAGGCGCTGAAGCGCGTCGGCGGGCGCTCGCTCGTGCTCGAGCGCGTCGACGGCGTGCCCACCGACGACTCGCCCCTGCGCGAGCTGCTGCGCGCGCACGGGTTCGCCAGCGACTACCGCGGCTGGATCCCGGTGCGGAGCGCCTCGGGTGCCTGAGGGCGACACGATCCACGCGCTCGCGGCGCGGCTGCGCGAGCAGCTCGAGGGCCGCACCGTCGCGCACGCGCGCTTCGAGGGCGAGCCGCTCGACTCGCTCGTCGGCCGGCGCGTGGACGACGTGTTCGCGGTCGGCAAGCACCTGTTCGTCGGCGTCGGGCCGACGCTGCTGCGCTCGCACCTCGGCATGCACGGCTCGTGGCACGCGTACGCGCCGCGCGAGCGCTGGCTGCGGCCGGAGTGGCAGGCGACGCTCGTGATCGCGACCGACGAGCGCGTGTTCTGCTGCTTCCGCACGCGCGAGGCCGAGGTGATGGACCGCCGCGGCGTGCGCTTCCGCCGGCTGATGGCCTGGCTCGGTCCCGACGTCCTGGCGCCCGACTTCGAGCCGTCCGCGGCGGTCGCGCGCGCGCGCGAGCGGCTGGCGCCCGGAGACCCCGTGGCCGACGTGCTGCTGGACCAGCGCGTGGCCTGCGGGATCGGCAACGTGTGGAAGAGCGAGCTGCTGTTCCTGGCCGGACGCCACCCCCGCACGCCGCTGGGCGCGCTGGCGGACGACGATCTGGCGGAGCTCTACGCGCGCGCCGCCGCCGGGCTGGCCCG
>JAUIDW010000177.1 GCA_030428395.1 bacterium | reverse complement strand
GGCGCGCCCCGCGCGGGGTCCCGGCCCACCGCCACGCTCACCGGCTCGCCGGGGCGCCCGCCCGGGGGGAGCGCGGCGGCTCCGTCGGCCCCCTCGACCCCCTCGACTCGCTGGGCCGCGACGCCCGCGGCGGCGAGCAGCTCGACCAGGTCGCGCGCGAGCAGCGACTTCCCCGAGCCCGGCGCACCGGTGACGACCACGCCCCGCGGCGCGCGCGGACCGCCGAAGCCGAGCCGATCGAGCACCGCGCCCAGGGCGCGCGCGCGTCCGCGGAGGACGTCGGCGACGGCGCCCGGGTCGCGCGCGACCGCGTCGCAGGCGAAGCGCTCGCCGCTGGCGTACCCGCAGGCGAGGTGCACGTGGGGCACGCCGTGCGCGCGCGCGGCGAGCATGTCGGACTCGCGGTCCCCCACCATCACGGCGCGGCGCGTGCCGAAGGTCGCGAGCAGGTCGGCGACCATGTCCGCCTTGGTCTCGACGCCCGGCGAGTGCAGGCAGCGCATCTCGTGCACGAGCGCGTCCAGGCCCAGGCTCGCGGTGACGGCCTGGAGGTACTCCGCCGAGCAGTTGCTCGCGATGCCCAGGCGTACGCCGGCCGCGCGCAGGTCCCGCAGCAGCTCGAGCGCGCCCGGCAGCGGCGCCGCGCAACCCCGGTCGAGCAACCGGTGCTCCTCCTCGCGGCAGCGCTCGAGCACCCGCGCGCGCGCCTCCGCCCCGAGGTCGGCGAACACGCGCGCGAAGGCCTCGTCGAGCGGCAGGCCGACCATGCCCATCCAGTCCGCGTCGGAGGGCGGCTCGCGCTCGAGCCCCAGCTCCGCGAAGGCGCGCCGGGCGCCGGCGCGCGCGGCCGCCGGCCAGTAGCGCTCGGTCGCGACGAGGGTGCCGTCGAGGTCGAACAGCACCGCGTCGAACAGGATCGGCTCGCGCGCCATGGGCGCGGCATCCTAGCAGCGCGTCCCGCCGCGGCCGGGGCCTCAGCCCGCGCGCGGACGGCTCAGGTGTCGCTCGAGCTCCCCGAGCGGCAGCGGCCACGGCGCGGCGGCGTCCGCGCCCGCGGCGAGCGCCTCGCGGTCCCACCCCGACCCGCCGCAGCGGGTGACGAGCAGCCGCGCCCGCGGGTGGCGCCGGCGCAGCTCCGCCACGAAGCGGGTGTCGCCCGGGTCGTACGCGCAGACCCACACCGAGTCGGGCGGCGCGCCGTCGGCCTCGAGCACGAACTCGATGCCGGGCAGCTCGCGGCGCAGCACCGCGCGCAGCGTCCCCAGCAGACCGGTCTCGGCGTGGCGGGTGGCGAGCAGGCAGCGCGGCCGCTCGCCGCGCGCCGGCGGCAAGCGGGGCTCGGCCCCTTCGGCCCTGCGGGAGCGGGCGCGCGTGGCGGGTCGCATGGTGGCTCCTCTCTCCGGGACGGGTTCGCGGTGGCGCCCGGGGGCGCGCGAGTCGGCGATTCGAACGGGGTCCGGGCCCCTCGCCCGCCCCCCTGCGGGAATCAGGGGAGGCGACGAGCCGGGCGCAGGCGGATTCGCGCCGCGACCCCGGACCGCAGCTGTGGACGCACCGAGCGCCCCCCGGGTTCCGCGAACGCCCCTCCGGCGCCCGCGGGTCGGCTCTCCCTCCGCGGGGTGACGCCCTCCGCCTCCCGGGGGCGCCCCGCGCGGCCGCCCCGACGAGGCGCCGCCCCCGGCGGCTCGGGCTCGACGCGGAGGCGCGGGCTCCGTCCTCGGACCGGGTCTCCGGTTCGAACTGACTGGGTTCCGTGTGGACGGCAGCCCCTCTGCCCGTCGGAGACGCTTCGAGCGCAGGCACCTGGGGTCGTCGGTCGCTTGCCGAGGGCCCTCATCCCCCGCCGGGACCGGGCCCGGGCGAGCACCCCGCAACGGGGCGGCCCCGCGAGGCCTCTTGCGGAGCCCTCGGCCGGCCGCTTCGACACGATTCCACACGGAACCCAGTCAGGTCGGTTCAGGGGCGGGCTCCGGCCTCGGGAACCGGGCCGGGGTCGCGGGCCCCGGGGTCGCTGGCCGGAACGCGGGCCGGGACGCGGGCTCGGGTCGGGTGCCATCGCGGGCGGGGTGGCCTATGCTCTTCGCTCGCCCCGCGCGCCCCATGCCGACGCTCGCCATCGCCTCGCTCGCCCTGTCCCTCGCCGCCGGCGCGCCCGTCGGCGCCGTGACGCCCACCGGCGCGCCGTCCCAGGAGGCCGCGCGCGAGCAGCCGCCCTCGCGGCGCCTCTCGCTCGAGCTGTCCTCCATCTCGCGCCTCGCGGGGACCGCCGGCTCGTTCGTCGGCGCCCGCAAGGTCCAGCGCGAGCTCGTGCGCGCCGGGTGGGAGGTCGAGCTCGAGCCGGTCGAGGTCCTGCTGTCGCTGCCGCGCCGCGTCGAGCTCTCCATCTTCCCCGACGCGCGCACCAGCGAGCCCGCCGTCGAGCGGCTCGAGGTGTTCGACCCCGACGCCGTGCCGCCCGGCGACGTGCCGCCCTTCAACGCCTGGGCGCGCTCCGGCGTGGTCCGCGCCGCCGTCGTCGACGTCGGCTACGGCCTGCGCGAGGACTACGAGCGGCTCGCGGCCCTCGGCGTCGACCCGCGCGGCAAGGTGGCCCTCGCGCGGTACGGTCGCTCCTATCGCGGGGTGAAGGTCGAGCTGGCCGAGGAGCGCGGGTGCGTCGGCGTGCTGCTCTTCAGCGACCCCGCCGACGACGGGGCCGGCCGCGGCCCGACCTGGCCCGACGGACCGTGGAAGCCCGACTGGGCGGCGCAGCGCGGCTCGATCGGTCGCATGGCGCGCGCCCCGGGCGACCCGACGACGCCGGGCTGGCCCTCCCCCGCGCCGGGCGAGCAGGCCGAGCGCCTGGGCGGCGACGAGCTCGCGGCGGCGCTGCCGAGCCTGCCCTGCCTGCCGATCCGCGCGCGGGACGCCCGCGTGCTGCTGGACAACCTCGCGGAGGTCGCGGAGGGCGACGCGACCCTGCGCGTCGGGCCCGGACCCGCGGAGGTGCGCCTCGCCCTGGACCAGCCGACCGAGCTGCGCACGATCGTCAACGTCGTGGCGACCCTGCCGGGGCGCGGGCCCGGGCTCGTCCTGGCCGGCAACCACCGCGACGCGTGGATGCGCGGCGCGCACGACGCCGGCTCGGGGACCGTGGCCCTGCTGCGCGCCGCCCAGCGGCTGGCCGCCCGCCGCGCCGAGGGCTGGCAGCCGGAGAACACGATCCAGCTGGCGTTCTGGGACGGCGAGGAGTCCGGCCTGATCGGCAGCACCGAGTGGGGCGAGGCGCACGCCGACGAGCTGCGCCAGCACGGCCTGCTCTACGTCAACGCCGACGCCGCCGTCAGCGGCACGAGCTTCGGCGCCTCCGGCACGCCCGGCGTCCTGGGGACGCTCGGCGCGGTGCTCCAGCAGCTGCCGCCGCCCCGCGCGACCGCGAGCACGTCCGGCCTGGCGGGCCCGGCGAACCTCTGGGAGGACTGGGCCGCGCGCTCGGGCGAGGAGGGACCGGCGCTGCGCCTGCCCGCCTCCGGCTCCGACTTCGCCGTCTTCCTGCACCACCTGGGCCTGCCGGTCGTGGACTTCGGCTTCTCCGGCAGCGGCGGCGGGCAGTACCACACGGCCTTCGACGACTTCCGCGTGATGGACGAGTACCTCGACCCCACGTGGGAGGGGCACGAGATGGCCGGCGCGTTCCTGGCCGAGCTCCTGGCCGCGGCCGCGGACCTCGGCCCGGCGCTCTTCGACGACGCCGAGGCGGCGCGCGAGATGGCGGACCACGCCCGCCGCGCCGGCGCGGAGGACACGGCCTGGCTCGGCGCGGAGCGCGCGGAGCGGCTGGCCGGCGCCCTGGCGGACCTCGCCGCGGCAGTCGACACCGCCCTGGAGCGCGGCGCGGCGCGCCCCGAGGGGCCGGGCTTCTACCAGCGGCTCGAGCACCCGACGGGCCTCGAGGAACGCCCGTGGTTCCGCAACCGCCTCTGGGCCCCGGGCCTGGAGACCGGCTACAGCTCGGAGACCTTCCCGAGCCTGCGCTCCGCGGCGGCGCGCGGCGCCGAGGCGCTGGAGCGTGAGCTGGACGACCTGGTGGCGGCGATCGACGGGCTGCGCGAGGACTGGTTGCGCGCGGCGGGCGCGGTCGTCGAAGGTCGCTGAACCCCGGAACTGACTGGGTTCCGTGTGGGCGGCGGGCGACGCGTCCGTCCCATCCCCCTGAGCCGCAGGCGCTTGGAGCAGTCGCCCGCCTGCGAAGGGCCCTCACCGCCGGCGGGGTCGGCCCGGCGCGCGCGCACCGCGCCGGAGCGCCCGGCCCGGGCCCGGCACGAGGCCCGCGGGCAGCCCGCGCGCGGCGGTTCCACACGGAACCCAGTCAGTCCCGGGTTCAGCCCCGGCCGCCGACGGCGCGCTCCAGCAGCCACCCCGCGACGAACATTCCGCCGCCGATCATCAGACCGCGGAACTCGATCGCCATGGACTTCAGGCCCTCCTCGGAGAGTCCGAGGTCGATGCTGAGGAGGACGCCGACCAGCACGACGAGCAGGCCGCCGCCCTCGAGCACCTTGGACACGTACCAGAGGAACCGCCGCATGGGCCCAGGTTAGTCCCGGCCCGCGGCCAGGGCGAGCGGTCCGGGCCGCGCACGCGGTCCGCGGCGGTCGCGCGGTTAGGCTCGGCCACCGGTGGGCGACGCGATGCTCGAGCACGACGGGCTGGTCTGGTGGGTCCACGCGGCCGCGACGTGGGCGCTCGTCGGCCTGATCTGGGTCGTCCAGGTCGTGGTCTACCCTGGGTTCGCGCGCGTGGGCGGGGGCGCGTTCGTCGACTACCACGCGGACTACACGCGGCGGGTCACGTACGTGGTCGCGCCGCTGATGGGCGTCGAGCTGCTGGGCGCCCTGTACGTGGTCGCCCGGCCGCCGGCCTTCCTCGCCCCCATCGAGGCCTGGGCCGGCCTGGCGCTCGTCGTCACCTGCTGGGTCTCGACCGCGGCCGTGCAGGTGCCGCTGCACGCGCGCCTCGGGGAGGGGCGGGACGAGGCTCGCATCCGCCGGCTCGTCCGCGGCAACTGGGTCCGCACTCTCGCGTGGACCGCGCGCGGCCTGGGCCTGCTCGTCGTCGCGCTCCGCGGCTAGGCGGGGCGGTTGCGCGGGCGGCCGGGAAGCTGCGCGCGAGCCCGACCCGCCTCCCGGCGGACCGCCGCGACGGGAACCGCGCTCCCGGAGCCGGTGAGGCCGTGTCCGCGCCGTGCGCGCAGGGCGACGCCGTCGCGCGGGCGGCGCAGTCCGGTGTCGGGACCTGGCTTCGCGATCCGACGCCGGGATCCGGCGCCGGGGCCCGGTCTCGGGGTCCGGTGCCGGTCGCGGGCGCGGCGCCCGGATGCGACGGCGCCCCCGCGCGGCCGGGGCCGCGCGGGGGCGCTGGGACACGGAGCGCGGGGGCCTACTGGCCGGTGAAGGCGCGCTGGAAGACGCTGAGGTCGATCAGGTCGATGTCGCCGTCCTGGTCGACGTCGTTGACCGCCGCCAGGTCCTCGGGCGAGACGCTCGCGACGGGGTTCGGGCCCGTCAGCGTCTGCTCGATGAAGAACCAGTCGAACTCGTCGACGTCCTGGTCGGCGTCGGAGCCGGGGTTCACGCGCGGGTCCATGTCGAACTCGGCCTGGCCCAGCGAGCGCAGGAAGGCGAACAGCTGGTCCTGCTCGGCCTGCGGCAGGGCCGCGAAGGCCGCGGCGGAGGCGGCGGCCTCGCCGTCGTGGTTCATGATGGCGTCGGCCATGTTCTGCTCGAACGTGCCGCCCGTGGAGCGACCGTCGTGCAGCATCGACCCGCGCTGGGCGATGCCCCAGATCGCGCGGGTCATCATGTGGGTCTCGTCGGCGGCCCCGTCGACGATCTGGTCGCCCATGGCGCCCATGTCGTGCAGGAGGAAGTCGCCGTAGGGCTTGATGGCCACGCCCTCGAGCTGGGGCTCGGCGGCCGGGCCGGTGACGAAGGGCGTCGAGAGGTGGCAGGCGGCGCAGCCGACCGCCTCGAACACCGTCTCGCCGAGCATGCCGGAGCGCGGCGTCTGCGGCGGCGCGGCCAGGAGGCGCTGGAAGTCGGTGAAGCGCTCGACGCGCGTCACGCCGAAGGAGTCCGGCACGTCCTCGGGGTCGGCGACGGTGTCGCACGGGTCCGGGGCGCCGACGGGGCCGTTGGGGGTGTTCTCCTGCATGAAGAACACGTTGGTCAGGCCCATCTCGTTCAGGGACGCGTCGGCGGAGAAGGTCAGCACGGTCGCGACGCCGCCCTTCCAGCCGAAGCGGCCCGCGCGCATGGGGCCGCCCTCGATGGGCTGCACCATCCGGGCCTGGCCGCTGACGCCCGGCGGCGGGTTCATCTCGTTCGCCAGGATGTCGATGTCGTGGACGGCCTCGAGGAGGCCGGCGCCGAAGCAGATGGGCGTCAGGCGCTCGGCCGTGACGGTCGCCTCGGGGGGCACGATCTCGTTGCAGCTCGGGTCGATCGCCTGGAGCTGCAGCAGCGAGCCGCCGAGGTTCTCGAGCGGGTCGAACGGGTTGCCCATCGCGGCGGCCTTGCCGAAGCGGGTCACCTTGAAGGAGCTGGCGCCGCCGACGGCCGGCCCGCTGTGGCAGTTGCCGCACGAGACGTCGTTGAAGATCGGGCCGAGCCCCTCGCCGACCGGAAGCGGCGTGTTGAAGGCCGTGAGCCCGAGCTGGAACCGGTCGACCTGCTCGGCGTCGAGGAAGTGCACCGGCTCGCCCATGCGGGGCTGCCACATGAGCACCTCGCCGGGCTGGGAGGGCGCGCCGGGCTCGGCCGCGGCGCCGCCGAACGAGACGGACCCCGACACCACCTGGGCGGCGGCGAGGGGCGTCGCGAGGGCGAGCGCGCCGAGCGCGAGGGCTTGTTTCGAGAGCGAGTTCATGGGGATCTCCGTGTCCTGCTGAGTGGAGAGTGAGCGGTGGGGAGGAGCGGGCGGCCGCCCCTCCCGTTCGTGCCCGTCGCGTTCGCGCTAGGGCCGGCGGATGGTGACGCGGCGCGGGCGGCCCGTGGAGGTGCTGCGGCCGTCGGAGGCGTCGTTGACCTGCGTGTAGACGAAGGTGCCGTTGCAGCGGCCGAGGATCACGTCCAGGCGGCCGTCCAGGTTGATGTCGAACACCGCGACGTCGTGGGTGCCCGTCAGCTGGTTGGCGAAGAAGCCGGGGGTGCCGATCCAGCCGCTACCGGAGGTCTGGCGCTCCTCGCGCAGCGTGGGCAGGCCGCCCACGGGCGCGTCGGCCAGGTTGTGGTAGATGTGCGTGCGGCGGTTGCAGCCCGCGATGTCGACGTCGACGTCGGTGATGATCACGTCGTTCCAGCCGTCGCGGTCGAGGTCGACGATCAGGTTGTTGCCACCGAAGCCGTCGTCGCCGCCGGTCAGGAAGTCGAAGGTCGAGGCCGAGGACCAGATCACGCGCCCGAAGGCGTCGTTGCCGTTGTTCACGCGGTAGCGGTCGTCGGCGTCGTCGGTGACGACCATGTCCGGGCGACCGTCGCGGTTCAGGTCGCCCACGGCCAGGTGGTAGGGCTGGAACGCGTGCGCGGTCTGGTAGAAGTTGAAGTTCCCGAGCGACGCGGTGTTGTTGTAGGAGACCGACACGAACTGCGGCGCGTTCAGGGCGCTGTCCTTGAACACGTCGATCGAGCCGTCGCCGTTGGCGTCCACGAGGGCCACGGCCATCCCGAAGGCGGACTCGAGCATCTGCGAGGACATGCGGCCGGCGCTCTGATCGGTGAAGAAGCCGCTGCCGTCGTTGATCAGCAGGCGGTCGTTCAGGTCGAACTGCGGGGGCTGGCCGCCGCCGCCGGCGCCGCTGGAGTCGTAGTCGCCGAAGTACAGGTCGGGCGCGCCGTCCCCCGTGACGTCCTCGGCCCAGACCGAGCAGAAGCGCGGGTTCACGTCGAGGCCGCCGACGGTCGTCAGCTGCGGGATGCGCGCGTCCTCGTGGCGGAAGCCGAGCCAGTTGCCGGAGCCGTCGTTGCCCAGGTTCATGTAGACGCGCGGGTGGCCGATGTGCTTGGGATCGCCGTCCGACAGCGTCGTGGCGGTCACCATGTCGTCCCAGCCGTCGCCGTCCAGGTCCGCCAGGAACACGTCGCGGTCGTTGGTCGGGGTCAGGAAGCCCATGTCGCCGCCGACGTCGGAGGCGGAGGCGTACTGCATGGTGCGGTCGACGAGCACGCCGAGCTCGTTCATCAGCAGCAGGTTCGTGCGCTTGCCGGAGGTGGTCACCGGCTCCTTGCGGACGACGACGAGGTCGATCCAGCCGTCCTTGTCGACGTCGCCCCAGGCGAAGTCGACCTCGGTGCTGGAGTTCGAGACCACGCCGGAGGCCGGCTGCAGCCGGGCCTGGTCGGCCTGGTACTGGACCCACTGCTGGTTGAACTGCGCCGAGGCGCTACCGGCGAGGGCCGACGTGACGAGGATGGGGAGGGCGAGGCGCTGCATCCAGGGAGCTCCTGAGAAGGGGATTCGGATCGGGATCGGGGGGGGGGGAAGGGTTGGTCGGAGGCGCGGGCCGCGCGGTGCGCGCCGGACCGCAGGTCGACGGCGCGCGGGGCCGCCCGCGCCGGGGGAGGGTCGCGCTACTCGACGATGACGACGTCGGCGGGCGGGCTGACGTAGGTCGCCTCGGCCCCGTCGAAGATCGCCACGACGTGGCGGATGCGCTTGCCCACGTAGGCGTCCAGGGCGCCGGCCGGAACCTCGAACACGGCGTCGGGCGCCGTGCCGTCGGCGGCGAACGTCCCGCGCATCCCCTGCAGCGGCGCCCGGCTCGAGCGCGCGAGGGTCTGGCGGAAGTACGCGTCGTCGCGCACCGGCAGCTCGAGCCCGGCGATCGACACGCCGCCCTCGAAGCCCTCGTCGACGATCGAGCCGAAGATCCAGTACTCGCGGCCGGCGTTCTCCGGGCCCGCGTTCAGGCCGATCGGGAGGCGGCCGCCGCCCGAGGCGGTGAACGGCTCGACCGGGACGTCCAGCGGCACGACCTCGATCGTCAGCCCGATGACCTGGCCCGGGAAGGCGGGGTCGCAGGCGTAGAACGGCAGGCCGGTCTCGCCCTGGCGGATCACGTTGGCCGTCAGGTTCTCGACGTCGAGGTGGTAGACGCCCAGCGTCGTCGGAGCGCGCACGCGGCCGACGACCAGCGTCTGGTCGGCGTGGCCGACGCCGGTGATCACGTCCCCGGTGGGCTGCGGCGCGAACTGGTTGCGGATCGTGTTCTGCATCCCGCCGACCTGCAGCAGGTTCCCACCCTCGCGGGTGCCGCCGAAGCCCTCGGGGTTGCTGACGCCCAGGGGCGTCGAGAACCGGTTCATCGGCGCCGCGGTCGGCAGCTTGGCCCGCTGCAGGGCCGGGCCGTCGTACACGAGGTCCAGCGAGAACATCGCCAGGCCTTCGTTGGCGGTGTGGTCGAGGCGACCGATCACCTCGTAGCGCAGGGAGTCGCCGGCGTGCTCGACCGTGTAGGTCTCGCCCTTGCTCTGCACGCGAACGTTCAGGTAGTTGTGCGCCTGCTGCGCGAAGCCGGGGGCCGCGAGGGCGCCGACCAGCAATCCGGCGGCCGCGAGGGGGGCCAGTCTGGACATGGGGACACTCCTAGGAGGGGAGGGAGACGATCTTCCAGGAGAGCATACCGTGGGTTCGCGGCCTGGTGACCGTCACGAAGAGGGCGGAGAGAGCGAGAGGAGCGGGGGCCCGTCGCGGCGGAGGAGGTCGGGGGGATCTCCGCAGGGGGCGCGGCCCGCGTGCACTGCGCATTGTGGACGGACCCGCCCGGAAAGGAGTTCCGTGTTTGTGGATTCCTCCTGCCCGCGACCGCCTCGAATCCTCGACGCCGCGGCGCTCCGTCCCGCGCGGCGGCGGGCTCACGCCCCCGGGGCCACCGCCGGCGCGGAGGACGGCGCCCCGACCAGCCGGAGCTGGCGCAGGCACGCCGCCCGCAGGCGCTCGACCGTCAGCGTCGCGTTGTCCGCGTCGCGCCGGTAGGAGGCGTAGTCGGGCGCGGTGCTGCGCAGCTTCTCGCCCAGGCCGAAGAGGTCCACCTCCGCGGCCGAGGTGGGCGCGAAGAACGCGACGATCCGCACGCCGGCGCACGTCCCCACGTGCAGCGCCAGGCTGTCGCTCGTGACGAGCAGGTCGGCGAGGCCGACGAGCGCGGCGAAGTCCAGCAGCCCGTTGTCCGTGCCGGTGTCGTGCAGCGCGACGCGGTCGCGCAGGGCCGCGGCGATGCGACCGTTGCGCTCGCGCTCCTCCGGCCCGCCCAGGAGCAGGAAGTCCAGCCCCCCCTCCACCGCCGCGTCCAGCCCCGCCGCGAGCGCGACCACGCGCTCCTCCGGCAGCCCCTTCGAGGTCCAGCGCCCCCCGGCCCCGGTGTTGAGGCCGACGACCGGCCGCCGGCCCAGCCCCGCGCTCCGGGCGAAGGCGCGGGCCCGCTCCACGGCCTCGGCGGGGACGTCCAGCCGCGGCCGGCCGGGCTCGACGCCGAACATGTCCGCGTAGATCGCGGGGTGGCTGCGCGTGTTGGCGATCTTCAGCTGGTCCGCGCGCTCCTTGCCGTGCGTCGAGAGCAGCCCCATGTCGAACCAGGGCGCGACGTCGGGCGTGTAGGCCCGACGCCCGGCGGCGTCGAGGTGGGCGCCGGAGAGCTCCGCGGCGTCGAGCGCGCTCGCCAGCCGGCACATGGGCTCCTCGTCGTCGAGGGACAGCAGGCGGTCCCAGCGGGTCCCCGCAAGGGTCCGGCGGGCCTCCTCGAGGTCCGCCTCGGAGCGCGGATCGACCGTCACGACGGCGTGCAGGCCCGGGTGGCGCGCCACGAGGTCCCGCGCCGCCCGGGCGGTCACCCAGGTGATCCGGCAGCCGGGGTGGCGGGCCAGGAGCCC
>JAUIDW010000526.1 GCA_030428395.1 bacterium | reverse complement strand
CTCCCGCCGCCGGATCGCCGGCGACCGCCGTCGAGCGGCCTGCGCCGCCGCCGCAGGACGCCCCGGCGCCCGGGGCGGGCGGCGCGGAGAGCACCCGCACCGCGCTCGAGCCCGCGGCGCCGAGCGCCGCGCCGGGCCGGCGGGTGCTCGTGCGCGCGCTGGATCCGGCGGGCCGGCCGCTGCGCTGGGCGCTGCCGGCGGGCGCGAGCGCGGCGATGCTGCGGGTCGGTGTCCGCGACGGCGCGGGCGCCTGGTCCGTGCCGCCGGCCGGGGTGGACTCGCGCGACCTCGCGGAGGTCGAGCGGCCGGCCGAGGTGCTCGGACTGGTCGACGTCGCCGCGGGGACGGGGGGCCGCGTCGCGCTGCTCTTCGGCGCCGCGGTGCTCGACGAGCTGCCGCTGCCGCCCGGCGTCGAGGAGCTGACGTTCACGGTCGACCCCGGCGAGCTGGAGCGCCGCCTGCGCGTGCTCGCCTTCGCGGTGCGGCCACCTCTCGACGGGCCGGCGCGCCCGTTCCGCTACGCGCTGTTCGAGGCCGGGCGCCCGGTCGACGGCGGAGACGTGCGCGGCGTGCGCGACCCGGCCGCGCGTGTGGTGCGCTCGCTCCCGCCCGGCACGTGGCGGCTGCTCGTCCGCGCCCCCGACGCCGCGCTGCTGCGGCGGACGGTGGACCTGGAGGACCGGGACGTCGACCTCGGCGAGCTGGTGCTCGAGCCGCCGCGCGACGAGCTCGTGGGCCAGGTCGTGCGCGCCGGCGGGGCGCTGCCGGCGGGCGCCCGCGTGCGCGTCGACGTGCTGGACGCCGCCGGCCAGGCGCTCCTGGGCGAGCTCGACCGCTGGCGGGCCTGCACCGTGGGGGGCTCCTACACGCTCGACGCGGACCTCGGCCGGGTCGCGCTCGTGGCGCTCGCGCGCGAGGGCGACGACGTGCTGCAGTCGGCGCGCGTCGTGCTCGACGCGGGCACCGCGGACGCCGCGCCGCGGCTCGAGGTGCGCCCGCGCGTCGCCGTGCTGCTGCGCGCGCCGCGGGCGCGCCCCGACCGGCGCTGGCGCGTCGTCACCGCGGAGGGCGTCGAGTGGGACGCCGGCGACTTCTCGCGCTCCCCGGGCCAGTACGCCGCCGCGCCGCCGGGCGCCGGACGGGCCGAGCTGCTCGACGAGGCGGGGGAGGTGCTGGCCGTGCTCCCGTTCGAGGCGCGCGCGGGCATGGCCGGCATCGCGCTCGAGGTCCCCGACCGCTGACGGCGGGCGCTCCGGCCCGGTGGAGGCCGCCCGAGGGGCCTGCTAGGATGCCGCGCTTCCCCGCCGGAGGCCGGGACCACGATGAGCGATCCGTCCAGAGCCGCGGGGGGCGACCCCGGGGGCGACGAGGCCCGCGCCTCGCGCCACTTCCTGCAGGAGATCGTCGCGCGCGACGTCCAGCAGGGCGTGAACGACGGACGCGTGCACACGCGCTTCCCGCCGGAGCCCAACGGCTACCTGCACATCGGCCACGCCAAGGCGATCTGGGTCAACTTCACCCTGGCGGCCGAGTTCGGCGGGAAGTGCAACCTGCGCTTCGACGACACGAACCCGACGAAGGAGAACCAGGAGTTCGTGGACGCGATCCAGCGCGACGTGCGCTGGCTGGGGTTCGACTGGGAGGACCGCCTCTTCTTCGCCTCGGACTACTTCGAGCGGCTCTACGAGCTGGCGGAGCAGCTCGTGCGCGACGGCCACGCCTACGTCTGCGACCTCTCCGGCGACGAGATCCGCGAGTACCGCGGCACGCTGACCGCGCCGGGCCGGAACAGCCCGTACCGCGACCGCACCGCCGAGGAGAGCCTCGACCTGCTGCGCCGCATGCGCGCCGGCGAGTTCCCCGACGGCTCGCGCTCGCTGCGGGCGCGCGTCGACATGGCCTCGCCGAACCTGACGATGCGCGACCCGGTCCTGTACCGCATCCTGCGCGCGCACCACCACCGCACCGGCGACGCG
>JAUIDW010000176.1 GCA_030428395.1 bacterium | reverse complement strand
CATCACCCCCCCGGTCCCTGCCCCCCCGGCAAGAAGAAAGGACTCCCGTGAAAGTAGAGACTCCCGAGAAGACCCTCCGCGACCCGAAGCGACCGTTCCTGTCCGACGTGCGCACGCTGCGCAAGCGCGCCCGCGAGCACATGGAGGAAGGCGCCGTCACCCGCGGGTACGCCGCGGACCGCGACACCGTGCTGCGGCTGCTGAACGAGGCCCTGGCGACCGAGATCGTGTGCGTGCTGCGCTACAAGCGCCACCACGCGCTGGCCGACGGGCCGGTGGCCGAGACCGTCGCCGCCGAGTTCGCCGAGCACGCCCGCGAGGAGCAGGAGCACGTCGACCGCATCGCCCAGCGCATCGTGCAGCTCGGCGGCGAGCCCAACTTCTCGCCCGACGGCCTGCTGTCGCGCAGCCACTCCGAGTACGGCGACAGCGCCGACCTGGAGGCGATGATCCGCGAGGACCTCGTCGCGGAGCGGATCGCGATCGAGTCCTACGGCGAGATGATCCGCTTCCTGGGCGACGACGACCCCACGACCCGGCGCATGCTGGAGGAGATCCTGGCCGTCGAGGAGGAGCACGCCGACGACCTCGCGAGCTTCCTGTCCGGCCGGGGGGAGCGGAGCGCGCAGTGAGGGAGCTGCGCCTGCTCCAGCGCCTCGCGTCGGACCGCCCCGCCGCGATCCTCCCGCAGCACCCCCTCGGTCCCGAGGGGGCGCCCCGGCGCGTCGGCGTCGAGGTCGAGTTCACCGGGCTCGAGCTGGAGGACGCGGGGGAGGTCGTGCGGCGCGAGCTGCAGGGCGAGCTGCGCCGGGACTCGCGCTACGAGCTGCGCGTGGAGACGCCGTCCCTCGGGTCGTTCCGGCTCGAGGTCGACGACCGCCGCCTGAAGCGCTTCGGGCGCCGGCGTCGGCGCGGGCGCGCCCCGGGTCTCCTCGAGGCCTCGGCCGAGTCCCTGCTGGCGCTCGCGGTCGGGACCGTCACGCCGTTCGAGCTCGTCACCCCGCCGCTCCCCGTCGAGGAGCTCCCGCGGGTGGACCGGCTGGTCGCCGCGCTCGGCGCCGCCGGCGCCGAGGGCACGTCCGACCCGCTGCGCGCCTACGGCGTGCACTTCAACCCGGAGGTCGCCGACCCGTCGGCCCGCGGCCTGCACGCGCACCTGCGCGCGTGGGCGGCCCTCGGGCCGTGGCTGCGCGAGCGCCTGGACGTCGACCCGACGCGCAGGCTCACCCCGTGGATCGACCCGCTCCCGCGCGACTACGTGGTGCGTCTGCTGGGCGAGACCGAGCCCCCGGCCGACCGCGCCGCGCTCGTGCGGTCCTACCTGCTGGCCAGCCCCACCCGCAACCGGGCGCTGGACATGCTCCCGCTGTTCGCGCACCTCGAGCCCGAGCTCGTCGAGCAGCACGTCCACGACCCCCTGCTGAAGCCCCGCCCCACGTTCCACTTCCGGCTGCCCGACTCGCGCGTCGGCGAGGCCGGCTGGTCCCTGCTCGAGGGCTGGCGGACGTGGCTGGTCGTCGAGGACCTGGCCCTGGACCGCCCGCGCCTCGACGGCCTGTGCGCCTGGCGCCGCGAAGCGCTGGCGCAGCCGTTCGAGCCCGGCGCCGCGGAGCAGGCGGAGACGATCCGCTCGTGGTTGACCCGCGCCCTCTGATCGGCGTGACGGGGCCCGCGCGACGCGGCGGGGTCGCCTGGACGTGCACGCGCCGGGCGCTCGACCGCGCCGGCGCGCGCGCCGTGCGGCTGACGCCCGCGAGCCCGTCCGCCGACGCCCCGCTCGACGGGCTGGTGCTCGGCGGGGGGACGGACGTCGACCCCCGGCTGTACGGTGCGGTCGAGCTGGGGCCCGGCGCGGACCCCGCCCGGGACGAGCTCGAGCTGACGGCGCTCGCGCGGGCCGCGGCGCGGGAGCTGCCGGTGCTCGGGATCTGCCGGGGCGCGCAGCTCCTCAACGTGTGGGCGGGCGGCACCCTCGACCCGCGGATACGCCGCGGGACGAACAGGCCGCCGCGCCGGCAGCTGCTGCCCATCCTCGAGGTCCGGGTCGAGCCCGGGTCCGTGCTGGCGTCCGCGCTGGGTCGCACGGCGCTGCGCGTGAACACGCTGCACCACCAGGCCGTCGCGAGCCCCGGCGCGGGCCTGCGGGTCGTCGCGCGGGACCGCTTCGGCATCCCGCAGGCCGTCGAGGATCCGCGCCGGCCGTTCCGGCTCGGCGTGCAGTGGCACCCGGAGCTGCTCCCGCGCTCCGGGCCCCAGGTGCGGCTGTTCCGGACGCTGGTCGCCGCGGCGCGAAATCACCGCGAGCGACGCCGCGCGCCCGCCGCCGGCTAGACTCCGCGGCCCGGCGCCCCGCAGCGCTGCTCGCCCATGCCCCCGCTGTTCCCGATCCTGCTGGCGGTCCTCGCCCTGCTGTCCGGCCAGGACGTCCCGCCGCCCGAGCGCGCGGAGGTGCAGCAGCGCATCGAGGCGCTCGAGGCCGCGGGCGAGGACGCCTCGGAGGAGGAGCTGGCAGACTGGCGCGCCGCGCTCGCCGCGCTGGACGAGGCCGCCGAGGCGCGGCAGCGCGCCGAGGGCTTCCGCCGCGACGTCGCCGAGGCTCCGGCGCGACTGAAGAGCCTGCGCGAGGACCCGGCGCGCACGAACCAGCTGCCCTCGCCGTCGGAGCTCGTGGCGCTCGGGCTGCGCGAGCGCGAGCAGCGTCTGTCGCAGGCCCAGGCGGAGCTGGCCGCGGCCCGCAGCCAGGTCGAGGAGCTCGGGCGCGTCCGCGACACGCGCCTGGGACGCGCCGCGGCCATCCCCGAGGAGCTCGCCCGCGCCCGCGTCGAGCTCTCCGACCGGGCGGAGCAGCTCGCCGCGCTGCCGGCGTCCGCCGACGGCGCCCCGCGGCGCGCACGGGTCGCCGCCGAGATGGAGGTCCTGCGGCAGCGCGCGGCGGCGCTCGAGGCCGAGCAGGCCGCGTACGAGGCGCTGCGCGAGGTGCTGCCGCTGCGGCTCGACCGCGCGCGGGCCGAGTCGACCCGCGCCGAGCAGGCGGCCGCCTTCTGGCAGGAGCAGGTCACGACCCTCAAGCGCGCCGAGGCCGAGCGGGCGGCCCGCGCGGCCGAGGCGAAGCGCGACGAGATCGTGGCCAGCTACCCCGAGCTGGCGTCGGTCGCCACGCACAACGAGGAGCTGGCCGCCCTGCGCTCGGGCGAGGACGGGCTGCCGCAGCGCATCGCCTCGACGGCCGTGGAGCTGCGCGAGACGCGCGCCGTCACCGCGGAGGTCGAGCGCCGCTTCCGCTCGATGCGGCGCCGCATCGCCGCGGGCGGCCTCACAGAGGGCATGGGCCTCGTGCTGCGCCGCGACTTCGAGTGGCTGCCGCGCACTCGTCAGCTCGAGGACACCGCGGACGACCGCGCCGAGCGCCTGTCCGAGACCCACCTCCTGCTGCTCGGCATCGAGGAGGAGCGCGCGTCCTACGGCAGCGTCGACCGGCGCCTCGCGGAGCTGTTCGCCGAGCTCGGGGTCGACGAGACGGACGGCGAGCTCGCCGCGCTCGCGACGGAGCTGCTGGACTCCCAGCGCGAGCTCCAGGAGGAGGTCATCCGCGACGCGAACGAGCTCCTGGCCGTCCTCTACGACCTCGAGGTCGCGCACGGCGACCTGACGGGCGCCGCCGAGCGCTACCGCGACTACATCGAGCAGCGCATCCTCTGGGTCCGCAGCGTCGGCGTGAACCCGCTGCCGAGCCTTCTCGCGCTGCCCACGGACGCGTTCGACCTGGTCGTCCGCACGGACTGGCCGGCGGTGGTGCGCTCGGTGGCCGGACCGCTCGAGGAGCGCCTCGGCCGCGTCCTGGGGATGAGCGCGTTCGTCGCGCTCCTGCTCACCGGGCGCCGGCTCCTCAAGCGCAAGCGGCGCGAGATGGGCGAGCTGGTGCGCTCGTACCGGACCGACCGCTTCCTGTTCACCGTCCGGGCCCTCGTGCAGTCGCTCCTGCTCGCCCTCCCGTTCCCGCTGGCGATGCTCGTCGTGGGCTGGGTGGCCTCGCAGTCGACCGACGAGCTGGCGCGGGCGCTGGGGCTGGGCCTGCGCGAGGTCGCACCGATCTACCTCGTGCTGGACTGGGCGCGGCAGATCGCGAAGGAGCGCAGCGTCGGCGAGGCGCACTTCCGGTGGGCCGCGCGGAGCATGCACTTCCTGCGCGTCCAGCTGCGCTGGTTCGAGCCCACGGCGCTCTCGCTCAGCTTCGTCGCGCAGAGCCTCGACCACGTGCAGTCCAGCGACTGGACGCACTCGCTGGGCCGGGTGGCGTTCGTCGCCGACATGGTGGTGCTGGCCGTGTTCCTGTACCGGCTGCTGCGCGCCGACACCCCGCTGCTGGCCGAGATGAGCCAGCGCAGCGCCTCGCTGCTCGGGCGAACCCGCCGGCTGTGGTTCGCGTTCGCCGTCTGGGGGCCGATCGCGCTGAGCGCCCTGGCGCTGTCGGGCTACTACTACACCGCGCTGCAGTTCGAGGCCCGGCTGCGTTACACGCTGGGCTTCGCCATCGCGCTCGTGATCGTGAACGCTCTGCTGCTGCGGTGGCTCTTCATCATCCGCCGCAGGCTGGCGATCGAGCAGGCGCGCCAGCGGGCGAAGGCGCGCGCGGAGACGGGGGAAGGGGAGCCGGATGCGGCGCGGGAGTCGGGCGCCTCGGGGATCGACGAGGACGAGGTCGACATCCCCGCGGTGGACGCGCAGACCCGCCAGCTCTTCCGCAGCGGCCTGACGCTGGCCGCGCTGATCGGCGTCTACGTCATCTGGGCGAGCGCCCTGCCCGCCCTGCAGGGGCTCGACCGAGTGCAGCTGTTGCCGCGCCTCGCGCTGCTGGACGTGGAGGTCGATCCCGACGGGAACGGCGGCGCGTCCGCGGGCGAGGAGGCGGCGCCGGCGAGCGGCGCGGCGGGGGGCGACGCGGCGGCGGCACCGCCCTCCGGCGACCCCACGGCCACCGTCACGCAGATCGCGGAGAGCGCCACGGGGCTGGGCGACTCGCTCGGCCTCCCGGCCGTGCTGACGCTGGCCGACGTGGTCCTGGCGCTGATCTTCGTCCTGCTGACGACCATCGCCGCGCGCAACCTGCCCGGGTTGCTCGAGCTGGCCGTGCTGCAGCAGCTCCCGCTGGACCGCGGCGCGCGCTACGCGGTCACGACCATCGTCCGCTACCTGATCGTGATCGCCGGGGTCAGCGCGGTCTCCGGGGCCCTGGGCATCGGCTGGGAGAAGATCCAGTGGCTCGCGGCCGCGCTGACGTTCGGGCTGGCCTTCGGGCTCCAGGAGATCTTCGCCAACTTCGTCTCGGGCCTGATCATCCTGCTCGAGCGCCCGGTCCGCGTCGGAGACGTGGTCACCGTCGGCGGCACGGAGGGACGCGTCACGCGCCTGCAGATGCGCGCGACCACCGTCCAGGACTGGGACCGGCGCGAGTTCCTGATCCCGAACAAGGAGTTCATCACCGGCAGCGTCATCAACTGGACGCTGACCGACCCGGTCACCCGCCTGGTCGTGCCGGTGGGCATCGCCTACGGCTCCGACACGGCGCGCGCGCGGTCGCTCCTCCTGAAGGTGGCGCGCGACAACCCGCTCGTGCTCGAGGACCCCGCCCCGCAGGCGATCTTCCGCAGCTTCGGCGCCAGTTCGCTGGACTTCGAGCTGCGCGTGTTCCTCGGCAACCGCGACCTGTGGCCGCAGGTCGTGGACCGGCTCCACTCGGAGGTCGACTTCGCCTTCCGCAAGGCCGGCATCGAGATCGCCTTCCCCCAGCGCGACCTGCACCTGCGCTCGCTGCCGCCGGGAACGCAGCTCGGCGGCGCGACGGTCGAGGCGGCTCCGCGCGAGCCCGACGCGAGCTGATGTCGTCCGCGCGCTCGGGCGCGAAGCCCGCGCGTCAGGCGCCGAGGCGGTCGACCTGGCGGCGGACGAACTCCTCGTCGTCGCCGGGCTTCATGCCGCCCTTGCGCGCGTCCTCGAGCGCGGCCTGCAGCGGCACGCCGTCGCGCAGGACGCGGAAGATCGCGAGGAGCTGCGCGGAGCGACCGCCGTTGTCGCAGAAGACGAGCACGGGCGAGCTCTCGGCCCGCGCGAGCGCGTCGAGGAACACGTCGACGTCCGCGTCGTCGAGGGTCGCGCTGTCGCCGCCGATGGCGACGTACTCCAGGCCGAGCTCGTCGGCCGCCTGGGCCAGCTCGAGCCGCTGGGCGCCGGCGGGGGCCGTGACGTCGACCACCAGCTCGACCCCCCGCCGCACGGCGAGCTCGAGGTCCGCCGCGGCGGGACGGCTGCCGACCCAGACGTGTCCACACTGGGAGACGTTCTGCATCCCGCCGAAGTCGGCGCCCTCGAGCACCGGGTACGGCGCGTCGGCCTCGTCGGCCCGGCGCGAGGAGGCGCAGCCCGGGCCCGGCAGGGCCGCTGCCAGGGCCAGGACCAGGGCGGTCAGGGCCGAGGGGGGTCGCTGGGGTTCGAATCGACGCATCGGAATCGGGGGAATATAGCGGCGCCCGGGCGGCGCGCCACCGCTGCGGGGAGAGGAACGGAGCCGGGGCGGGAGGCGTTGGCGCGCACCGGGATTCCGGCGGCCTCCGGCCCGCGCGTGGGATGCAACTCCTGGGCCGGGAACGGCCGACTCCCCGGTCACGATTCCGTCAACCGCCGGTCGGCGGTGGCGCGGAGCGGGTCCCCGCGCGCCAGGCGTGCAGGCCGAAGCCGACCCACGCGACGATCAGCGCGGTCCCGCCGAACGGCGTGACGGCGCCGAGCCAGCGCGGGCCGCCGAGCGTCATCGCGTACAGGGTCCCGCTGAACAGGGCGGCGCCGAGCAGGAACGCCCAGCCCACCCAGTGCGGCGCGCGATCGGTCCGACCCGCGTGGAGCCCGAACAGCACCAGCGCGAGCGCGTGCAGCACGTGGTAGTGCACCCCGGTCTCCCACCAGGCGAGCTGCTCGGCCGCGACCCGCTCCTGCAGGCCGTGGGCCCCGAAGGCCCCCAGCGCGACGGCGACACCGGCCGACCAGGCCCCCAGCGCGACCCAGCGCGCGGCGGTCACGCCGTCGCCTCCGGGGCGCGCGCCGGGCGCGGGGCGCGGCGGAGGTCGGGAACGGAGCGGGGGGCGGGCACGGCGTGGGCGCGGTCGGCGCGCGGCCTACTGTAGGTCGTCGCCCGGCCGGTTCGAGACCCCGGGTGGCGGAAGCGCGGGGGGCAGGTACGTGCGCAGCGCGCCGTCGATCTCGCCGGCGAACGCGCCGCTGGCCGGCGGCAGCGCGCCCAGGCTGCGCAGCGCGGTGTGGAACTCGCCCGCCGCGGCGAGGCGCTCGCGGACGAGCCCCTCGATGCGCTTCTGCAGCGGCCGCTCTCCCAGGCCGTGCAGGCCCAGGCCCTCCCAGTGCTCCTCGGGCAGCAGCTTCTGCACCAGGTTCGCCAGCAGCGGCGGCAGCGTCTCGATCACCGCCTGGATGCGGTCGTTCTCGTGCTCGCGCGCCGCGTTGACGCGCCACCACAGCCCCGAGGCGCACAGCGCGAAGCCCGCCGCCCACAGCACGAGGGTCAGCGGGAAGTCGAGGCCGGTGGGCGGGAAGCCGAGCTCCTCGGGGCGGAACGAGCCCAGGTCCACGCGCCGGATCGGCTCCAGGAACGGCAGCGGCAGCGCGCCGAGGCCCGGCAGCGGAATCGACATCACCTGCCAGCGGTGCTCGGAGCCCTGGTAGGTGACCCAGAGCCGGAACAGGAGCATCAGCGTCAGCAGGAACAGCGAGGGGCCGGTCACCTCCGGGCCGCTCGCGTCGCTGCGCGTGCGCCGCCGCGCGAGCAGCCAGAACAGCACGAACAGCTCGAAGAACATCCACGGGCCGCCGGGGGCGAGCACGCCGGCCACGACGAACGCCAGCCCGCAGAACCCCGCGACCGCGGACAGCGCGGAGACGAGGTCGCGCGGCACGCGCCCCGCGCGGACGGCCTGCAGCAGGCTCGTCACGACCGCGACCAGCGCCCCGGTGCCGAGGGACGCGTACCCGGTGCCGACCCAGGCCCCCGTGCCGTCCACCTGCAGCCCGAGCAGCACGCCGCCGGCGGCGATCGTCACGCACGCCAGCGCGAGCTGGAACGCGGCCGGCGCGGTGCTCGCCGTCGGTCGCTGCGCGTCGCCGGTCACGGGCAGCTCCCCCGCAGGCGCGGCCAGAGCACGCGCGCCTCCTCCTCGCAGCCGAGCAGGAAGTCGCCGTTCGACGAGAGCAGCTCGAACGCGCGCGGGTAGCGCGTCGCCAGCGCCTCGCCGAACGCGGTCCGGCGGCTGGCCCCGGCGCCGGTCGCCGTCTGCAGGAACGCCTTCGCGCGCTCGTACGTGGCGGCGTGGCGGCCGACCGTCTTGGACTCGTACGCGACGCGCATCGCCCGCCCGTAGAGCAGCGCCGCGGCCAGCGCCGGCTCGTACAGCGTCGGGTCGGCCGCCGCCGGCTGGGCCCAGACGCGCAGCCACTCCTCGAGCAGGCCGCCGACGCGCTCGGCGTGCTCGGGGCCGCCGAAGAACCCGGGGTCCCAGCTGGTCGAGCGCGCGATCTGGACGACCAGCGCCAGCGCCGCGAGGGCCTCCTCGGGCGAGCCGCGGCGCAGGCTCTCGACCAGGCGCTCGACGCGCTGGCCCGGCTCGGTCTGGAGCCAGTCGGCGGTGCGCGGGCAGCCGGTCAGCTCGAACGGCACCCGCGCGGAGGCCGACCAGGCCACCAGGCGCTCGGGCGCGACGAAGCCGGCGAGGTCCTCCAGCCGGCGCTCGCCCCCGCGCAGCAGGAGCTGCATGGGCTCCGCGACGCTCGGGTCGACGGGGCCGTCCACGGGGGCCGGGGGGCGGGTCGGGGGGATGCCGCGCACGCCCACCGCCCCCGCCAGCAGCAGGACCGCCACCCCCATCGCCGCCCGCGTGTTCGCTCCGGATGCCACCGCCGCCGCGCGGGGCCCCCGCGCGGACCCAGGCTGACGCCCCGGGGCGGGCCCTGCAACCGTCCGGGGCGCCCCGCGGGGCCGCCGGGGGCCCCCGGAGCGGTTCCTCGCGGGCCGCGCGTTGCGCCCGGCGGCGCACCGCCTTTCTGCGTGGCGGGGACGGCGCCCGCTTTCCGTCGGCCCCCCGGGAGGACGCCTCCTCCCCCCATCGACCCCAAGGAGACCGACCATGAGCCACCCCGCCCTGATCTCGCTGACCCTGACCGCCGGGTTCGCCGCCGCCCAGGACCCCGACCTCGTCCCCGCCGTCCCCGCGGCGCTGCCCGCCCCCGCCACGTGGTTCGACGTGGACGCGGACGGGCTCGCCGACGCCCTGGCGCTGTCGCCCGCGGGCGGCCTGCGCCTGATGCGCAACCTCGGCGACGGCAGCTTCGCCGACGTCACCGAGGCCGCGGGCCTCGCCGCGGGCGGCCGCGGCGCCGTGTTCGCGCGCTGGGGCGACCTCGACGCCGACGGCCACGGCGACCTGTTCGTCGGCACTTCGCAGGGAGCGCCGATGCTGTTCCGCAACCGCGGCGACGGCACGTTCTTCGAGTGCGCCGCCGACCTGGGCCTCGACCACGCCGGCCGCGACCTGGACGCGCAGTGGACCGACTACGACGGCGACGGCGCCCTCGACCTCGTCGCGTGGACCGCGGCGGGCGCGCTCGGCTACCACAACGTCGGCGGCTCGTTCGAGCGCGTCGACCTGGGCCTCGCGCCGTTCCCCGTCGGCGTCGGCGGCGCGGCCGTCTTCGGCGGCGACGGCGGCGGCATCGGGAACGCGACGGCCGCCGGCGCCGCGGACCGGGACGGGCGACGCTCCGGCGGGTCCGGTGCCGGCACCGGCGGCACCGCGGGGCTGGGCGCGTCGGGACCGGGCGTCAGCGCGACCCGCGGCCCGGCCGGCACCGCCGCCCTGGGCACGGGCATCTGCGTGGACGGGCTGTTCGACCAGGCGGGCGGCGGCTGCATCGCCGCCAGCACCTCGCCGACGCTGGGCTCCCTGTACCCGCTGAGCACGGACCTGTTCGTCGACGCCGCCGGCTTCGTCGGCCTCGGCACGACCTTCCCGACGAGCCGGCTGCACGTCAACGGCAGCATCCGCGGCAGCGACATCGTGATGGCGCCCTTCGGCACCGGCGCGAACCCCTCGTACCGCTTCGGCGCCGGCTCGGAGGACACCGGGATCTCGAGCCCCTCGTTCGAGTCGCTGGCGTTCACCACCGACGCGATCGAGCGGGTCCGCATCGACTCGGTCGGCAACGTGGGCATCGGCGACACGTTCCCCGCGGCGACGCTGACCGTGGGCGCCGGCGGCAAGTTCCGCGTCGACGGCACCGACGGCGCCGTGACGCTGGTCGACGACAACGCCTCGCTCTACTTCCCCGACACCGACGGGACCAACGAGCCGATGATGCACATGTTCGCGTCCAGCACGAGCAACGGGAACCGCATGGTCGTGGCCCACTCTCCGTCCTTCACCGACTGGGGCATGCGCTACGTCGACCAGGGCGACCGCTTCGAGTTCATCAGCGCGGGCGTGCCGCGCGTGACCATGAACCTCGCCTTCGGGCCGTGGCTGGACGTGCACGGCACGATGCGCACGGACACGCTGCAGATCGACGGCGGCGCGGACCTCGTCGAGCTCTTCGACACCGGCGCCGAGACCTGCGAGCCGGGCACGGTCGTGGTGATCGACCCCGAGAACGCGGGCCAGCTGGCCACGTCCGACGAGCCCTACGACCGCCGCGTCGCCGGCATCGTCTCCGGGGCGAACGGCCTGAACCCGGGCCTGCAGCTGGGCCAGGACGGCGTCGCCGACGGCGACACGCGCGTCGCCATGACCGGGCGCGTGTTCGTGAAGGCCTCGGCCGAGAACGGCGCCATCGCCCCGGGCGACCTGCTGACCACCGCGGCCACGCGCGGCCACGCCATGCGCGCGGACGACCCC